>DATBDG010000103.1:0-3923 GCA_036270055.1 Chthoniobacterales bacterium
GCGAGAGAGCATTGCGCCGTGTGTAGCTGACGAGGATGTAAAACGAAATGGTGACCAGCTCGAGCGAGACGAAGATCATCACGAAATCGATCGCCGACGCCATCCACATCAATCCCGCGCAGGTGAAAATCGGGAGCGTGAAAAATTCCCCGAGCCCCGCATGCGGATTCGCGCCCGGCACCCCCATTTGGATCGCCGGGGCGTAGTCAATCGCCATGATCAGGACAATGATTGTGGTCACGATCGCGAAACGCTTGAAGAAAATCGCGAGTGGATCGGCAGTGTAGAAACTCCAGAAGCCGCTCCCGCTCGCCGGCGGAGGCGGGGCGAGGAAAAAGCTCGCGACCAGGACCACGGCCAGGCCCGCGATGCCGGCAACCGCTAACAGGCGCCGGTTCGTTTTGCCGGCGAACGCTTCCGCCAGGAGGAGAATCAGACCCCAACAAAGTACGGCGATTTCGAGTGCGGGCGCCGGAATCATCGTTTGGTGGTGGCGGTGATCTGCGGCGAGAAGGTCGGGCGCAAGAGCTGCAGCAGGCTGTTCGGGAAAAATCCGACGATCAGGGTCGCGGCGATCAACAGGGTAACCGGCAGCCGCAGCGCCTGCGCCAGATCCGGCGCGGCGCTCCAGTCCCCCCGAAAGCTTTCTGGGTTAGGCGGGCCCATGAAAATCGAGCGATAAGCGCGCAGCATGTAAACCGCGGAAATGACCACGCCCCAGAGCGCAAGGACGGTCGCGATTTGAAAACGATGAAAGCCCTGCCAGTCGGCGCTGACCCGAAACGCTCCGAAAAAAACCATCACTTCCGCGGCAAAATTCGCGAAACCGGGCAGCCCGATGGCGGCAAAAGTCGCGATGCCAAAAGCGAATCCGGCGAAGGGCATGACCTTGCCCAGGCCGCCGAGATCACTGAAAACAAGGCTGCCGGTGCGCCGCCGGATTTCTCCCGCGAGGGCGAAGAGGAGCGCGATTGAAATGCCGTGGGCAAACATGAGGACGGCGGCACCATTCAGGCCGATCACGTTCGCGCTCGCGATCCCGAGAAAGATGTAGCCCATATGCATCACGCTCGAATAACCGAGCATCCAATCGAGCCGCTTCTGCGCGATCGTGACGAGGCCGACATAAATAATGTTGCCTGACAACAGCACGATAAGGAGCGTGCTCCAATGCTGCGCTCCTTGCGGCAGCAACGGCATGGCCAATCGCAGCAGTCCGTAAAGGCCGAATTTCTTCAGCACGCCAGCGTGCAGCATCGCGGCTGAGGCCGGGGCGGAGGCATAGGCTTCCGGCGCCCAGGTGTGGAACGGGAAAAGCGAAATCAAAACGCCAAAGCCGATGAGGAGGAGGAAGAAAATCTGGTTCTGCGCTGCCGGCGCGATTCCTCCCGTAGCCGCGATCGCCTGGAGCGCGCGCAAATCAAAACTGCGCAAAGCGGGCGGCACGCTGCGATAGAGCAGGATCAACCCGAGGAGAAGAATGAAACTGCCGACCCCGAGATAGATCGTGACTTTCCAGGCGGCGGCGAAGCGGTTGCCCGATCCCCAGATGCCGATGAGCAGAAAGGTCGGGATCAGCGCCAGCTCGTGGAAGGCGTAGAAGAAAAACAGATCAAGCGAAGCGAAAGCCCCGATTGCCCCGCTCGCGACGAAAAGAAGACAGGCGTAAAAGAGGCCCTCCGATTTTTCAATCGGCGGCGTGAACCAGACCGCGCAGAGCAGGACGAGCCCGGCGAGAAAAAGCATGATGAGACTGAGCCCATCCGCGCCTAACAAGAACTGGAGTCGCCAGCTTTGGCTGATCGGAAACGAGCTCACGAACTGAAACCCGCCCCGCACCGGGTCGTAAAGGAACAAGGACGCGAGGGAGACGAGAGCGGTCGCCGCCGCGCCGACGAGCGCCGTCCGGCGGGCGGGGGCGCCGAGCAAAATGAGGAGCGCGGCGAGGAGCGGTGCGAGAACGATAAAAAGCAGCATCAGTGGAAAACGGTGAAGTAAATGAGTCCGATGATGCCGAGCCCGAAAATAAATCCGTAAGCCTGCAGGTTGCCGACCTGCAAAAGGCGGAGCAAAAATCCGCTCCCCCATATTCCGCCGCTCAGTCCACGGACAATCGCGCCGTCGAGGATCCAGCGATCGACAAACCCGGATATGGAAGCGAGCACGCCCTGCGTCGCCCTGATCAGAAACGCATACAACTCGTCGATATAAAAACGGTGGCGGAAGAGTGCGATATCGACGGGATCGCTTGTGCGGTTGCGATAGAGCGCGAAGGCGCTCAACGCGCCCACGAGAAGCGAGGCGAAAGCGATCAGCGGCACCGCCAGAAGATTGTGCTTCTCGTTAGGCAAGATCAGAAACCGCGCCGCGAAGAATCCAAAGCCGCCCAGCGCCGCCGGAATCGCAAGAATGACGAGCGGAACCGTCATGACAGCGGGTGACTCCGCGCCCTGGGCGGCACTTTGACTGCGCGGCGATCCGAAAAAAGCTACGACCACGAGGCGCGTCATGTAATACGCGGTCAGGAGCGCGGTGAAAGCAGCGAAGACGAAAATGAGCGTGTTGCGCTCGTAAGCGAGGGCGAGGATCGCGTCCTTGCTGAAGAATCCGCTGAAGCCCGGGAACCCGATAAGGGCCAGGGTTCCGACCATAAAGGTGAGGAAAGTGATCGGCAGACGCTTGGCCAGTCCGCCCATCTGCCAGATATCCTGCTCGTGGTGCAGCATGTAAATGATCGAGCCCGAGCCGAGGAAGAGCAGTGCCTTGAAGGCGGCATGCGTGAAGAGATGGAACATCGCCGCCGGACCCGAAGCGAGCCCGACCGCCATCACCATGTAGCCGAGCTGGGAGAGAGTGGAATAGGCGAGGATACGTTTGATGTCGTTCTGCTGCGTCGCCATGAGAGCGGCGAGGAGGGCGGTGATCGTCCCGGTCCAGGCAACGACCGTAAGCGCGCCTAACGAGGCATTAATCAGGAACCCGACCCGCACCAGCATGTAGACGCCCGCCGCCACCATCGTCGCGGCATGAATGAGGGCGGAGACGGGCGTCGGACCTTCCATTGCGTCCGGCAACCAGACGTGGAGCGGAAACTGCGCCGATTTCCCAACCGCGCCGCAGAAAACGAGGAGCGCCGCGGCGGTGAGATACGCGGTATGGCCGGTGAACGCCGCCATCTTCGCGGAAATTTCGCTGAAGATTAACGAACCCGTCGCGCTCCAGGTCATCAGGATTCCGAGCATGAAACCGAAGTCGCCTAGTCGATTGGTGATGAAGGCTTTCTTCGCCGCGTCCGCCGCCGAGGCGCGCTCGAACCAGTGCCCGATCAGGATATAAGAGCTGACCCCGACCAGTTCCCAGAAGACGAACATCATGACGAAGTTGTTCGCCAGGACGATTCCGAGCATGGAGAACATGAAGAGCGAGAGCCCGGCGAAGTAGCGCGATTTGCCTTCGTCCGCGCCCATATAGCCTAACGAGTAGATGTGAATGAGGGCGCCCACCCCGGTGACCATGAAAAGCATCGAGCGGCTGAGCGGATCGAGCGTCAGACCGAGCGGAACGGAGAAGATCGGACCGAGGTTGATCCAGGAAATCGCGGCCGCGCCAGATGTTTCTTGCAAAAAAACGACGCAGGCGCAAGCGAAGCTGCCGAGCACCGCGCCGACCGAAATCAAAGCGCTCACCGTCCGCATTGGGCGCGTCGCGATCGCAATGATGGCCGCCGAGATGAGCGGAAGAAGGAGCGCGATCCAAGGGAGGGTCGAGTTCACGAGCGGACCCTGCGGTTAACAATTTTTTGTGCGGGGTGCAGGGCGAGTTCCGGGTAGCGCACACGTCCACCTGTGCTGGTCGCGGTGTTCCACTGCGACGAACTTTGCGAGCGGCGCGACGCGGGCTGATGGCGTTCGGTGCAAGGAAAG
>DATBDG010000104.1:0-6144 GCA_036270055.1 Chthoniobacterales bacterium
AGACTTCAATCTTCGAAGGTAGTCTTCGCCCCGGGCAAAGCCTAGAGGCAGCTTCTGTGATTGCGTCCACGCGTCTTCAAGATCTTGATTGATAAATCGCACGTGCTTCTCGCGAACCAAATCGACAAAACTGTAAACGCTGAAAAAGCCAGAGATCGTCACAAACGCGAAAAAGACAAGCTGTCCCGTCTTCGTTTTCAGGAAGGCGCGCATAGACCTAACTAGAAGTAGACGAAATTGAGTATACGGGCGAGTGCATTTTCGCGTGCACGGGGGGTTTTGATTTCTTCCTCGCGTTGTTTGTTTTGGGTTTGTAGAAGGGACCATGCCCCGTCCCAAACCGCATTACCGCGTGGTCGTTAGCAACCTCCAAACGCGAGCCCAGCTCAAAATCGAATTGGTCGATTTGCCCTTTGTCTCGAGCCGAACTTTCCGCCTTCGAGTCAATGGGAAATGGGCACGCAAGATGCCGATTGGGTGTAAAACGACTGTCCTGCGCCAATTGCGCGGGTGGTGGGTTTCGCACTGAAGCGTGGGCGGGGCACATTGGAATCGGCAAGCGGAGGCAAGTCTGGGGGTGCGCGCGGTGGAAGGTCAACCGGAAATTTCCTGGATGACGCGCGGCGATTGGAGGCAGACCCTGCGGTGAGGGGAAAATTTGAAGCCCGGCCCGCGGCAATTGTTTCATTCTTCCACTTCCCCTATTGAGCATTCCTCCTCACCCACCTTGCGTTCCCTTTATCGAGAGACGGCGGCTCTGATCTGTCGTCCGCACGCTGGGGAGACGTCGACGAGCTGATCTGTGGCCACACGCTGAGGGAGGCGTCAACGAGCCAATGATATCTCGAGCCCGGCGATGCTCGACGGTGGATCCGGCTGATCTGGCTCGTGGCTGGCCCGGCCCGGGTCGGGACCACCGATTGCCGGCTACAAATGCCGTTCCCGCAACGGATGGGACGACGTACTCCAGAGGACCTTCGAAATGCGCGGCGGAGCGTGATCGCAGTCTTGCCAAGCCCCTCGGGATTGGTTGGAATTGATCCCATGGATCCAAGCGAACGACCGATCGAGATCTTCGCCCCCTTCGGCGAAGCATTTGAAACGACGAAGAAAATCCTCTTCCGACCTTTCGACATCGGGAAATGGTTCGTGATCGGTTTCGCCGCCTGGCTCGCGACCATGTTCAGCGGCGGTGGCTTCAATTTCCGGCGTCCACTCGGCAATAGCGATTGGGATTGGGAGGCCCGCACCCGGATGAATTCTTTTTCGTTCCAGGACATGCCGCCCTGGGTCATCCCGCTCGCGATCGGTGGCGGTCTCTTCGTTCTCGCCATCATCGTCCTCCTCCTCTGGCTGAACGCGCGCGGCCATTTCATGTTCACCGATTGTATCGTGCGCAACCGGGGCGCGATCGCCGAGCCCTGGCGCGAATATCACGCCGAGGGGAACCGCTATTTTATCATCCGACTCGTCGTCACCTTTTGCAGCATCCTGGTCTTTGGCGGCCTCGCCCTTCTTTTCGTGCTCGGCTGGCACTCGCATAAGGTTTTTCTCCCGCTGCCGATCATCATTCTCTTTGCCGTCGCTTTCTTTCTCATCGCGGTCGTCATCGGGCTCATCTTGAAATTCATGGTGCCGGTGATGTATCGGCAGCGCTGCGACGCGATGGCGGCTTTTCGCGCTGTCTGGGAATTGATCGCGGCCAATCCGGTTGCTTTTTTGCTTTTTGGTCTCTTCTACATCGTGCTCTGCGTCGCGGCCGCGATGATCGGCTGCCTCGCGGCCTGCGTGACGTGTTGCATCGCGGCCCTGCCTTACATCGGCACGGTCATCCTTCTTCCCGTGGTGATGTTTCTCTTCACCTACCCGCTCTGTTTCATCCGCCAATTCGGCGACCCATACGATGTCTGGGCTGTCGTTAGGCCGACCGCTGAACTCCCATCTCCTGGGCTCCCGCTGGACGTTCCGCCGGTCCAGGAACCCCCGCCGCCCGCTCCGCCGGCGCCACTCGTATGATTGGATCACCCCGCCATCCCCGCCTCAGGAGTGGCGCCAGGCAATGGCGCGCGATCAATCTCGCGCTTCTGCCGGTCGGGCTCCTCGCCCTCGCCTGGCTTCCGCCAAGCCACCTGCCGCGCTGGTTTCCATTTGCCACCTCCTGCGGAGCGATCACCGGTCTGCCCTGCATTTTTTGCGGGACGACCCGCGCCCTGCATTGCCTCTTCCAAGGCGAATTCGGCCGCGCCCTTTACTTTAACTGGCTCGCCTACCCGCTGCTGGCGGGCGCGGTCGTTCTCCTAATCATCAACGCCTTCGAGATGGCGACGAACTGCAACCTCCTCGCCCGTTTCCCCCGGCCGCGCCTGACCGGAGCGCGATGCTGCGCTCTGGCCGCCGCCCTCCTCCTTCTCTGGTGCCTGCAGGTCTACCTCGCCGTCTCGCGGCACAAAACGGAATTGCTCAATCCGCAGGGCCCCCTCTATTCGTTAGTCATACGGTGAGCCTGGCACGGCCTCACCATCCGCTTCATGGACGAAAGTGCGGGAAAGCGGGCCCGCCCAGACGCAGCCCGGAGCTCAGTTACGGCTGGAATCGCTGGCGGGCGCTGCCCGGGTGCCCCGCTGGTCCGCCACTAACTGGCGCGACGGAACCAGGATCGACCAGGCCTCGCCGTGAACTGTCGGCGGCAGCGATGGGTTGACTTTGATTCGCGCAACTGCTCAAAAGAACGGCCGCACTGATCGCCACGCAGAGAAGGTGGGTCTTTTTCATTTTATTGGTTGGTTGTCTTAGACTGCGAGCCTGAGCTCACGTTCCACCTGCCTCCTATTCGCGAAACCGTGAAAAAGCAAGCCCCATCGCCCTGCCCCGCGCCGGCCTTCTCGTCTCGGGCCAATTATCGAGGACGATTCAGTTGCTGCACTCGGAGGAGCGCCTCACGAGGAGGACGAATGGGAATTCCCTCTTCAATCGATTTGAGTCGCGGACCAGAATTTTCGAAACGCGCTCGGCCAACTGCGATCCTCCACGCTGTGGCGGGCGGCGGCGCTCATTCTTTTGCGCAGCGACTCGTCTTCGACGAGACGACGAACCGCCGCGGTGAAGTCGGCCGCGTCCCGCCCTTTTGTGATAAGGCCGTTGACCCCGTCGCTGACTAGTTCCCGCGGACCGCCGACATCGGAAACCACGACCGGCAGACCGGCCGCCTGGGCTTCGATGATGACATTGCCGAAGGTGTCGGTGGTGCTGGGGAAGACGAAGATGTCGGAGGAGGCGTAGGCCGTGGCCAGTTCGGTCCCATTCAGGTAGCCGGTGTAGCAGGCCTCGGGCATGATCTTGGCAAGCGCTTCGGAATAGGGTCCGTGCCCGACAATCGACAGTTGCACCGGGACTTTATCCTGCCGCAGTTTGCGGAAGGCCTGGACGAGAATATCGAGATCCTTCTCCTTCGAGACCCGCCCAACGAACAAAAGACGCACGCCAGCGCCGTCGCTCCCAAATTGTTTCCAAAATTCGGGCTCGCTTCGGCCCGGAGTAAAAAGCCTGGTATCGAGCCCGCGCGGGAGGATCTTGAGCCTGGCGGCATCGATTCCCCGATCGATCCAGCTTTGCCGGTACTGCTCGGAGTTAACGAAAATGGTGTCGAGCTGGCCGTAGAACCAATGCATGTATTTCCAGGCCAGGCTCTCCAGAAAGCTGTCTTCGGTCAGGATACGAATGTATTGCGGGAAATCGGTGTGATAGATGCCGCTTGTCTCGAGGTTGAGCATCTTGCCGGCGAGGAGCGCGGTGAGGCCGACCGGTCCCGGCGTGCTGATGATGATTTCGGAAAAATTTTCGCGCTGGATGTAATCGAGCATTCGCAGAATGGGCGGGAAGCTGAGTTTTTGCAGCTCGTACTCGGGCAGCTCGAATTCGCCAATGGGTTTGAAGTTCTTGATCGGCAGACCATCGAGCGTGAGGGCGCCGCAAGAGGTGACCACGATCAGGTCTTTGCCCGCATCGCGCGCTTCTGCCGCCATTTTGCGAATCGTGGTCGAGACGCCATTCACGTCCTCGAGCGTGTCGGTAAACCAGGCGCGCTTTTTGTTTTGCAAGACGGGCGGAATCGCGCCCGTGAAGTCGCGGCAGATCTCGCGCAGCCAACGCCGCGAAGGCGCCTGACTGTGGAAGGCGTAGATGTAAGGCGCGAGCACGACGAGGATCGGCGCGATGCTGGCCAGAGCCTGGATGCTCTCGATCACATTTCCGGCGTTGAGTTGCTGCACGAATTTCTCGAAGAAACGAAAGGCGAGCTGCTCGCAGGCGGCGTTCGCCATGACGAAGGTGCGGCGCTCCGGTTCGGCGATATCGGCCACTTCGCGCGCCAGTCGCGCTTTCACTTCCGGCTGGGCGAAATAACCTGAAAGCTCGCGCCAAAGCGAGATGTTACCCGGCCTGGCCAGCTCGAAGATTTTCCCGGAAAGAACACCCTGCGCGACGAACCCCGCTTTTTCCTTGAGCGTGAACTCGGTCGGATCGAGCCCCTCCATGAAGCGCGAGAACATTTTCTCCACCAGTCCCGCGCTCGGCCCGAGCTTCTCCGTGAACCGATCCTGGATGAAGCGCGCCAGGGTATTGTAAAAACCATGCGAAAGGGCGAGCGGCGTGCCGCCTTGCCCGTGCGCGGTGCAGTGCCCCGCGCGGATGTGATCGAGAAATTCGTTAGGGGTCCACGCCGCCCGCGTTTCCGTAAAGGCGGCGCCGATGAAAATGCCGCCGTGATCGTCGGAGCCGCCGACGAGGATTTTTTTCCAGGGCTCCGGATGGGTCGGCGCGAGGTCGTGGCGCCTGCCAAACTCCTCCACCCTGGCGGGTGTGAGATGGGCCAGGATATGCCGGGTGAGATCGCTCAGGAGCGACTCGCGCAGGCCGTTGACCCCCTCGAAATGCTGAAAGAGCAGGATGAGCCGCTCCAGATGGGAGGTCGTGAGCTTGCCATTGATGCTGTAGAGCGGGTGCGCGACCGCGTGCGCGATCGACTCCTTTTGGAGAAACGCCTGGAGATCGAAAATGTTATCGCGCCGGCGTGCGATCTCGGCGTGCTGCCCTTCGGAAATGCCCCAGACAAGCAGATTAATTTTGCATGGGTCCTGCGGAAAATAAGTCGTGACCTGCTCGCTGATAAAAGTATCGGGCCGACCGGAAATCGCGAGACAACCCTCAATCGTGTCGTGGTCGGTGATGGTGACGAAATCCATCCCAGCCGCCTTGGCGCGCGCATACAACTCCTCCGGATCGGAATAGCTGTCGGGAAAGTCGAACCGGCGAAAGAGCCAATCCTCCGAGCGATCGCTGAATTTGGAATGGAGATGAAGATCGCAACGGCTCATGTCAATTCGGGTTTTGGAACTCGAAGTCCCGATTCCTGCCCGAGCCATTCCTGATACGTCGTCGAACGTCGATCCCGAAGGGCCCTGCGCGTCAGCGCGAGAATTTGTCGCCAGATTCCGGGATGATCGATGTCGGGCGGATGGAGCGAGAGGCGAAGAAGCGGATTGCGACTCAGCCGGCGGAAGAGCATTCGATTCCAGAACAAACTCAGCGCGCAGCGCCAATCGCTCCGCGTGCTATAGACGAGCGACTGGGAAATAAATTCTTCGCCCGAAAGGAAATCACGCACCCCGCGCAAGCTCGTGGTGTAGCGAAAGCCGGCATCGATCGCCGCGCGTTCCGCCTCCGAACCGAGGAGCCACGCTGGAGCGATGAAGCCACTGGGACAAAAACCGTGGGCCGCGAATTCGTTTTGGGCTTCCTGCAGGAGTCGCAGGGCTTCCTCGTAATCGAGGTCGTAGAATTCCCCCTCGTCTGCGGTGTAGACGCGGGTGATCACTTTCTGGCAGGCCGATTCCCCTGCCCGGCGCCCTCGTTCATGATAGAAACCGTGCAGAATAATTTCGTGGCCCTGCGCGCTCAACTCCCGCAGCCAGGCGACAAACGCTGGCTCGCCTAACGAACGGCCAGAATGATGATAATCCGGCACGACGAGGAGCGAGCAGTTCGGCACGCCGCCATCCGAGAGTTGGGCCAGGATCCGTTCGACGCGCCTCCGCGTCACCGGAGCGACATCATGAATGGAAACAACCAGCGCGCGTTGCACGTCGC
>DATBDG010000105.1:0-26593 GCA_036270055.1 Chthoniobacterales bacterium
CCGCAAGCGAAGCGCTTGCCCTACAATTTGGCCGCGACTATTCCACAAGGTAACGCGTCCGAAGCGAGCGAATGGTCTCACGCGCTCGCCCATAGGGTGCGCGGAAATCCTCAGTCGTTGCGAACTTCATCCGGCGCGCGAAACGCACTTCCTCCTCATGCGTCACCGGGAGAGTGGAAACGCTCCGCAATTGCCAGCGGCGCAGGATCGATTCGCAGCGCCGGAGAAAAGTGTAAGCCTCGCGCAGGCTTTCCCCGTCGCTTTTCTCGATCACTTTCGGCTGCATCAGTTTCTCGACTGCGTGAAGAAAATTTGGCTCCCAGACGCGACCCCGCATCTGCAAGGCCTGGACCAAAAACTCCGCTTCGATCATGCCGCCAATCCCGGTTTTGAAATCGAAGAAATCGTTGCCGCTCCCTCGCTCGTTCGCGATCCGCACCAGCATGTTCTCAACTTGCTTAACGAGATCGGTTCGCTCCCCCGCCGCCCGCCAGAGCTCCCTCGCCAGCGCTTCAAAATCAAAGCGCAACGGACCGCTCACCGCCCGGGCCCGGGTCAGGGTTTGCAACTCCCAGAATTGCGCGCGCGTCTCCGCGTATTTGCGGAAAGCCTCGAGCGTGCAAACGAGCGGGCCTTTTTCGCCTTCCGGCCGCAGCCGCGCGTCGAGCAGCGCCACCCGGCCCTCGGCGGTATTGTGGGCCATGTTCGCAACGAGGTTTTGCGCGGCGCGCGCATCTTCTCCGATAAAAAGGACGTCGAGATCGGCGCCATAACCGACTTCGCGCCCACCAAATTTCCCCAGCGCCACGACCGTGAGCGATTGATCGGGATTGAGCAGCCGATCGACGAAAATCAAACAGGCCTCCGCCAGGTCGTTCTGCTCCGCGAGCAATTGCGGGAGCGGCCGCAGATTCAAGACATCGCGCAGGAGAATGCGGAGCAGCTCGCGGTGCCGATAAATCCGGACCGCGTCCAAATTCGTGCTCGTCGCGCCTGAGGCCTGCAAACGTTCGAGGTGTTCGGCCAACGTGAAGGTGTGGTCGAGCATTCCGCTCCGGGTCAATTCCTCGAGCCACTGCGGACGCCGAATGAGCCAGCCACCGGCCGCTTCGCTGGCGTCGAAGGTTTTCACGAGCAACTCGAGCAGGCGCGGGTTGGCCGCCAGCAGCTCGAAGAGCAGACTGCGAAATCCGTAGGCCTCCACGAAGCGGACAAACTGGTTCAGGGTCGCGTCCGGGTCCGCGGCGCGATTGAGCCAGCTGACCAAATCCGGACGAAGCTTGCGAAAAATCTGGCGGGTGCGCGGGGCAACATGGAATCCAGCCGCGCTCTCTCCGAGCTGGGTGACGGTTTTGGCCGCCTGCGCTTCATTCCGGAAGTTGGCGTAACTGGCGACAGGCCCAGCCGCGTTCCCGGTTTCGCGCACGATGCGGCGGAAAATCGCCCTTACACGTTCCATTTGCTCGCGCAGCCCGGAGAGCAAGGCCGCGCCCCCAGTGAAACCAAGACTGCGGGCGAGCCCCTCGAGCGCTTCGCCCTCTTCCGGAATGGTGTGGGTTTGTTGTTCCGCCTCGATCTGGAGCCGATGCTCGACCCGGCGCAAAAAACGGTAAGCTTCCTCCAGCCGGAGTGCGTCTTCGTTAGGCAAAAACTCCAGCGCGGCCAGACCACGGATCGCTTTCAAGGTCCCCGCTTCCTGCAAAAACGGGTGCCGCGCCGCATGCAATAACTGCAGGGCCTGGACGACAAATTCTATTTCCCGAATCCCGCCCACACCGAGTTTCACATTCCGCTCCCGGTCCTCGAACCCAACGATGTCGCGCTCGATTCTCACTTTGATCGCGGCCACTTCGTCGAGCAGATCCGGGGTCGGGCTTTTCGGGAAAATAAACGGCTGCAACTGGCGCAGAAAATCGTAGGCCAGCTCGCGATCGCCGCAGATCCAGCGCGCTTTGATCAGGGCCAGCCGCTCCCACATTTCGCCGAAGCCGGCGTAATAATTTTCCATGCTCTCGAGCGAACGAACGAGGGGGCCGGCGCTCCCTTCGGGACGCAGCCGCAGATCGACTCGAAAAAGCGACCCCGCAGGATCGGAGGCGGCAAAGCTCTCGATGATCTTGTTCCCGAGGCGGGTGAACCATTCGTGATAGCTGAACTTCGGGGTCAGTTGCCCCTCGTCGCCATAAACGAAAATGAGATCGACATCGGAACTATGGTTCAACTCGCGTCCGCCCAGCTTCCCCACCCCGATGATGGCAAAGGGACTCTGCGGCGCGCCCCAGCGCTGGGCCAGTTCGTTAGTCCAATGCTCGTAAACGGTCGTTAGGCAAATATCCGCCAGTTGCGACAACTCGATGATCGTCTCTTCCAGCGGCGCCACTTCGGCCACTTCGCGGAGCGCGATCCGCACCATCTCGCGTCCCTTCCAGAGCCGGAGCAAACGGAAATTGTCGGCCGCGATCGGCTTCTTGCCCGCCAGATTGCGCAGATCGGTCAGCATCAGTCCGTAGCCGCGTCGATCGGCGCAAGTCTCCGGCTGGGCCAGCCAAAGCAGGATCTCGGGATGCTGGATGAGGCGCGCCCCGCAGATGCTCGAGACGGAAAGAAGATGAAAGAGGGCTTCGCTGCCTAACGGAAAGCCCGCAATGACCTCGGCCAGCGGCGGTGCGGCGGCCGGCCAGCTCGCCTCCAGCGCGCTCAGCGTGCTCTCGACCTGGGCCGGTCGGATGCTGCGTGAGACGTCGCCTAACGAGTCGACAACCGCCACGCTATTGCGGTCGTTCGGCCATCTTTTCGCGCACTTGGCCGAGGGTCCGGCGCTCGCTCCGAGTCAGGCTCCCGAAGCCGGAGCGCGAAATTTTTTCGAGGAGCGGATCGATCTCGGCAGCGATGAATTCCTCCCACGGCATTTGGCGGCGGCGTTCGCCCTCCAGGCGGCGATGGTGCAAAGAGCGCTGGAGAAAAGAGGGCCGCCCGAAGCCGAGGAGATGGGCGTAAATCCAGCCGCCGACGCAGCCGCCGAGCCAGGCGCTGTGGCCCACCACACCGTGCCGGTCGATGATCATGAAAACGACGCCGGCTCCCGCGAGCGCATAAGCAAAATGTTTTGCCTTCAGTTTCACGGGCAGGACGGGACGCAGCCACTCCACCATTTGCCAATCGGGCAGAATGGTGGCAAAGGCGACAACCAGGGCCGCCACCCCGCCGGAGGCGGCGAGCAGGACCGTGCTCTCGGGCATGAGAAAGAAATGTCCCAATTCGCCGCCGACCAGGCCGCAGAGGTAGAGATAGAGAAAGTGCTTTTGTCCGAGAATGACCTCGAGGTCGCGCCCGATGAGATAAAGGATGATCAGGCTCCCGGTGAAGCTGAAGAAACCCGGGTGCAAGAACATCGCGCTGAAAAACTGCCAGGCACAGGCCTGATCGATCCCGCGATAGCTAAGGCCGAGGTACTGCGCGACCACCCCCGCCCGGGTAACCTCGAGCATATGTTGCACGACAAAAGCGACCACGTTCGCGCCAATGAGCGAGAGCAGAACGACGCGTTGCGGGGGCGACCAGCGCGGTGCATGCGACGAGGCTTTTCGGCCGGACAAACGCATGGAGCAAAAATATCGTAAACGCTCCGGGTTGTCATTGGGAATCAAAGGCGGCGCCACTCACCGAGGCCGCTCCCATCGCGCTGTCGCTCTCAATTGTGCGAAGGTTTATCTCGGCGCCAGGACCTTCAGGCCGCACGGCTGCATCCGAAACTCCACCGGACAACTGCCAACCAGCTCGCCATCCAGCTCCACCGGCACCTCTTCCGCGCTGCTTACCCGCAGGCGACGGGTCTGGAAATATTCCACCTCCGGAGTGGTGATATCGGAAGTGAAGATCACATTTTGCAGATACTTGATCAGCTCGATGTAGCCGAGTTGCTTGAAGACAAGGATATCGAGGAGCCCGTCGTCGATCACCGCGTGTTTGAAAAAGGGAAACGGACCGCCGTAAAGCCGTCCGTTGCCGATGAGGATAAATGAGCCTTCCTCCGTCATCGCTTCCTCGGCCTCGATCAGCAGGCGCGGCGGACGCCGCCCGGCGATCTGCGCGGCCGAGATGAGATAACTTAGCGGACCGAAGTTTCTCTTAAACTTCAGGCTGGTCTCTTTCACAACCTGGGCATCCAACCCCACCCCGGCCAGTTGCACGAAATGTTTCCCGTTCGCGGTCGGTAAATCGATCACCCGCGTATGCGCCGCGCAGATGATTTCCCAACAGCGACCGAGATCATTGGCGGGCAGACCCAGCTCGTTCGCGAAGACGTTCATCGTTCCCATCGGCATCAAACCAAGGGCGACATCCGAGCCGGCCATCCCATTGACCACTTCGTGGATCGTCCCGTCGCCGCCCGCCGCGACGATTTGATCGAAGCCATCCGTAACCGCCCTCCGCGCCAGTTCCTCCGCTTCCCCCGCCCGGACCGTGGCGCAGAAGAAAGCGCCATCGCACAATGCTCGCAGCCGTTCGGCCCAGCGCCGGGCGCGCTCGCCGCGGGCGGAAGGATTCAAAATGACGCAGGTTTTCGACACGGAGATTTACTTGTTAGGCGGGTTTCATCTTTTCTTCAACCGCGCGTTGCGTAGTTTTCCCGGGTGAAAAAGCTCGGCCAACTCCTCCTCTGGCTCCTTGGGGGAGTCGTCGCGCTGGCCGGTCTGCTTCTCATCGCGGTCAATCTCTACGTGCAATCGCAGGGCACCCATCGTCGAATCCAGCAGGAACTCAGCCAGCGCCTCGGCACGCCGCTCCGCCTGAAGCAGATCAGCATCACCCCCTGGAGCGGATTGAAACTCAACGGCATCACCATTCCGCAGGAAGCGGGCAAGATGGAGGGGAATTTTCTGGAGGCGCAAAGCTTCCAGCTCCGGGTCCAATTCTGGTCGCTCTTCAGTAATCGGCTCGTGATTCGCCAGGTCTCGCTCATCAGGCCGGAGGTCGTCTGGGCGCAGAATTCCGCCGGCAAATGGCGCCTGCCCGAGCTGCCCCCGGAAAAAATGCCACCAGCGCCGGCCGCAGCGGTCCCGCCTTTCCCCGTCGCCCCGGCCGCTCCGCCGCCGCCCCGCGCCGCCGCCCCGCCGGCCACCGCGGTCTCCACGCCTAACGAACCGGCCCAGGCGGAGACTCCCGGCACCCCGTTTACCCCGGAAGTGCAACGAGTCACGCTCAAGGACGGCGACTTCACTTTTCTCGATTCCGCCGGCCGGGTCATCGCGAAATTCAGCGGCCTCGATTTCCGTTCCAGCTTCCGCACTGCGACCGAGATCAAGGGCAACGCCAACGTCGAAAGAATCTCTTTGCGCGACCGCTTTTTCCTCGAGAACCTCGAGTCGCCCCTGCACTACGATCCGCAGGAACTTGGCTTCTCCAATATTTCCGCGCAGGCCGCCGGCGGCGTGATTAGCGGCCGCTTCGAGATGCAGTTGCAGGCGCCCGATTCGCCCTTTACCGCGACCGTGAAGTTTCGCGATCTCGAGGCGGAGAAACTGCTGACCAACGCCGGCGGCCCGGCCGGCATGATCACGGGGCGGGTGGAAGGATTTCTCGATGCTGAGGGCAAGACGGCCGACAGCAACGCGCTTGCCGGGCATGGCGAAATCGTCCTGCGCGATGGAAAACTGCAGCAATACAGCCTGCTCGTCGCCCTCGGCCAAATCCTCCAGATCGACGAGTTGATGCAACTGGAACTCGAACAAGCCGAGGTCAAATACCATATCAGTCCCGGCATCGTGACAATCGACCAGCTGCTTTTGCGCTCGCCGAATATTCGCCTCACCGCCACCGGCACGATCGGTTTCCGGGGAAAACTGCGCCTCAATTCGCAACTGGCCTTGAACGACAAAATCCGGCGACAACTTTTCGCGCCGATCCGCGAAAACTTTCACCTCCTCGCTCAGCCGGCGGGTTACGCGGCCGTCGATTTCAAGGTCAGCGGGACAGTCGATCGCCCAAAAACAGACCTGATGGACCAACTCGTGGGGCGCGACCTCCGCGATCTCGGTGGAGTGATCAGCGGTCTCTTTGGGCACGCCCGGAAAAAAAAGAAGCCGGCCACTGAAGCGACACCCTCGCCCACCCCGACCGCTTCGCCTAACGAGAGCGAGCCGGCCCTTTCACCAGTTGGGCCGGCTGATTCTGTCACACCCGAGCCCGCCTCCCCCGCGCCGTCGGCGACCGCGGCACCGGCGCCATGAGAGTCATCGCCGGGAGCTCCGGCGGCATCCGGCTCTTTGTTCCGCAAACCGATCTTCGACCAACGATGGATCGAGTGAAGGCGGCGATTTTCTCCAGCCTCGGGGACCGCGTCATTGGCGCGCGCGTGCTCGACCTCTTCGCCGGCACCGGCGCGCTCGGGATCGAAGCACTCAGTCGCGGCGCGGGATCCGTCATGTTCGTGGAGAGCGATCGTCCGGCGATCGGCGCGATCGAACGCAACCTGGCCCAGACTGGATTAAGCGGGCGGATTCGTAAACAGGACGTTTTCGATTTCCTCAGCCACGCCAGCACGGCCGAGCCGTACGATTTGATCTTCGCCGATCCGCCCTACGACATTCTCACGGCCGGGGAAAGTTTCACCAGGCTGCTCCTGCGCAACGACCGCCTGCCCGCGCGCCTGAGGAGCGACGGAATCTTTGTTCTCGAAAAGCGCCCGGGCGAGCGCCTGCCGCCCAGCGATTTCTGGGAAGTGACCCGGCGCAAGACCTACGGCGCAACCGAAACGATCTTCCTGCAGCGAGAGGTGGCTTCGGCCGGTATGGAATCATGAACTTTCACGGCACTTCGCGACTCCTCCGAGTAGCGCACGCGTTCCGCGTGCTGGTCGCGGTCTTCCACCGCGACGAACGTTCTCTGTCGGGTCATGCGCGCTGGGCGCTGCAATCTTCAGGCGAAGCTCGCGACGGTGAAACACCGTCGCCAGCACGCAGAATGCATGCGCTCCCCGGCAGCCCCATGGCCGCGCCATGATACGCTTGCTCTACAACCTGCTTTTCCCCCTCGTTCTCCTTCTCTTCCTCCCTCGTTATGTCGTGAAGATGCTCCGGCGCGGAAATTACCGCGACAAGTTCGGGCAGCGCCTCGGGTTCTACGATGCCGAAACGCGCGCGCGCCTTTCTCCCGGCGCGACCTGGCTGCATGCGGTCAGTGTTGGCGAAGTTATGATCGCGCTCAAACTCGCACTCCGGATGAAAGAGCGGGAGCCGGCGCTGCGGGCCGCCCTCACGACCACGACCACGACCGGCTTCGCGCTCGCCCAAAAGCAGGCGCCGGATTGGATCGAGGTCCTTTACACTCCGCTCGACTTCTGGCCCATCATGCGGCGCGCCTTCGGGGTCATTCAGCCGACCCGGATCGTGCTCGTCGAAGCGGAGGTCTGGCCGAACCTGATCGCCATCGCCCGTCGCCGCAAAATCCCGCTCGCCCTCGTCAACGCCCGGCTCTCGCCGCGCTCGGAAGGCCGTTTCCACAGATTCAGCTTCTTCGTTAGGCCATTTTTCCGCAAGCTCGACCTTATCGCTGTGCAGGAAGCGGAAGACGTGGCGCGCTGGCAATCGTTAGGGGCGGTGCCCGATCGCATCCATCAGGTCGGAAGTATCAAATACGATCCCGAGAATGTAGTCTCGCACCCCGACGCACCGCGCGCCGCGCTGCAAACCTTCGGTATCGACGCGCACCGCCCGATTCTCCTCGCCGGCAGCACCCATCAAGGCGAAGAAGAAATCCTCGGCCGCATCTACCTCGAATTACGCCAGGAGTTCCCCGATCTTTTTCTTATCATTGCGCCGCGTCACGTCGAGCGCGCATCCGAGATCAGCGCCCGCCTGCGCGCCCTTGGTCTGCAAGCAACGCGCCGCAGTGAACCCGGCGTGCGGGCCGAGGCTCCGGATTGCCTCCTCCTCGATACGACCGGCGAGCTGCGCGATTGGTATTCCATCGCCACGATCGTTTTCATCGGCAAGAGCCTGTCGGCCCGTGGCGGGCAAAACCCGGTTGAAGCGATCGTGGCCAGCCGCCCGGTGATCTTCGGACCGCAGATGCAAAATTTCGCCGCTCTCGCCCGCGGCCTGGTGGCAGCCGGGGGGGCGCTTCAGCCTAACGATCCTCCTGCCCTAACGAACACGCTGCGGAATCTCCTCCGCCATCCGGCCGAGCGCGAGCGGCTCGTCCGCCAGGCCGGCGCGGTCCTCGACCGACATCGCGGCGCGACCGAACGGACGGCCCGGCTCCTCGCAGCCCTCGCCCCTCGCCGCGCCTGAAAATCCCTTGCAACCGCCCGGGTGGCTCCGGATATTGGGCGCTCTTCCTGACCCTATCGTCCAGTGGCCTAGGACACCGCCCTTTCACGGCGGTAACACGGGTTCGAATCCCGTTAGGGTCGCTTCCCTCTAGAGACGCCGTGGACGCCGCCAGCGCATAACAGAGGCAGTGAAATCCAGTGTTGTTCTCCGACGCTGGTGAGATTCTCGATCTCCCGACGCCCCGACAGACGCGGATTGCAAGCGTCCGGCTGGCTTTCGGGAAGAAAATTCGCCGCCGTGGCCGTTAGCAGTGAATCAGAAGCGAGCCCCCTGACCTGTCGCGCGCGCGCGATACTTGTTCGGAATCCACGACGCCGGCGAAGGCGCCGGGCGCGAGTTCGCTTGGGGCTGGACAGGCGAGGCTAGGCTGTAAAGCTTTACAATCGCGCCGGCCCCTCAGTAACATCGCACCCATGCGAACCCATTTCCGCCTCCGCCGCGCTGGTCTCCCCGGCCTGCTGCCACTAATTTGCTTCGCGCTGCAGGCCGCCTACGCCGGGAGCGCCACCTGGAATCTTAATCCAGTCAGCAACGATTGGAACGATCCTGCCAACTGGACGCCGAACAGGGTGCCGAACGGTCCAAATGACGTGGCCACCTTTGGACTATCGAACATCACCGATATCGAGGTCTCCGCAGATACGACTGTGGGCAGCATTGTTTATAACGCCGGGGCGAGCACTTTTAGCATTACCGCCACTCCTCAATTTATCCTCACCCTGGCCGGAGCGGGAATCGCGAACAACTCGAGTTCCGTTCAGAATCTGGTCGCCGCGGCGGATGAGAATGGCGGAGGAATCATTTCCTTCACCGGCAGCGCGACCGCCGCAGATACTACCATCACGGTCATGGGAGGGACCGTCGCGGGGTTCGGCTCTCAGGGTTTCCTGGATTTTGCTGACAATGCGACGGCCGGCAACGCCACCATCATCCTGAATTCTGGGATTCACCTTGTGACCGAGAATGGACAGTGCTCGTTCCTCGACTCGGCGGATGGCGGGACCGCACGATTCATCTGCGATGGTCGGTTGAATGTTGGCGGGGGTGCGCCGGTCACCATCGGCTCGCTCGAAGGAAGTGGCGAGGTCCTCATCGGTGGCCGGCTCAACGGAGGCTTCGGCACCGAGCTGTTGGTCGGGAGCAACAATTCCACTACTCGTTTTTCCGGGAACATTACTTTCTATGGCCCTTTCACCAAAATCGGCACTGGCACCTTGACTCTCAGTGGTTCCGGTCCCGGCAGCCGAGCAGTTAATGTCAATGAGGGCACACTAATCGTTAACTCTCCCGCGAAGTCGGCACTAGGTCACGGAGAGGTGACCGTGGATGGCGGGATGCTGGGCGGGAACGGGCTTATTGCTACCTGTCCTACTGTCTGCCCGGGGGAGGTCGGGCCGGTGAGCGTCGGCTCGCGGAGCGGAGCAGAATCGTTTCTCGCTCCGGCGGCGGGGACCTCGAGAAAAGCTACCCTTAGCATGCAAAGTACTCTCCTGTTCAAATCTGGTGGCACTTATATCTGGACGTTCCAAGGCAGCGGCGGAAAGGTCGAGAGCGACCAGGTGATCGCCAATGGAGTAACGATCGAAGGCGGGAAGATTGACCTGGCCGGCAAAACGCAGGGAGCCTTGGAAACGGGCCTGATCCTGACCTTGCTCGGCAATACGAGCGCGAACCCGATCAACGGCACTTTCAGCAACCTGGCCGACGGCGCGATCGTGAATGTGAACGGCAACAACTTGCAAGTCAGCTACACCGGCGGCGATGGAAATGACCTGACGCTCACGGTTGTTCCCTGAGGTTGACTATTCTTGGCTTCGACCGCCACGGGACTCCCGACGAAACGGACGCCATTCGCGCGCGTGCGCGCGTATTGCTCTCGAAATCCGAGTCCTTTCTCAGTGAGGCGTGACAAAAATCTCCGCGTTTGCGACGGGCCGCGCCTGACCGGCGTTTCCATACCCTCCGGCAATAAGCACGCTGCCATCGAGCAGGGTCGTGGCGGTATGCGCTAGTCTCGCGGTAGCAAGGGTCTTAGCAAGGAGATGCCAGCGCCCTGTCGCAGTCTCGAACTCTTCAATGCTGTCCAAGGGCAGAGTCGTTCCAACGCCATTATATCCGCCCGCCGCGAAAACGTTACCGTCACTCAGGAGACTGGCCGTGAAATCAGCTCGCGGCGTCGTCAACGGGTGACTAACCGTCCAGGCACCCGTGTTAGGATCGAAGATCTCTACGATGCGAGTGACATCAGCGCAGCACGCGGGGCCCACCACACCACCCGCAATCATCACCCGGCCGTCGGGCAGCAGCACCTGTGACTGCGAACCGTGGGATTGATTGAGCGTGCCGGACAGGCTCCAAGTGCCCGTAATTGGGTCGTATAATTCACACTGCCGAATGAAACCGGGCATGGTTGGCGAAACGCCTCCAACCGCAAGCACCCGGCCATCGTTTAATCGCGTCGCTTGAAAGCCGCTCCGTGGGATGTTCAAGCTTCCGGTTGCGGGCCATCTCCCCGTTTCGGGATTATAGACCTCGCACTTCGCGGCCTGCTTTCCGACGCCGCCCGGGGCAAGCACCCGGCCATCAGCTAACAACACGAGGTTGCCACCCGGCAGGACGGGTATCGGGTCTTGCAGGGTCCACCTGCCCGTCGCTGGATCGTAAATCTCTACGGTCTGGGGCGAGTCTCCCAAAGTCTGACCCCCTGTGACCAGCACGCGACCATCCGCCAGTAAGACGGCGGAATGACTCTCGCGCGCCACGCTGAGACTACCGGTAGGTGTCCACGAGTTGGATGCTGGATCGTAGATTTCGCATGTGTCAGTGGGATTGAAGCAGCATTGGCTCACTTGCACGTAACCGCCGGCAACCAAGACCCGGCCATCGAGTAGCAGTGTGGCAGTGTGGTTCCAGCGAGGAGTAATGAGAGTACCGGCAGGATCGGCATGAGTCGGTCGGACCGTGCAGAGACTTAAGGCAGCAACGAGAAGGAGCGTGCTATTTTTCATAAAGCGATGAATGACCGAGATGACGGTGAAGGGTGGAAAGGAATTTTTCAGAGCCGGAGAAATGATACCTATATGCAGCAAAACCGTCAACGTGACAGCGCTTGGCTCCGGCACCGGACTAAACGGACAAGAAGGTTGCCCGAGTCTGCCCTGTTTAGGTTTGAACATCGTTAGACAACCGCGGAAGCGGGTTCGAATCCCATTAGGGTCGGAGGGGTTTTTCGGCGGCGATCAACTTCTGATCCGGGCGCGCCTATTTTGTCTTTTTCGGATTTGACTCAAGTTGGCCGGTCGGGGGTTGAACGACCCTGGGCAGGAGGGCGTGCTTCCCACTCGTGGCCAACTCGACAATCGGACCCTCCGGCCCTTCGGCGGGTGGCGAGGGTTCGGCCCGGTCCGCGCTTGTTTGCTCAACCGTCTGACCCGCGGTCGACTCGACAGACTGGATTTGCGACCGACCCTGTTGATAGGAAGGAAGGTCGACGGAGAAATTCATCGCGCTGGGAGAGCCGGCCTTCCCCGCCAAGGCAGCGCCACGAGGCGGAACCTCAGGTCCGGCTTCATTTGCTCTGAACTTCGCCTCCGACTCGATCCGCCAGCCAGCGAATGGCTCCGCGGAGACGAGGACTGCGAGGCCGGCCGCAGTAACGGCGACGGCCGCCAGCGTCGCCGCCAATTTCAGCCCCAGCGGTGGCCCGGCCTTAGGCTCAGGCGGAGGAACAACCGGTCGATCCGGCCTGACGGTTAGCGTGGGCTGGAGCATCGCCTCGTGGTCCACCTCCGCCATGGCGCTTCGGATTTGCTCTTCTAAGGCGCTCGGATTGGGCGGACGCACCTCTCGATCTTCCGCCATCATCCCGGCGAGTAGGTACGCCACCCTCTCCGGAAGGCCGGGAAACTTTCTCATCGCCCGGTCGGAATCGATCGTCGGCTTTTTCTCCCTTCGATCCAAGGAGGCGACCGGTGCGGCTCCGCTGAGCAGGAACCAGACGGTCGCACCAAGCGAGTAGGTGGCTGATTGGAAATCCGCCGTCCCCTTACTCATCTGCTCCGGACTCACGAAGGCCGTCGGGTCGAGCGTCGGATTGGAAAGAGCGAAGGCGCGCGAGGTCGGCTGCGGGGCGACGAATTGCAAGACCTTCACCAGTGGCCCACCCCCTTCGGCTCTCTGCCCAGGCACGATCATGAGGCTGGCGGGATGGATTACCGGGTGGTAGAGGTCGCAGCGAGCCGCGGCCCGCAACGCGCTCACGACCTGCAACGCGACCCCGAGCGCGGTCGCGATCGGCGTTGGGCCGCGCCTGGCGATCCACACTCTTGCGGTCATCCCGCCCAGACGTTCCCTCGCCGAAACGAACTGCTCGCCTTCGACTCCGAATTCATAAAGCGTCGGGATGTTGGGGTGGCGGATTTGTCTGGCGGCCCGCGCGGCCTTCTCCAGTTCCGCCCGCTCCTCCTCGCCTAACAAGAAGGCAGGGATCAATTCCAGCGCGACTTGTCGGCCGCTCTCGATTTCTTCGGCTTCGTAGATGACGCCGAGATGACTGCGCCGAGCCTCCCACCACTGGGCGCTCTTCGTCGTCGGAACCCGGTATTTACCTAAGAAAACTCGATACTCCATCGCAGCCTGGCAGACCGGGGAGTCCCTATCCGCGTTTGTGCCGCAACCGAAACGCGAGGACGCCGTTCGGCCGCTTCAGCGAGATTACTCATAAATGCTTCAGCGCGGCCAGCCTGAAATGACGAAAATTTTTCGAAGTCGGCAGCCAGACTCCTAGTGCGTTCGGATCACGATGTGGGTCTCGTGATCGTGCCGGAGCGGACCGTGGCGCTGGTGGAGGTAAGATTCGTCGCCCGGAAAACCTTTACCTCCGCCGCGACTTTTTCGAGCGCCTTGGTCTCGGCCGTGATCCTCGCATCCTGTTCTTTCGGCAGAACCTTGGCCGCGGTCGCGGCATCGGTGAAGACGGCTTTTAGCTCCGGCGATTCCTTGACCAGATCTTTCGCCTGCTGGCTCTTGAGCCACGTCTGCACCTGCTCGCTCTGGGCCGAGAACTGCTCCGTCCGCTGCTGAATGACGGTGCGCAGACTTGCGAGGGTGCTTTCCGCCTGGCGCAGCAGCTCATCGGTCAGGGCGCGGGTCGGCGACGCCGATTCGTCGGGTGCGAGGGCAAAGCCATCCGGCACGACGATGGGCGCGCCCTTCTCGAGGTCGCCAATCTGATTGAGCTGCGGATTCAACCGCAAGAGAGCGGCTTCCATTTCCGCCTGGGTGGTCTTGGGGGTGTCCTTGGTCGGTTCGGCGAGGAGGCGTTTGGCCAGGGTCTTGACCGTCTTTTCACCTGCTAGTTCTGCGATGTTCATGGTTTTCCTTCCGCGGTTCTCTTAGTTCGTTAGGCTCCGACGATGTTGAGCGGCTGCCAGGGCGTGTTGCTAAGGTCGTGGCCGTTAATCAGGATCGGTCCGCCGGCAATGTTGCCGAGGACGGTGATGGCTTTTTCATTCGTCGGTTTCAGGTCCAACCCGACCACGTTCCGCCCGCACTCGACCCGGTTCTCGGCCGCGATAATGGTGGTCGCGGTCACGATGGCGGCAGCCTGCACTTTTTCGCTCGTGCAGGCGCAATGATTGCCGCTGAAACGGCAACTGCCCGTGACCACGATTTCGGCCAGCGCGCTCCGTCCGTAACCGTGGAGCGAGTTGCCCGTGACCCCGGCCTGTTCGTTAGCCGGGACGGTCGCGGCGGCAAAGGCGTTGACCGTAGCCACCCGGCTGAGAGTCGACTGGGTATCGAAAGCCTTGAACACGCCGCCCGGGGAGGCCGCGCCCAGCCCGGCGACGCGGATGGCCTGCCAGGGCGCGCTTACGTCGTCGTTAGGCGTGATCTGCCGTTTGATCAGGTTGTCAGAAATTTCGACATTCAGGATCGGTCCCACCACCAGAATGCCGGCGGCGCTGTTCGAGAACTGCGCGGTAGGCGCGATGTTCGTGATCGAGTTGTCGCTGACCCGCAGATCGAGGCTGTTCTCGACCCGGATGCCGGCGATGACCGCGGCCAGCGGCGAGTTGGTCCCGACCGCGCTGATCGCGTTATCCGAGATCGCACCTTCGAAAACGCCGCGCAGAAGAATCGCGGCGATCTCTGTTGCTTTATCCGTCGTGCCTTCGGCGACCGCGATGTTGATCAGCTCATTCCCGAGCACTTTCATGCTCCCGGCCACGCTGCCCGGCTGCATGATGATGCCGTTACCCCCGACCGCATTGAAAACGTTGCCTTCCACCAAGGCGGAAACGAGTAGCGCCTCAATCGAGAGCCCGTTCCCACGCAATCCCTGGAAACGGTTTCCCTTCACCACGATCGGCGAGAGGTCGAGCGGGATCAGCCCCTGCACGAGGCGAATTCCGTTCTGCGTCTCGCCGGTGAAATTCGCGATCCGGTTGTCGCTAATCCGCACTCCGCCAGTGCCGACGACGATGCCGTCGCCTTTGACGGGCGTGATCGTGTTGTTGCTGATCTCCAGCTCCGGAAAAGCGAAGCCGGTCGCGCCGATGCCGGCGAGGCCGGTGCCGAAGATGAAGTTGCGCGCCAGGACGGTGTCGCTCGTGTAATAGCTCGAGCCGGCGAGCGCGATGCCGCTGTCGCTGCACTGCATCAGGTTGTGCTCGCAATAAAAGCTGCCGAGCAGGAGCGTGCCGGTGTCCTCTTGTTTGCCGGGCGCAAACGCGACCCCGTTTTGCGCGCGCAGGAAGTTGTCCCGGATCTTGGTTAACAAAAGAAAACCCGGGTCGAGCTGAATTCCGGCCAGCGGACCGGAGCCGTCCGTCGGCGGCGCGACGATCAGTCGCTCGATCGTCGTCCCGACCGAATTACTCAACTGGATGGCCGGCCCAACGGTCGTGCCCGCGATGGTGTGGATGGTGAAATAATCGAGCGTGCACCATTGCGCCTGGCTGATGACGAAGGCGGCGGAAGCGCGCGGCGCAATGATGACCGTGGCCGCGCCCTGCCCGCGCACCCGAACGGCGAAGGCGCCGTTCATCAGGACCGGTTTCTCCGCGAGGTTGAAAACGCCCGGTCCCAGACAAACCGTGCCGCCGGTTTTGAGCAGTTGATTGACCGCCTGCTGAATCGTTAGGCCACCCTGGTTGTGTTGCTCGGCCGTGACGCAGATCGTGCAATCGCAGCTCTCGCCATCGCCGAACGCCGGCGGCCAAAACGTGCGGCAATTGATGACCGTCTCCGGCAGGGTGATGATTGCCAGCCGGCAATAATGATGATGCAGCCCGCGCGGCGGGACCTCGTTCAGCTCTTCGACCGACGCGTCGGCGGTGCGGGCCACGAAAATCCAGTAGTCGCCGGAGCGAAATGCGCCCCCGTCGGGCACCGTCGTGAAAGTGATCTCAACGCCGTCCTCCAGGATCAACGGCGCGCCCGCCGCCGGAACATCGATCACCGCCGGCCCGCCAGATTCCTGATCCCAGCGCTTAATGCGCGTGTGCCGATCTGCATCTGTCAGGTTCTGTCCATCGACCGGAAAATCGCCCGCGCTCAAAGCGGTCTTCAGCGTGATCGTGCGGCTGGAATCATCCACCGTATCGACCTGTCGAATGTCGCCTGGGTTGCCGGCGAATTCCCGCCAGGCATCCGTAACTTCGACCCAATCGCCGGGGCTGAAACGACGGACCGAATCCCAGACCGCGCGATCAACCGTCAGGCTCAGGTCGTTTTCAATCGCGCTCACTCCGGTCGCGAGAGAAGCATTGTCGCGCGACCATTTGAAAGTGGCGTCGCCGATCTCGCCGCCGTCGTGGATTTCGACCCGGTAGGTCCGGTTCTCGAGCCCGCGATAGCCGCCGCTTGGCGGGATGAGGCAGGGGTCGTCGGTCGTCGCAACCCCAACGCCTTTCGACGTTAGGCGGGCAGCCGTCGGGCGAATGATGTCGAGCCAGCCCTTGATCTGCTCATCCGGCGTGGCGCAGGTCACGCCGTCGCCAACATTCTCCAGCACCCGCACCTGCCAGGCGGTCTGCAATCGCGTCGTGGTATCGGGACCCCCGAGCGCGACTTCGCGCAGCTCCGGATCCTCTACCGCCGTGACCTCACGCTCCCAGACTTCGATGTAAACCAGATGCGGTCCCCCCGTTTTCGGGAATGGCGTCGGATTCGGATAATACGGCTGCGCCTCGTAAGGCAGCGGCTTGACCCCGCGCGACTCGGCCAGGATCTCGTCGAACTCCAGATCGCCCGCCCCGTGATTCTCCGCCTGCAGACCGTGGACATAGATCCGGCCGCGCCCGATCGTCATCGCGCCGCCGCTCAGCTGAATTTCGAATCCTTCCGGCGTCTCCAGGGGCACGACGCAGCGTCCGATGATGTCGATCGTTTCCGAACGCCACCGCCGGTCGAGAATCTCGTTCCATTCATTCCAATCGGCGTCGAGTTGCACCCGCCCCTGCTGCATGAGGACGTTTTGGAAATCGTTCGTTGGATTAAAGCGTTGCCGGCTGATGTCTGAGCTCATGTGGATTCTCCCGGTTCGTTAGGTTGAATAAAAAACTCCCGCTTCGAGACCGAAGCGCAGGTATTCGCGCAACCGCGCGCGGATGTTGCTCTCGCGCTGTGGCTGAAAAAGATCGTGGAAAGCGCCCATCTCCGCCTCGTCGTCCGCCCCTCTCCGGATCTGTTCCGGGCCGCTGCGCCGCAGCTGGCCGTAACCGGGGTCGGCGTAGCCTAACGACGTGAAGGAAGGCACGAGCCAGCGGACAACCCCGTCCCGGATCGCGTCCCGTTCCGCATCGCTGATCGTGCCGCTGCCCGATTGTTTGATCGCCGCCGCCACCCGCTCCGCGATCTCGAGATCGGGCTGACAACGGTACCGCCGCGGGACGCGGGCTTCGAGCCGCAGCCAGGAAAAACGGACACAACCGGTCTGGCGCCGCTCCGAGCGGACCGGCGCGGAATCATCTTCCGTGCGCGAGTAAAAGATGCTGTTGGAAGCGAGCTTGAGCAGCTCGGTGTGCATCGTCCCGATGATCGTGCTGTTCACGACCGAGACCGTGCCGCCCGCGCCAACTCCATCGAGCGCGACGTAGGCCGGGTTGGTGTCGGCGTTCGCATCCACGATGCTGTGCCGGATGAGGACGGTGGCATTCGCCGGCGCCCGAATCGCACCCACGATCGAATGATCGATCTCGATCTCGAGCGGCCTTTCATCCTGCTCGACCAGAAGCGAAGGCTCACCCGGCGAGGCCGGCGCGCCATCGATGCCTAACGAAAAGCCAGGCACGAGCGTGCAATGCACAAGGCGCAGCTTGCGCAGCCCGTTGCCCGCGCCGCTCACGATCCGGATCGGGCCGCCCGCGATGAGGAGACCGTTCAGCGTCACCTCCGCATCCTCGCCACCGCTGATGTCGATCGGCCCGGCCACGATCAGGGTGGGCCGATGTTCGTTCGCGGCTCGAAATTCCAGCCGCACCCCGGGGTCGAGCGCGATCGAGGGCGTCTCTTCAAAGCGGCCGCTGTCGCTCAATTCCACCACCCCGCCGCTCGCCCGTCCATCGAGCACCGGCTGGATCGGACCCGGCGAGGCCACCGAGTCGATGGGCCCGAGGGCGGCGTCAAAAGTCGGTCTGCGTTCGTATTCGCCCCCGCCCATCTCGGCGCTGAATCCGTAGTGGAACATGACCCGCGGCGGCTCGTCCTGCGCTTCCTGGAACACAATTCGCCCCAGCACCGGGTCGATCGCAACCAGCGTCTTCGGCGGAGTGTGGGCCCAGGTCGTGCCGGACGGATCGGTATCGGAAAGATTGCAGACGCTGACGTCGCCGAGGTCGAATCCTTCGATCTCCATGCTGAGGTCGGCGCCGTAATAACTGGCGAGCGCGGCGTCGAGCGCCCGGCGGCTGATCGGCTCCGGCACATTGATCGGCTCGGCCAAATGGGTGATCGACTGCTCGGTCTGCGGGCGAGTGAAAAGCGGCATCTTCGCGCCTAACGGATTGAAGAGAAAACGCTGATCATCGATCCGCGCCGCGGGCGAGCTGCGCAGGGGATAGGCATTCAAGCGCCAGAGGAAAATCCCGATGTTCGGGATGTTGTATTTGCCTTCGCTCTGCGCGATGCGGCGGACGTCGATCGTGCGCGCGCTCGTCTCGAAGGCGGTGCCGAGGCGTTCGAGCGGCTCCCACTCGCGCATGTCGGGCGCGTAGTAGTTCGTTAGGCGAATGTGATTCATGAACTGCGTCCAGCCGAGCAGTTGGAAAAACTCGACCGCGCGCGCGTTCCAGCCGGTCACGTCCCGTCCCAGTTGTTCGAGGACCGAGGCGGTGCCTTTGCGCCGCCGGTAAGCGATCGTGTTTGCCACTTCTGCCCGCGGCGTGAGCTGGTCCGGCCCGATCGGATGGAGCGAGCGGTAGCCGATCAGATCGCCGATGTAAGGCAGGACCCAGGGCGCGCAAGTCTCGATGAACTGGTTGTCGTAAAGCTGCTCGAGATCTTCCTCCAGAATCCCGACCTGCTGGTTGATGAGGGCGAGCAATTGCCGGAGCGGCTCGCCCCGTTCGGTGTCGCGGATGCGATGAACGGCCGGGAGGAGGTTATAGAGCCGGTCGGGATCGTAGCTCATGACATCACCTCCAGTTCAAACGGCTCCGGATCGATCGTGAGCAGCTCGGCCGCGCCTAACGACGCCGGGTCGCCGCCGTTAGGCAGGTTGGCCTCCAGTCGGGCGTTCAATTTCAGCGGCGTTCCGGTGCGATAGAGACTGTCGAGATCGACCGCCACCACCCCGGCGACCCCCTGCACAAGCGCGATCACCTCGCTCAGGACAACGGGTTGTCCAAACTGCCGATTCGTAAACGAAAATGCGTTGCGCAAAGCATCCTGCGCCGCCGTCACGACTTTCTCGCTTTCATAGTCGGGGTCGATCTTGATTTTGCCCGCGACTTTGAAGAGCGCCTCCTCATACGACGCAACTCGCACTGGCACGAACGGATCGCCCGCATTGTGGATGGCCGTGATCAGGTCGCCGGCCAAGGGTGTGGAAACCGCCGCGCCAAGCGGTCCGGCCACCGTCACGAAGACCCCGCGCGTCCGTCCGTCCCATGTCCAGGTGGCGAGCGTTTTGGCGATCCCGGCATAGCAGCGGCTGAAATTTTCGTAGTCCTCGAGGGAGACGACGCGCTCCAGAGTGAGGACGGTGAGAGGCGCGTTTTGTTGCGCGTTGGCGAATGATTCCGGCTCGTCCGCCCCTTCGGCTGCAATCGGATTGATGGCTGACTTCAGACCGGGAGGACGCGTCAGGAGGGTCGTGAGCTGTCCTGCCCTAACGAGCCCTTCGAGCCCGCTGCCTCGCCGGTAGGTTGCCTTCACATTTTGCGAACCAGAGGGAAGCCGCGCGCCGTGTTCGCCATCGCCGAAACGCACCGTGACCGATCCGTCGTCGGCCAGTTCGGTGGTAAAGATGCGCTCGCGCGGCCCGCGCTGGTAGAGAGTCGGGACTTCGTGCCAGAGCAAATCGTTGACCCGGATTTGCAGGGTCGATTCGGCGCCGCCCGGCGCGGTCGAGCGAATGTAAGTGAGAGCAGGAGCCTGTCGCAGCTTGAAGGTTTGGTTCGGCTGCGCGCCGTCGCCGCTCCCGAGGACTTCGGAGACGGTCTCGCCATGCGTCGCGGGCGCGACGTTCCCGTAAATGAGGAGGTTATCGCGCCGATAAACTTTCGGGAACGAAGGCACGAGCGGCGCAAAAGTGACTTTCGTTAGGCCAGCGGAGATCTCGACTTTGGTGATTTCGACCAGCTCGCTCAGCGGTGAACCGGTGATGGCACTCACCCCGGAGAAAAGAAGCAAGCGCCCCTCGGTCAGACCATCGACTTTGCTGTTCAGAGTCACGCTGTTGCCGATCACCAGATTGATCACGGGCACGTCGGCGAGGGTGAGCTGCTCACTCTGGATATGGGCGGTGGTGGAACGCAGCGGCAGGAGGGTCAGGTCGCGGTCTGGCGTGATGCGGGTGATCTTGGCGCTGAGGGCAAACTCGGCCCGCGAGACGCTCGTCACGCTCACCGCCTTGTGCAGTTGGACGTAGAACGGCTTCGTCAGCACGACCCAACTGTCGGTAACAACTTTCGGATAAACCGCATCGAGATCGATCTGGTTGTTTTGCACTTTGAAATTCGGCCACTCGGTAAAGTCGAGGTGGGTGTCGCCGTAGGCTCTGCGCACACTGGAGGGCATGGTGAGCCAGGCGGGGGCGTTGTTGCCGAAAAAGGCCGCGCGCTGTCGCAGTGCAAAGACCTTCAGGCCGCTTGTGCCTAACGGAATCGGGAATTTTGTGAACACGTCCTTCCACGTCACGAGGGTGTAATTTTTCTCTGGAAAAGCAGTCACGCTTTGCAGAAAACGAAATTCCCAGAGCGTGCTGTTCTTGTCGTTCTCGCGCGCGTTGCCGACGAAGGCGAGCGCGTCGCCCGGCTGCAACTGCGTGTCGACGCCTTTGAGGTAGGCCTGTTTGGCGCCGTTCGCGATCAGCGGGGGCGCGGTCAACTGCGGTTTGAGTATCCCCCAGCCCGTGCGCGCTTCGATTTCCTCGATCGTCTCGAAGGTTTGCGCTTTCTCGTCCGCTCCCGGCACGCTTTGCACTTTGCTCCCGACCTTGATCGTGACTTCGCTCGGCGCGCCCGGCGTTTCATCGAGGAGAAAGGCCAGCGGTGCTTCGGCCGCGACCCCGGCTTTCAAGCGGTAACCGATGAGCTGGGCGAGGCGGAGGATGGAATCGCGCTCCGTTGCCGTCCGCAGCCAGAGCTCGTTCGCGATCCGCTCCTGGTAAAAGGTGAGGACGTCGGCCAGGGTGGCCCAGCCGTCGAGGAGCGCAATCGTGAAGTCGTCGCTGTCGCGTGTCGTTAGGCTGCGCAGGGCGGCAAACTGCGGATCGGACAAGGCGGCCAGCGCGCTGGCCAGGAAATCCCCGTGCGTCCCGATGCGATAGCTCACCTGGCCCAGACCGGGCCGATTGCGCAACGGCTCGGGCACGATGGCGGTGATTCCTTCGCAGCAGCCGCAGTCGTTTAGTGGCGTCGGCATCAGCGTCCTCCTCCCAGTTTCAGGCTGAAAATGCCGCGCTCGGCGAAATTTGGATCGTTCTCGAGACGGACGATCTCGAGCCGGTCCATCGTTAGAAAACCACTCGTTAGGCCGCTTGTCGCCGGCAGATCCTGGCGTTGAAAAACCGTAATCTCGACCGAGGCGACTCCCGCCACCGCCTGGGCCGCGGCATAAAGCGGGCTCAGGTAAACCGTTTGGCCGAAGGTGAAAAAGTCGGGCTGGAAAAGGCCTTTGCTCCCGTCGGCCAGCGTGCGGCTTGAGAAAATATCGAGGAGTGCAGCGTCGACATCGCTCCGGAAATATTCCGGCTTCACGCAGACGAACATCTCGATTTCGAGTGGCACATATTCCGGCGTATCGATCTCGAGATCGTGCCCGGCCATTCGATAGGGCTCGATTTCGGCCCGGAGCTGGGTCTCGAATTCGTTCGTTAGGGGAAGTCCGTCGAAGCGGTCGACCGTGACAAAGACGGTGTGCCAGCTCCCGGTCCAGCGGAAGGTCGCGGCCGCCCGTTGCACCGAGCGGTTCCGCTCCGCGGTGCGGGCGTAATCCGCTTCTGTCACGGCGCGTTTCTGGGTGCGGAAGGCCTCGGGCGCGTCGCGACGAATTTGCACCATCGTCTTCGGATCAATTCCCCCGGCTGCGGGCATGGGATTGCGCACCCCCGTAATCCCCGAATCACTGCTTACGATGTGGGCCAGCGTTTCGGCCCCGACGTTGCCCGCGCTCCCGTTTCCGATGCGATAGGTCGCTTCGAAGGTCGTTCCGCTTTCCGGCAGTTGACCGTATTCGTCGTCGCCGAACCGGAGGGAAGCGAGCCCGTCGTGCTCGATCTCAACCACGAACTCGGTCGCATCGGAGGCGCTGCCTAACAAGTCGCGCTGCGGATGCCAGGTCGCGGTGTCGGCTCCCAGTGTGCTCTGGAGTGAAATGGCCGGCAGCGCGTTTTCCTGATCGATCACCAGGCTGGCGGAAGCCGGCAACGTCGCCTCGTAGCGGGACGCCTGGGTCAGCGGCCGCAGTTGCAGGGTCGGACGAAAACGGACGCGCGCGAAGCGCGGCGGCGGACGGTGGCAGCGCTCCGCGCCTAGCTCGGGCGGGAGCAGAATTTGCGGCGCGGGCACTTCGCCTAACGACTCCTGGGGAATCGTGAGACCGTGATCGGCGAGCACGATGTTGCCGTGCGCGATGCTCAGATCATCGCGAAATTGCGCGCCATGTTCTTCGTCGGTGAAACCGGAGAGGCAAAACGGAAAACGCAGCGCGTCCTCCGTCATCCATTCGATGTTGCTGATCTGCGTGCCGGTGAGCGGATCGGTCAGGGGCTCGCTCGCGGCGTTGAAGGTTTGCACGCTCGTTAGGCGAACGGCCCAGCGCCGGGTGCGATCGGCATCCTCCTCTTCGCCGGTAAGCGGTCCGCGTTGCTCCTCGAAAATGAGGACGGCATCGTGCGCCAGATCCGGAAAATGCCCGGCGAGCGTGGCGAAGGTCGCGCCTTGGGGGAGACAACATTCGCGGTCGCTCCAGGTGTAAAATGGCATCCCATTGTGGGCCGCGAAGAGGACGGCGTCGTGCGCGGTTTCGAAAACCACCGGATGCTGGCGAAGCGCGTCATCGAGCGCGCTGGAGGCGGGTGGAATTCGCGGATCGGTGCGCTCGAGCCGGCTCAGGATCTGGGTTTTGGCCGGGACGTTGACCAGATCCGACTCGCTCGTCAGTTGCACCCAGACGCGGGAGTTCGTCCCGTTGTGCACGAAATAATCGACGAGCCGCGCGTGCCGCTGGAGCGAAACGCGTTTGCGGGCCGAATTGAGATAAGCCTCAGTCGCGATCGCATCCTGCTGGTAGCTGAGATGATCGCCGACGTAGGCGAGCAGCTCCACGAGCGTGATGCCGAGATCGGCCGGATTGCGCTCCCGCCAGGCGGGCACGAGGAGCGCCATCCGATCGAGGATCAGTTTGCGGAAACTGGCGTAATCCTTGGCCAGATAATTGATCTCCGGCTGCATTCGCGGCTCGGGCGGGCAGATGTGTTTCGGCGCGCAGTCAAAATCCGACGGGCATTCGACCTTGAACGAAAAATCGATCGCGCTCAGACGCGGATCGATCCCGTCCGGCGGATTCGAATCTTGCGGCCCGCGGACGAACGACAAGGTGTAGATGGAGAAATCCCCCGGCTCTTCGACTTCGACCGTGAGGAGATTGGCGTCGTCGCCCGTCCCGATGCTGGCATCGAGAATAACGATGGGCCGAATGCGCTCGCCACCCGTGATCTTGAGGTTGGTCGCGGCGAGCGAGTTGGCGGCGATGTCGTTGACGAAATGAACGCGCACGAAGCGCTGACGATCGGCATCGTTAGGCGCGTCCTGATCGACCACTTCGAGATAATCGATCCCGTTCAGCGTGCTTCCGCGGACCGCGTCGCGCCGCCGTTCGTCGCAGCAGAAGTAGAGCGGCATGGTCGATTCGCTCATGCGCTCGCGACTCCTTTTGTGAATTCGGCGGTTTGCTGGGTCTGCGTCCGCCTAACGAGATAGCGGACGGAAACCCGGAGAGTAGAATCCTCATTCGTCACCTCGACGGAATCGACCTGGATCAGATCGCCGAGATATTGCTGGAGCGATCCCTGGACGAGGTACTGGGTGGTCGCGGCGAGCTGATCACTGTTCGGCGCGAAGACCAAACGCAGAAGGCCGCTGCCGAAGTCAGGCCGGTTAACGCGCTCGCCCGGCGCGGTGAAAAGCACCTGCTCGATCAGATCGCGGATGTGCGCGTCGTATTCGACCTCGGCGGTCCACCCGCGCGAATCGAAGTGATATGGAAAGTCAATATTCATTGGCCTTTCGCTCGGGCCTGCGTGGTGAGGATGTTCACACCGGTACCGTTGGGAGCACAGACCGCCTGGCTGTCCTGCAACAGCAGCGGTTGGCCACCGGATTTCAGCCGCGTGGCAGCAGTAGTCCACTGAGCAGTGATGCAGGGCTGCGGGCCACTGCCCGTGGCGAACGGGCAACCGGAAACGGTCCACGGATTTGCCCGCTGCACCGTTTGCTGTCCGGAGACCTTTACGTGTGGATTTGGGACGGTGGGTTGTGCTTGTCCACCATGCATGCAGAGGACCGTCGCGCCCTGGTGAAGAAGGTAGCCTGGCATCACGTCACCTCCAGTGCTTGCTCGTTGATTTGCACCGTTGGCCCGGAAAGTTTGATCTTCGCTCCCCTGCCGTTGTCGATTTCGATACCGGCTGCGGTGAGCTTGATTTTTTGTCCGCCGGAAGTTTCCAACGAAATGCCGCCCGCTCCCGGCGTGTCGTCTAAAATGATCTTGTTTCCGCCTTGGGTGACGAGCATCACCTTCTTGTAGGGCGGCGCGAGCAGGACCGGCGGTATTTCCGCCTGCGAACCCCACCAGCAACCGGACCAGATCGGGTAATCCGCGTCGCCTTGCTCGAATTCGATCCAGACGCCGGCGTTAACTGTGGGCAGCGCGAAAAAGCCGGTGCTCGATCCGCCAAAGGGCGCGCAGGGCATTGCCCAACTACTCTCTTGGTCGCCTAGAACATCGGGCACCTTGGCCTTGATGCGGCCCAGCATCATCAGATCGTTGATGTCCGACACTGTGCCGCGGTATTTGCCGAAGAATTTTTTGTCACTCACGCTGGAACTTTCGAAAAGGTGGAGATAAGGCCGTTGCGGGTGAGGGTGAAATCCTGTTTGAACTCGCCGCGCTTGATTTTGCTCGTCACGCTTTTGACGTAGTAGAGGCCGTCGAAGGCTTCGCCGACGCCACGCAAACTAACGAGCCGGCGCGCTTTCAGAACCTGGCCGTAGCGCGCGACGCTCAGGCTGCCGGTCGCGGTCACGGCCTCGGCCGAGCCGGCTGCTTTCGTCAGGCCAATGACCGCAGCGCGGATCGGCGAATATTTGGCCGACTCGTTGATCGGCTCGGAGTTCAATGGAATCGGCGGGATCAAACCAAGCGGCGGATTAAGCGGCGTGATGTCGGGAATCGGAATCGGAACCGACAGGTGGGTTTGCTGATTCTGGATGTAAACAATCGGCAGAACCTTGCCCTGCGAATTGAAGCTGCAGGAAACGCTCTCGATGTTGGTCGCCGCGTCCATGTTGATGCTGAGCGCCTTTTGCGGCTCGCCGACTTTGATCTCCGGGCCCCAGTAGGCCACGCTCATGCCCGGTTCGGGGCCGGGATCGACGTAGAAGACGTAACCCACTTCGTCGGCGAGGGAACGGATGTAGGCGAGATCTTTGCCCTTCTGCACCGGGATGCGATCAGTCGGGATCGGGATGTCGATCAGGATGCTCGGGATGACGAGCGGGACGATTCCGAGGAAGGAATACTTGAGGAGAATCAACCCGACGCGCGCTTCCGGCGGCATGGCGGGAAACGCGAAACCGCTGAAGTCGATGTAATCCATCACCCGGCTCAGATCTTCGCCCGTGATGGTGAGGACGGAGTGCGAGGCATCGGCGCCCGGCCGGATTTCGTGATTGGTCATAACGCCATCCATCAGCACTTCGGCCTTGCCGTTAACCGTCACCATGATGACTACCCTGACGAGTGGAATCGAGGCCCCGCCGGCGAGGAGAAAAATCGTCTGGAGAGGGGAACGGTTGCTAAGGGTGAATTCGAGCTGGAATCCGCTCCCGCTGTCGCTGTTCGTGGTCACGCTGACGGAGGTGAGGGCGTCGAGCACTTCCTGCGAGACCGGCACCGGCACGACCGGGCCGATCATGAGAGTGAGATGGAAGCCGCTATTCATTTTTCGCTCCGGGAATGTTTTCCGGCAAGGTGATGCGAATCGTGCGACCGACCGGCTCGATCAGCTCGTTAGGCCAAACCGCGCCGTTCGCGTCGCATAGCCGCCAGAATTGCTCCGGGTCGCCGAGATATTTGGCCGCGATGTGATCGAGACGCTCCCCTTCCGTTACGGTGTGCTCCTGCAACAAGGCAAAATTCTCCGGCGGCGGAAGAAATCGACGCCGCAGGTAGGCGACCTCGATTCCGTCCGGCAAAGTCAGGCTGGCGAGGGGGGTTTTGTTGTAGCGGCTGTTTGGCGGGAAAGCCGGAGTGGCGAGGCCGGTTTGCTGGAGCAGGGCCTGCAGTTGGTCACTCATGATTTTGGAAGAACG
>DATBDG010000106.1:0-31578 GCA_036270055.1 Chthoniobacterales bacterium
CGTTTCGCGATGGCCCAGCGCGAGATCGGCCTCGCGGTCGGCGAACCCCCGAGCAGCCGCGGGTACACGCCGTCGGTTTTCTCGCTTCTCCCGCGCCTCCTCGAACGCACCGGCAACGGCGAACGCGGATCGATCACCGCCTTTTACACCGTGCTGGTGGAAGGCGACGACATGAACGAACCGATCGCCGACGCCGTCCGCGGTATCCTCGACGGTCACATTGTTCTTGCGCGCGCGCTCGCGACCGCCAACCAGTTTCCGGCGATCGACGTCCTGGAAAGCGTGAGCCGTCTCGTCCGCGAAATCAGCTCGGCCGCCGAGCTGGAATTGGCCGGCAAAGCGCGCGACCTGCTCGCCCTCTACCGCAAGCACGAAGACCTGATCGCGATCGGGGCCTACGCCAAAGGCAGCAACCCGAGAATCGATCTCGCGATCGAAAGACACGAGCCGCTCCTTCAGTTCCTCCGGCAAAAGATTGAGGAGAAATTCACCCGCGCGGAAAGCTTTGAACAGATCGGAGCGCTCGTGAAATGAAGCCTTTCCGTTTTCGCCTCGAATCAGTCCTGACCTTGCGCGCCGCGAAAGAAAGCGAGGCGCAGGAAAATCATGCGCGCGCCTTGCATGCGGTCGCGCGAGCCGAACGCGACTTATCCGATGCGCAGGCCGACCTGGAGCGACTGCACGAAGGCTTGGAATCGTCCCGCGCCCGGCATTTCCGGAGAAACGATCAAATCATCGCGCTCAATGCGATTACCTACCAACAATCGATCTGCGCGCACAATGCCGAGCGGCTCGAGCATCTGAAAAAGGAAGCGCAAGCACGCCTGCAGGATCTTCTGATCGCAAAACGCGAGCATGAAGTCCTGCTGCGTTTGCGCTCGAAGCAGGCGACGGCGCATCGACGCGAAGCCGAGCGCCGCGAACAGGTCGCGGTCGATGATCTCGTCATGGCGCGCTTTGCCAGTGATCGCGGGGAGGTGGCGGCATGAGATCGCGCGGAGCGGTTTTTATTATCGTGCTCCTGGCGGCGCTCTTGAATATTGGGACGACCGCCGGATTGATTTATCTCAAAGGAGACAAGTTCAATGCCGCCGCCGGCCTCCTCGAGCAGAAGCCGATGGCGGTGACACTCTGGAGTTTCAAGCCCGCGGCGGTCAACGCCATGGTCTCGGAGTTGAAGAAAGAAAAAGAAACTCTCGACGCCCGCGAGACCGAGCTGGGCAAACTGCAGGCCCAGATCAAATCCGAGAAGGAAGAACTGGAAAAGGTCCGCTCCGACATCGAGGCGATGCGCGACCAGATCTCGGAGAACATTCCGAGGGTCGAGGAAGCAGAAGCCAAAAACATCAAAGCTCTGGCGAAGACTTACTCGAGCGTCAAGCCGACCGACGCCGTCGTCATCTTCAAGGAGCTGGATGACAACACCGTCGTGAAAATTCTCTCCTTCATGAAAGCCGAGACGGCGGGCGCGATCCTGGCCGAGATGTCCCGGCAACAGGACCAGGACGAGAGCATGGCGAAACGCGCGGCGCGAATCTCGGACAAGCTGCGATTGCTGGAGCCGCTGCAAAAATCAGCGCCACAAACATGAACAATCTATCTTCTTCTCTACCTCCGGAAGTCGCGACCGGAAGAGTCGTGGCGAAATCGGAGGAGGGTCTGCCGTCTCCCGATCAGCCCTCGAGCATCGATTCTCCAAGGCCTTTTGACAGTCACCTCCCGCTTTTCGCCGAGAAGCGAGCCCCGAGGAAAGAGGAAAGAGAAAACGCAAATGGTGAAGAGAAGGTGGGGATCGAAGCCGGCTCCGTAACTATTGCTGTGGGTTTGGTTGCGCCACCGCTGCCGCTGACGCCGAGCGTGCCCTGCGCGCCTGAGACCGAAACCAATTCGGCGTTCGCACCACTCCCATCCGAGCAACTGGGCGGTGATGGCAAGCGGGTCAAATCTCCAGTCGCAACGCTCGGGCCGGACGCGAGATTCGCCCAGGCTGAGCCGGCAGAGCAGGAGCCTGAGACGAAGTTACCCTGCCTCTCGTCAACGCCTAACGAAGAATCAACCTCTACCGTTGCCTCAAATCCCACCACGGCCTCTGCTGAGGTCGCGCCCGTTGCCCCAAATCCCACCACAGCCTCTGCCAAGGTCGTGCCCCCTACGCCTGATTCGGTCACTGTGCTTCTGGCCACCGCGAGCGCGTCTGAGACGATCGGCGCCGCCACACCGCAAATCGCCGAGAACGTAGAGAAGCCCATGATGCCGCCCGTTCCCCGGCCGGCAAAAGTTTCCGGTGCGGACAGTGCGCTACGGATCGAGGCGACCGCGACGAAAGAAAACACGGACACTTCTTCCTCGAAAGAAACGTTTGCCGTCAGTGCACTTCGCGGAGGTGGCACAGACGCTGCTAAGCAGCAGGTTGCAATGCCAATCGCGAAACTTGAAAGCCAGCCGAAGAGCAAGCTGATCACTACCACGGCGCTGCCCGCGCCCGTTAGCGGTCCCGCTGTGCGCGTGACTTCGGCGGGGGCGTCTCAGGACTTTTCCTCCGGCGACCGGCAAAGCGATTCCAACTCGTTTTCAGAGCCCGACGCTGGCAACGCGGCCTCGCCCTTGAGCGCCAACGCGCCCGTCTCCACCTCCCATCCTGTCGAGCCGCCACAGAAGGTGGTTCACGCCGAACAGGTCACCCATCTCTTCCGCGCCATCACCGAGGCCACCGAGAGACTCCAATCCGATGGGCGCACCAACGTCGAGATGCAAATCAATCTCCGCGACGGAGCGCAATTGACGATCAGGCTGCAGATCCACGGCGGCGAAGTGCGGGCCATTTTCAAGACTGACTCTACAGAGTGGCGGGAAGCGATCGCCCGCGGGTGGTCGGATTTTTCCAGCAATTCCGCCGAGCGCGGCCTGCGCGCGACGACTCCGGTCTTCGAATCGCCCAGCGCGCAGCAGGGGCTCAATGACTTCAGCAACCAGCAACATGATCGGCGGGAGGAAGCCGAATCGACGGCGAGCGGTAACAGAGTTTTACCGCCAACCCTGCCGAAAAATCGCAAGCCTCTGGGTGCGACGCCGACTTCTTCTCCATCGCATCCCGCGACTGTCTCGGCAGCGAACCTGACCGCCTGGGCCTGAACCTTCTACTATGAACATCCCATCCATCAATAACACCTCGGGCAGCCAGGCTGCCTTTGCGGCGGTCACCGCACCGTCTGATAGCACGGGCACCGGGTTCAGCACGCTCGGCGTGAACGATTTTCTCAAGCTCATCACGGTCCAGCTCCAGAATCAGGACCCGCTCAAGCCGATGGACGACACCCAGTTCGTCTCGCAAATGGCGAGCTTTACCAATCTGCAGCAGACCCAGACCCTAACGGCCGACTTCGAAGCCTACAGCCAGCAAGCTTCAATTAGCTCCGCCAATGGAATGCTCGGCGGTTATGTCACGGTCGCGGATGCCGCCTTTGGCACCGTGACCGGACAGGTGACCTCGGTCAAAATTGAGAACGGAACACCGAAGCTCCTCATCAATGGTGTTCCCTACGATCTTAGCGCCGTGCAGAGTGTCAGCATTACTCCGCCGGTCGCTCTCCCCGTCACGTCAGACTCAGCGCCGCAAGGTTAGGCCGCGCCGGCAGCTCTTTTCCACAGAACAAACAATAGAAAGCAGAATCATATGTCGCTACTTGAATCGTTAACCAGCGGGGTGAGCGCGTTGCGCAGCTTCGAAAAGGGTCTCAGCGTGATTGGCAATAACATCGCCAATGTCCTGACGACCGGCTTTAAGGGCAGCACCACCAGTTACTCGGACAACTTCAGTAATCTGCTGAAGGAATCGGCGCCATCTCAGGCCGGCGGCGCGGGCTCCAACACGCCCGCGCAACAGGTCGGCACGGGTGTGCAGATTGCCGGCATCACCGGGAACTTTGCCCAGGGGACACTCTCGCCGACGGGAAGCCCGACCAACCTCGGCATCTCGGGGGCTGGCTTCTTCGAGGTGCACGATTCGATTAACAATGTCGATTACGTGACCCGAGCCGGCGACTTTCGTCTCGATGATCAGGGTTACCTCGTGACGAGCGACGGCTTCCGACTGCAGGGTTTGAACGACGGAACTGCGACCTACGACGCGACGGTGGTGAACGGCGTCCTTACCTACACGCCAACAGTCATCGCGCCGACTGCGGTGGGCGATTTGAAAATCGACTTCGACATCTCGATTGGCAACGGATTGACCAACTCAACCGGCGGCCTTTACACCGATGCCGAGGTCGAAGCCAACCGACCGAAGCTGCAAGCATTCAGCATCGACCAGCAGGGCAACATCATCGCGAGTCTCTCCAACGGGGACAGCTTTACTCGTGGGCAGGTCCTGCTGCAGAATTTTAAGGACCCAACGGCATTGACTCGGGAAGGTTCGAATCTTTTCAGTGGTTTTTCCGCAGCCGGGCCCACGGGCGGAACGGGGCTAACGGCCGCCGACAACAGCCCTGGCTCAAATGGACTGGGACGAATTCAGAGCGGCACGGTCGAGTTATCCAACGTCGACCTAAGTGAGCAATTTGCCGAGCTCATCACGACGCAGCGGGCTTTCCAGGCCGGGTCACGAGTCATCACTGTTTCCGACACCGTCCTTGAGGACGTGATCAACCTCAAGCGCTAGCTCTCTGCTTATGGCTGAGGAAGAAAAGGCAAGCGCAGAGGCGAAGGAAGCACCCGCGGCGGCCGCGAAAGCGCCGAGCATGTGGCCGCCGATCATCGCGGTGCTGGTATTGATGCCGGCGATTTCATTCGGTGTCACCCAATTCGTCCTTATCCCACGGATCAAGGCCGCCGTTATGCAGTCGGGCGGCAAAACCGAAACAGTCCGCGCCGAGCACAAAGAAAAAGCGCACGACAAGAAGGGGGAAGGCAAGGGTGGCGGTTCCTACGAATTCAGTAATATCGTCGTGAACCTGACGGGCTCGGGAGGCACGCGCTATCTTAAAGCGAGCTTTACGGTTGCCGGTTCGAAACCCGATCTGCAAGAGATCGTGACCGAGAACAAGAACCAGTTACTCGATGTCGCGATCAGCGTTCTCGGCTCGAAGTCGATGACCGACCTAGAATCACCTGCTTCAAAAAACATGGTCCGAAATGATTTGCTCGAGAGCTTCAACCAGGCGCTCAAGGACACAGTCGTCGAGCAGCTTTACTTTACAGAATTCGTCGTGCAGTGAGCGTGGAACCTAACGAACAAAACTCAGGTAAACCGGGCGAGATTCCCAGGCAGTCGGGGGTGATTTATCGTTCTAACGGGACTCGTTTTCCGGAAGGCGTGACCGTCACCACTCACGACTTTCGCCGTCCCGCTGCACTCAGCCAGGGGAGCCTGAATCAGATGGAACTGGTGCATAAAAAATTCGCGGAACATCTGGCGGCTCGCCTCTCGACATTCCTCCGGATGGATTGCCTCACCAACCTGGGAAAGTTTGAAACGCCGACCTACAGCAGTTTCATCGAAAGCCTCGAGTCACCGGCCGAGGTCGCGCTCTTGCAGATCGAACCTCTCCTCGGGGTGGCGGTGCTGAACATCAGCCTGCCGCTTTGCCATGCCATGATTGATCGAATGCTCGGTGGCAGAGGGGTGGCGGCGAAGGCCGACCAGAGTCTCAGTGAGATCGAAATCGCGCTTCTCGAGGATGCGGTGCAGGTCGTGGCCGACGAGTGGTGCCGGCAATGGCGCTCGGAAACGAAGTTGCGACCGCATTGCATTGGACACGATACGAGCGCGCGCTTGCTCAAGACTTCGCTACCTGATGCGGTGACGCTGAGTGCAGCCGTCGAAGTGCAGCTCGGTGAAAGCCAGGGCCAGATCCAGCTCGGCGTCCCCTATTCGATGGTGGAGACGATGGTGAAGGAAGCGCAGGCGCGCGAGTCCACCCGGGGTGCAGAACTTCTGAGCCGGAAGCCGCAATGGCGCTCGTCCTACAATGGAATCTCCGTGCCGGTGGTCGCGGAATGGAAGGTCAAGGAAATGCGCGTCCAGGAACTCGTCTCGCTTTCGCCCGGCGACGTTCTGCCGATGGATCCCGACCTCATTTCGCGGACTCATGTGCATCTGGCAAACAGCCGCGAATTTGTCGGCTCGATCGGCATCCAGAACGGGCGGGTCGCGGTGCAACTGACAAAACATTTGGCCTTGGAATAAATTATGAGCGTGGCGGTTGAAGAACATAAATTGAATCTGGTCCTGGACGTAAAGGTCCAACTCACCGTGCGGCTCGGCTCCTGCCAGCTGCCGATGCGCGAGATGCTTGAGCTGGGGCCCGGGGCGGTCATTCAACTCAACGAACGGGCGACCGATCCGGTCGGCCTATTCGTGAACGACAAGCTCATCGCGCGCGGCGAGGTCGTGGTGCTGGAAGAAAATTTCGGAATCAAGATCATCGAGCTTATCGGAGAGAAGTTGTGAAACACCGGGCGCGCCTGGCCTTCTCCAGCGCGGTGATGTTGCTCGTGGCGCACGGCGTCTCCGCACAACAAAGTGCGCTCCCGACGGCGTCGCCGCCGGCAGCCACCCACGCGACGCAGACAACCGAACTCATTGTTCCTTCGGCATCGATGCCACCGGCCGCACCGGTCACCGGTTCGAGCAGCGGAATCCAACTGGCGATCTATCTCTGTCTGCTCGTCGCGCTGCTCGGCGCTGGCTCTTATTTTTTGAAGAATGGCTTCAATTTCCTGCCGCCCAAAAACAAAGGCGCGCGCAAACTCAGCGTGGCCGAAACTCGGATGCTCGGGAACCGGCAGTTTCTCGTCGTGGCGGAATACGAAGGGCGCCGAATGCTGCTCGGTGTATGCCCGGGCCGGATCGAGCTGCTGAGTGAGCTTGGCGCCCAAGCCGAGGAAGCGTTCTCCGCCCATTTGAGCGAGAGGCAATGAGCGCCACTTTTCCCAGATCGCGGCGGTGGCTGCGGGTGAGCCTCGTGCTTCTAACCCTTGCCGTCCTAGTCATGCCGGCTTTGGCCCAGGCTCCCGCTCTCGCGCAGGCGCCCGCTGCCACGCCCGCGCCGCAGGCGCTGCCGATCAACATCTCCTTTGGCAACGGGACCGAGCAGGGAAACGTTTCTTCGGCGATTCAGATCCTGTTCGTCATGACCCTGCTCACGCTCGCCCCCTCGATCATGATGCTGATGACCAGCTTCACCCGCCTGGTTATCGTCCTCGGCTTTGTCCGCAGCGCCCTCGGTGTTCAGGGCGCGCCCTCGAATCAGATTATTGTCGGGCTTTCCCTGTTCCTCACGATTTTCATCATGTCGCCGATTGCCTCACGGATTAACAGCGACGCAGTTCGGCCTTACATGGCGAAAGAAATCGGGACCGAGGCCGCCCTCGAGAAAGCTTCCGCGCCGTTGCGCCAGTTCATGCTCAAACAAACTCGCCGGAGCGAGCTTGATTTCTTCCTCGGCATCTCGGGAGCCGGTCCGACCAAGATCGAGGACGTGCCGATGCGTGTCGCCGTCCCGGCTTTTGTCGTGAGCGAATTGCGGACGGCGTTTCAGATGGGCTTTCTCGTTTTCATCCCGTTTCTCATCATCGATTTCCTGGTCGCTTCCACTCTCATGTCGATGGGCATGATGATGATGCCGCCGACCATGATTTCGCTTCCCTTTAAGCTGCTGCTTTTCGTGCTGGTTGATGGCTGGCATCTGGTGATTCGATCGCTCGTGGAAAGTTTCGGAATATGAACATCGAACAAGCGATCGAGATCCTGCGCTGCCTTGTCGGCATGTCGCTGCTCGTGATCGCGCCCATTCTCATCATCGCGGTGCTGGTGGGGGTGACCATCAGTTTGTTTCAATCCGTCACTAGCATCCAGGAACAGACTCTAACTTTTGTGCCCAAGGTGATCGCAATTGGGATGGTGATCGTGCTCGCCGCGCCTTGGATGCTGCGGCAGATGATGCAGTTCGCGATCAATTATCTCTCTCATCTCCCAGACATGGTGAGGTAAGCGCATGTCGCTCGACCTGCTTTACAACGGCATGATGGTTTTCATCCGTGCCGGCGGGTTACTCGCCCTCCTGCCGGTTTTTTCGGGGCAGAGCGTGCCGGTGCAAATCCGCCTCGCGATTGCCGTCCTCCTCGCTTATCTGGGAGGCGCCCAAGTGCAGTTTACCGGTGCGGTGCCAGCTGACGGGATCGGGCTCATTACGGTCGCAGCGCGCGAGATGTTCATCGGTCTGCTCATGGGCTTCTCGATTCGGCTCATCTTTCACTCGATCGAGTTTGCCGGTCAGGTGATGTCGACCGAGATCGGCCTGACGGTCAGCTCGCAGATCGATCCGATCTCGCACAACAACTCGTCACCGGTCGGGACCGCCTTGTTCTATCTCGGTTCCCTTCTTTTCCTCCTCTCGGGTTGTCATCATGCGGTCTTTCTCGCTTTCCTGCGCAGCTTTGAAATCGCTCCGATCGGTGCCCTCGCTCTCCACCGGGGAACGGCGGAAACTTTCGTCGTCGCGACCGGCAATATTTTCCTGGTCGCGCTCCAGATGGCCGCGCCGCTCATGGCGGTAAATTTTATTGTTACTTTCGCCTTTGTGATTCTGGGTAAGGCTGCTCCCAGCATCAACGTCTTCTCGGAGAGTTTTTCGGTCCGCGTTTTGACCGGAATTCTCCTCCTCGGCCTCACTCTCGGACTCACGGCACAAGCCGTGCTAAACGCCTTGCATGGATCGCCGGAGCTAATGCTCCGCGTGATTCCTTAAGCAGGCAAAAATGTCCGAGCAGGGCTCCAAAACAGAACAACCGACAGAGAAACGACTGCGCGAGGCCCAAGCGGAAGGTCAGTTCGCCCGCGTCCCGGATCTCAACGTCGTCTTCATCCTCGTGACGGCGGCGCTGATGTTCCTCTTCACCGCCCAGGGATACACCGCGCGCATCGCGAGCATCGCGGTCGGCACCTTCGGCCAGCTCGGGAAGTACAGCATGAATCCCGACTCGATGGGCGAGTGGGTCTCGACCGCGGTCATGACCATGCTCGGTTTTGTCGTCCCGATGGGGGCGGCCTGCGCGGGCGCCAGCCTGCTCGCCGGCGGTCTGCAAAGCCGGTTCCGGCTGTCGCCCAAGGTGATCGAGTTCAAGCTTTCCCGTCTCGATCCGGCGAAAGGTTTTTCGCGCATCTTCTCGGCTCAGGGCTGGGTCAAGCTTGCGACCGACTTGGCGAAGCTCGCGGTCGTGGTCATGATTGTCTGGAGCGCGCTGAAAACGATCCTGGCCGATCCGCTCTTTTACACGCCGGTTGAGCCATATCGCCTCGGCGGTTTTATCTACCACACCGCCCTCACTCTTATCTGGCGCTTCGTCCTCGCCCTCGGGATCGTTGGCGCCTTCAACTATCTCTACCAGCTGCGCAAGATCCAAACCGATCTGATGATGACGAAGCAGGAGGTGAAGGAGGAAAACCGATCCGCGGAAGGCGATCCTCACGTCCGGATGGCGCGACGCCAGATGGCGCGCCGCCTCATGCAGAAGCAGATGCTGACCGCGGTTCCGACGGCCGACGTGATCGTCACGAACCCGACCCATTATGCCGTCGCTTTGAAATACGAACGCGGCAAAGACAAGGCGCCGATCGTTCTGGCGAAGGGCGAGCGGCTTTTTGCCAAACGAATAAAGGACCTGGCCGCCAATCACGACGTGCCGATGATCGAAAACAAGCCGGTCGCGCGCATGCTTTTCAAATATGGCCGGGTCGGCAAACCGATACCGATCGAGCTTTATCAGGCCGTCGCTGACATCCTCGCCTTCGTTTACCGCGCGCACCGCCTCTATTTCCACGAACTGAAACACCGCCGCGCGGAGTTCGAGCGCAGCGAGACGCAGAACGGCCGCGGAACTGCGAGCTAACCTCGAATGGACGCGACCACCTCATCCAAGCCACGGCAGTTGCTCGACCATCTGAAAAAAGGCGACCTGATCTTTGTCGCCGCCCTTTTCGGAACGGTCGTGCTCCTGGTCATGCCGGTGCCGGCCTTCGCGCTCGACATGCTGCTCGCGGCCAGCATCGGGCTGTCGCTCCTGATGCTGCTCATCATCATTTACGTGAAGGACCCGCCGGAATTCTCCGGCTTCCCCACTCTGCTTCTCGCGATCACCCTTTACCGGCTCTCGCTTAATGTCGCCTCCACCCGGCTCATCCTCGCGGATGGACATGCCGGCAATATCATTGATGCCTTTGGCCACTTCGTCGTCCGGGGCAATTACGTCGTCGGGGCGGTCGTCTTTCTTATTCTGGTGGTGATCAATTTCATGGTCATCACGAAGGGCGCCGGCCGTATCGCGGAAGTCGCGGCCCGTTTCACCCTCGACGCCATGCCCGGCAAACAGATGGCGATCGACGCGGAGTTGAACGCCGGCATCATCGACGAGGCGACCGCGACCAAGCGCCGTTACAAGATTCAAAAGGAAGCCGACTTCTACGGCGCGATGGATGGCGCGAGCAAGTTCGTCAGGGGGGACGCCATTGCCGGCATTCTCATCACCCTGATTAACATCGTCGGCGGCTTCGCCATTGGTATCCTCCAAAAGGGCATGCCGATCCTCGAGGCCCTGCAAAAATTCACCCTCCTCTCGATCGGTGACGGCCTCGTCTCGCAGGTGCCGGCGCTTATCGTCAGCGTCGCGGCTGGTATCCTGGTCACCCGCGCCTCGGGTGATTCAAATCTCGGCGTCCACATCAGCCGGGAGCTGACCCTTTATCCGCGCGCCATCGCCGTCGCGGCCGGAATGCTTTTTGTTTTCGGCCTGATGCCGGGCATGCCCGTCCTGCCTTTCCTTGCTCTGGGCGCCCTGGCCGCTTTCACCGCCCGGCAACTGATCAAGTCCCGGCGCCGGGAGGCGGAACAAACCGCCGCGATCGATTCGCCCACCAGCCCGAAGGCGAAGGAGAAAGCCGCCGCTGCTGCTGCCGCCAAACCGGTGAGCGACGATTTTCAAAAGCTCATCGACGTCGATGTCTTTGCGATTGAACTAGGCTACGGGCTGCTCAATTTGGCCGAGAAAAAGAACGGCGGCGATCTGCTCGATCGCGTCACCGGCGTGCGCAAGACGCTCGCGCGCGACCTCGGCCTGATCATCCCGCTGATCGCGATCCGCGACAGCCTGGAGCTCGAGCCTAACGAATATAGGTTTCTCCTCCGCAACAAGCAGGTCGCGCGCGGTCAGCTCATCGCCAATCGCTGGATGGCGATGAACGTGACCAACAGTCCGGTCACGCTCGACGGCCTGCCGACGGTCGAGCCGGTCTTCGGGATCAACGCCATTTGGATTTCAGAGGAAGAGAAGCGCAACGCGGAAATCAACGGCTACACCGTGGTCGATCCCGCCTCCGTCCTCATCACCCATCTTTCCGAAAGTTTGAAGCGAGTCTCCCACCTCATCCTCGGTCGGCAGGATGTGCAGGCGCTGATCGATCACGTGAAGGAAAGGAATCCGACCCTGGTTAGCGAGTTGATCCCCGACCTGGTCAACATCGGCATCATCCAGCGGGTGCTGCAGAATCTCCTGCGTGAAGGGGTGCCAATCCGGAACCTCAGCGTCATCCTCGAGTGCATCGCCGATTTCGCGCCGCTCTCGAAAAACCCGGACGACCTTGCGGAGCAGGTGCGGAAGCGCCTTGGGGTCTATTTCATCGGCGACTACGAATCGGAACCCGGCGTGATCAAGGCGATCACGCTCGACCCACGCCTGGAGCAGTTTCTGGTCACGCGGATTCAGCGGACTCCGCACGACATCGGGCTCGTCCTCGATCCCGCGCTCGCCCAGCACCTCCTGACCGAGCTGACCGATCGGATGACGAAAATGTCGGAACAAGGGCTGGCCCCAATTATCATCATCACCTCGGAATTACGCCTCGCCTTCAAGCGTTTCTTCGAGCCCTCCCTGAACAAGCTCGTCGTGCTCTCCTTCCAGGAATTGCCGGCTCAGACCGAAATCCAAAACGTCTCGATCATTCTCCAGCCTCAACCACAACGCGCCGCCGCCTAACGAATCATGAGTACTCTGACTGAAGAAACGCCAAAGACCGGGGAACAATATCGCTTCGTCGTCGAGAGCGCGAAAGAAGCGGTGCGCGTTCTGCGCGAACGCCTCGGAGATAGTGCCCGGGTCATTTCCGTGCGTCAGGTCGAGGGCGCGGGCCTGGCCAGATTTCTCCGTGCACCGAAGCTGGAAGTGATCGCGGAAGTGATCGGGGCGCCGGTGCCGCCAGCGGCGGTCGACGAGGAGCATTCGGTCGAGGAAGCGGATGTGGATCTTGCGGAAGAATTGCCGGCCACACCAGTTGCCCTCGAGCCCGCCCCGGTTGCGATTGAAAAGGAAGAGAGTGTGGAGGTCCCCGAACTCGCTCCAATTCCCGGCGAGGACTTGTCGCGCTTGCTGACTCGTGCCGGGCTGCCTGCAGTCATGCTCGCGAGGATCAAGAGTCAGCCGAGTTGGCCAAACATTGCGGAGCTACCGCTCCACCTGGCGCTGAACGAAATCGCGCTCGTCATGCGGGACCAATATCAGCGCCAGCCGCAGCGGCCGCTCGGGCCGCGGGTCGCGTTTATCGGCGCGGCCGCCGCCGGCAAGACGACCGCCCTTTGCAAGTGGCTGGCCGCCGATGTCTTTGTCCGTCGCCATCAGGCCGCGGTTTTGAAAGTGGATCTCGAGCGGGCGAACCCGAGCGATGGGCTGTCCGTTTTTTGCGAAGCGCTCGGGGTTCCGCTTTCGCGTTCGGCCGCCGATCTACCGGCGCTTTTGCCTAACGAGAAGGTTTACGTCGATCTCCCGGGCGTTGGGCTGGGCGACGCAAACGAAGTCGCGCTCTATTCCGAAGCGCTGGCCGACCTGGCGGTCACGACCCGGGTTCTGGTTATCAACGCGGCTTATGAAGCGAGCATCATTCGGCAGATTTACGAGGCGGGCGCACAGCTCGCTGCGACCCACGTTGTCTTCACGCATCTCGATGAGCTGACGCATTGGGGAAAGCTCTGGGAGTTCGTGCTCGGGCACGATCTCACCCCGCTTTTTCTCAGCCGCGGGCAAAGCATAGCGGGCGATTTCGAGGAGGCAGTTTTCCCATCGATTTTGGCGCGAACGTTTCCGAGCGCTGGCTCGGAGATTGCTAAAACAGAAGCTGTTCTATGAAATTCTTCCTTTCACTCGGAGGTTCGGTTGGATTCCTCGCCGCCTTCTTTAGCGCGCTCCACGCCGGGAGCGAGGTCGGCTTCGCGCTGCGCGACGGCGCGATTGGCTGCCTCGCAGGCGCCTTTCTCATGCGCGGATTTCATTACGTCATGATCTTGTGCATCAGGAGCCTGGTGCAGGGACAAGCGGACTCGAACGCCGGCGGGAAAGGCGCCAACTGAGATGAGCACCACGACCTCTCGTTCCGCGACCGAAGCAGCCAAGGCCTGGCGCGCTTATCGCTCGGCTAATTCACCGGCATCGGAGGAGGCCTTCATCGTGCGGCACCTGCCGCTCGTCAAAACCGTCGTCGGCCGGATGCGGATGACATTGCCCGAGACGCTCGATTACGACGACCTGCGGAGCGTCGGCCTGGCCGGGCTGATGACCGCGGTGCGGAAATACGATGCGACCCAGAGCTGCACCTTTCCGGCTTTCGCAATGGCTCATATTCGTGGGGCGATCCTCGATGAGTTGCGCCGGATGGATCTCCTCACCCGCGGCGGTCGCGCGAAAGCGAAAAAATTGCAGGAAGCCATCATCGGTCTGGAGCAAAAGCTGGGACGCCCCGCGACCGAGGAAGACATGTGCGCGACGCTTAACCTGTCGTCGGAGGCCTACTGCCAGCTGCTGGAAGAGGTGAAACCGATCAGTTTTCTGCCGCTCGACTCGGCGGCCTATTGCGAAGACGCGGACGAGGTCGTCCTGCACGAGACGATCAAGGACGAAGAGCAGGTCGCGGCACGGGAACAATTGGAGAAAAAGGAGCTGATCGACCTCGTCGTGGAGCGGCTCGAGCAACTGCCCGCCCTGCCAAAGAAGGTTATGGCGATGTACTACTTTGAAGACATGCGGCTGTCCGAAATCGCGGCTGCCTTCGGGTTAAGCGAAGGCCGAATCTCGCAAATTCACACCCAAACGGTCCTGAGCTTGCGCGCGTTTATGCAGCGCATCTTGGCCGGCTCGATCCAGCCGCAGCCATGCTCCTGATCATTGGTTTCATCATCGTCCTGGCGGCGACGCTCGGCGGTTTCATGCTCGCGGGCGGTCAGCCGATGGTGCTGATGCATGTCTCGGAGTTTGTCGTTATCGGCGGCATCTCGATGGGCATTCTCGTCATTGCCAGCCCGATGTCGGTCATGCAGGCAATGGTCAAAAAGACGCTTGGCGCCATGAAAGGAAGCGGCGGAAACAAGGCGGAATATCTCGACCTGATGAAGCTCCTCTACGAAGTCTTCATGCTGGCGCGGCGCAATGGACTCATCGCGCTCGAAGATCATGTCCTCGAGCCGGAGAAGAGCAGCCTCTTTTCAAAGTATTCCTCTTTCGTGCGCGACAAGAAACGCGTCGGGTTTCTCTGCGACGGCCTTAAGCCACTGATCGACGGACGGATCAAGCCGGAACAACTGGAGGGATTGCTCGAATCGGAGGTGGAGGCGAAACATGAAGAAGCCGGCGCGCCGGTGCACATCCTGCAACTCATCGGCGATTCTTTACCCGGGGTGGGTATCGTCGCCGCCGTCCTCGGCATCATTAACACCATGGCCGCGATTGCAGAAGGCCCAGAGAAAGTAGGCGAACGGGTGGCCGCGGCCCTGACCGGAACCTTCCTCGGCATTCTCGGGGCCTATGGCTTCGTCAATCCCCTAACGAATCGGATCAAACACAACAACACCTCGGAGCTGCAGTATTTCAGTTGCATCGTGAAAGGACTGTCCGGGTTCGCCAATGGCATGGCGCCGATTATGGCGGTGGAAGTAGCGCGCCGTTGCCTCGATCCGCATGTGCAGCCGAACGCGGATGATCTCGAGAAAACGCTGAAGGCGCTCGGCACCGGGAAGGAGCAAGCGTGATGCCTAAGAAAGCGGAAGCTCATCACGGCGGTGCCTGGAAAGTGGCCTACGCGGATTTTGTCACGGCCATGATGGCGCTCTTCATGGTTCTCTGGATCAGCGCGCAGGATAAGCAGATCCTCATCGCAACCTCGGCTTACTTCAAACAACCATTCAACGCTTTGAGCAAGAACGCTGGAGTCATGAAGACTGAGAACGGCGGCACGCAGGGGAAAGATAAAGCAAGAGTAAACGGCGCGGCCGTGAACCTCGCTTTCCTGACCGCGCTGGCCAAAGAGCTCAACCGCATGCTCAACGTCGGCGAGGTTTCAAAAGAAAAGCCAGTCGACATGGAGATCACATCGGATGGGTTAAAGGTGACCCTCTACGATCGGGAGAGCCAGCCGCTTTTCGAGAAAAACACGGCCAAGCCGACGCAGTGGGGCATCTTCGTCCTCCAGAACCTGGCCTGGCTGGCGGAGCGCAATAATTTACATGTCACAATCGATGGACACACCGCCAGCGGTCTGGTTCCTATTTCCAAAGAGTACGGTCCGTGGGAGCTGTCGGCCGATCGCGCCAACGCTTCCCGCCGGTTGATGGAATTCTACGCGGTCGAACCGGAAAAAATCGAGCGGGTGACCGGATACGGAGACACCAAACCGCTCCCGAACTTGCCGCCCGATTCGCAATCCAACCAACGCATCACGATTAGCCTGAACGTCAACCGGTAGAACTTATGGAAAGCTTCCTCCAAAACCGTCCGGCTCTCGCCACCGCCAGCCATTACACTTTGCAGCCGCCGGTCGAACCCGGCTTCCAGCCGTTTCTGCGGCCCACCTTAGCGAGCGAAGAAGAGGCTTCAACGGGCGCGCGCGAGCCGTCCGGTGCGCGCTCCGCGGCGGAGCAAAACGAACCCCAGATCGAATTGGTCAATCGCGAAGGCTCGGTCGAGCGAATCGTCATCACCTGCACCTGCTGTCAGCGCATCGAGCTGCAGTGCGAGTATTGAGCTTTTAGCCGGGGGCGTTGACCCCCGGTCGCATAAAACTTGGGTCACGGCCGAGACCAGCCGGGGTCAACGCCGCCGGCTGGAACACTTGGCGGCAAGATTTGCCCCGGCAAAAAGCTCCTCTCCATGCCCGTTGCCTAAGCCTCTTCACCCGGTAAAAGGCCTCGGCATGAGCATTGCTATGGCTCACCCAGACGGATGAACATTGGCCTATACAAAGGTGCAGCCGCTCTCGGCGCCTACGAAAAGTGGCAGGAGGTTCTGTCCCAGAATCTCGCCTCCGCTTCGGTGCCCGGCTTCAAAAAGAGCGAGATCTCCTTTGATGCGGTAAGCGACGACGGTTTGAAGGTGAACGCGCGCAACCGGGCGGGTGACGGATCGCACGCGGTCATGCCCAAGGCTGCGGCCACGATCAACTTCGCCCAGGGTGAACTGCGGCGCACCGGCGTGGATCTCGACTTCGCGATTCAAGGCGACGGCTTCTTTCAAATCCAGCGCGCCAACGGCGAGCTCGGCTACACACGCAACGGCCAATTTCAGCTCAAACCCGATCGCACCCTCGTCACTAACCAGGGCCTCACCGTTATGGGAGAGAGCGGTCCCATTACCTTCCCGGAGGGCGCCGGACCGATCTCGATCAATCCCGAGGGAATGGTTTTCCGCGGCGACGAACAAGTCGCGAAACTGGCGATTTATCAATTCAAGGATCAGCAAAAACTGCATCGGATCGGCGATGGCCTGATGGCGCCATCGAAGAATGGCGAACAGCCCGCGCCGATCGAGCAGCCAGCGATCCTGAACGGCCATCTCGAGCAGAGCAACGTCTCGCCTCTGATCGAAATGGTGAACCTCATCGAAGTCTCCCGCGCCTACGAGGCGGCGCAGAAAGTGATTCAGAGTCACGACGAAGAAAGCGACAAAGCCATCCAAACGCTCGGTAGCCCGACGTAACCATTATGATCCAATCACTCTACTCCGGTGCCACCGGCATGGCTGCGCAGCAGCTCAATCTCAACATCATCGCGAACAACCTCGCGAACGCGAACACGAGCGGCTTCAAGCGTAGCCGAATCGAGTTTCAGGATTTGCTCTACCAAAAACCGCGCGCCGCTGGAGCCGACGCCGGAGCCGGCAATGTCGTCCCGACCGGGGTCGAGATCGGCAACGGCAGCAAAGTGGTTTCGACCGCAAAACTTTTCACTCAGGGCCAGCTCACCCAGACCGGTAACCGGCTCGACATCGCGATCGACGGCGACGGCTTTCTCGAAGTGCAAAAGCCTGATGGCACCTCCGCTTTCACCCGGGACGGATCGCTCAAGATCGACGGCCAGGGTCGCGTCACGACGAGCGATGGCTTGCCGGTCCTGAGCGGCTTTCAACCCATTACTCCGGGCACCACTTCCATCTCGATCTCGGGCAATGGTCAGGTGACGACGGAGGGCAGCGGCGGCACCCAAACCTTCCGAATCCAACTTTCGCGCTTCAATAACCCGAGCGGCCTGCGCAGCGTGGGCGGCAACATTTACGAAGAGACACCGGCCAGCGGCGCGCCGGAAGCGGGCAACGCTGGCGAGAACGGATTTGGCTCAATCCAGCAGGGATTCCTCGAGTCGTCCAACGTCAACATCGTCGAGGAAATGGTGAACATGATCGAGGCCCAGCGCGCCTACGAGATTAACTCCAAGTCGGTCCAGACTTCGGACGAAATGCTGGCCAAAATCGCGGAAATGAAACGCTGATGAGGCGAGTCATGCTCATTCTTGGCGCGACCCTTCTCCTTGGCGGGAACGCTTCCGCGCAACTGGACAAGGTCCTCGCTCCGGTCAGTCTCGCGGCCGCCACCTCTTCGGCGCCGGCCGCCGAGAAGGTCGCCCCCCAGCCGGCCATCCATGTCCTGACCACAACGGAGGTTTTGCCGCGCCTCGAAGAGCAATTGACCGAACATTTTTCCCTCGAAGGCGAATTGAAGCTCGAGACGACCGCGCCGTGGCGCCGCATCCTCGTCCCGGCCGATTACGACCTGGCGATTGCCGATTATCCCGGTGCCGGGATGAGTAACGCCTTTGTCGTGCGCTGCAAGTTGAGTGCCAAGGGGCAGTCACTCGGCGATTTCCAAGTTCCCTTGCGGGCTCAGCTTTGGCGCGAAGTCTGGGTCGCTGACGGCCGGCTCGATCGTGGTCAGCCGGTGAATCGCTCCCTTATTACCGCGCAGAAACTCGATGTCCTGCGCGAACACGAAGCCCTCATCCCAACCGATGTCGACCCGACCATCTACGACGTCGCGCAAAGCGTAGCGCCTGGCCGGCCCCTGACCCGTCGCGACGTTTCGGAGCGGCCCATCATTCACAAAGGAGAAGTCGTCGATGTCGTCGCGCGCCAGGGCGCGTTCCACATCCGGATGAAAGCGCTCGCCCTCGAAAACGGCATCGCCCGCGACCTGATCAAGATGCGGAACCTGGAGAGCCGGAAGGATTTCACCGCCCAAGTCATCAATGAAAACCAAGTCGAAGTTCACTTTTAGAGTCATCACTCCAGTGGTCGCCCTTCTCCTGCTGGCGCAGAGCGCGCTCGCCGGTTCGCTCTGGCGCGAAGGACTGACCGAAGAGCGCGGGATGTTTGCCGACAAACGGGCCAAGCGCGTCGGCGATATCGTTACGATTGTCGTCTCCGAGACGGTGTCGTTGAACAACACGCTGGAACTCAAAACGAACAAGGAAAGCAAGGCCGGTATCGAAGGATTCCTGAGTAACGTGGTGAATCAATTCATCACCGGCATCCCCAACACCCTCCTCGGCCGGCTGCAAAAGAAAACCGATGCCATTGTCATTCCGAGTTTGCCCAGCCTGCCCGTCTCAGGGTCAACCAGCTATACCGGCGGTGGCGAGATTAACAATAAGCAGACCATTACCGGGCGTTCCGCCGTCCAGGTAATCGACGTCCTGCCTAACGGCAACCTCGTCATCGAAGGAAGCCGCGAGATTTCCTTCTCGAAGGAAAGACAGTTCCTTGCGCTCCACGGCATCATTCGGCCCTACGACATCATGCCGGATAACACCGTCGCCTCGAGCAACGTGGCCGACGCCCAGATTCAGGTCATCTCCGAAGGCGACCTGACCGACGCGCAAAAGAAAGGCTGGCTCCTGCGCCTGAACGACAAGATCAACCCTTTCTGATGAAGATCGGAGCAACCCTTCTCCGTTCCCTCACGGTCGTCCTGGCACTGGCTGTCGGCACGCAGGCCGCGCGGATCAAGGACGTGACCGTGGTCGAAGGCGGCCGGAGCAACCAGCTCGTCGGCTACGGCCTGGTCGTAGGCCTTGCCAAGAAAGGCGACAGCAAACTCGCCTTCACCGTCCAAAGCATTGCCAATGCGCTCCAGCGTTTCGGCATCAATATTCCGGCCATCGCGATCAAATCGGATAACACCGCCGCGGTCATGATCACGGCCGATATCCCGGCGTTCGCCAAACCCGGATCGAAAATTGACGTCACCGTTTCCTCGATCGGCGATGCCGAGACCATCCAGGGCGGCGTGCTTCTGCAAACCCCACTCCTCGGCGCGGACGACGTGGTCTACGCCGTCGCGCAGGGACCGGTCGCGGTTGGCGGTTTCATCGGCGGCACCGGCGGACCCGGCGGCGCGACCGTGCAAAAGAATCATCCGACCGTGGGCACGATCAGCGGCGGCGCTCTCGTCGAGCGCGAGATCGCGACCGAGATCGTGGCCAACAAGAGCGTCGAACTGCTCCTCCTCAATCCCGATTTCGCCTCCGCCGCGCGCATCGCCGAGGCGGTCAACAACGTCTTTCCCCAGACCGCCCTGGCGAAGGATTCCTCCACCGTGAACATCTGTGTCCCGGAGGATTACCGCGGCTACGAAGTCAATTTCATCGCCTCGCTCGGTGCGATCGAAGTCCAACCGGATAATCAGGCGCGGGTCGTGATCAATGAGCGGACAGGCACGATCATCGCGACATCCAGCGTGCGCATTTCGGCCGTCGCCGTCAGCCACGGTTCGCTCACGATCACGATCGCTTCAACCCAGGGCGTGAGTCAGCCAGCGCCCCTCAGCAACGGAAGCACCGCCGTCGTTCAGGGCACCGAGACGCAGGCCCACGAGCAAGCCGGCGGATTTAAGGTCGTGGAGGAATTGCCGACTATACAGGAAGTGGCTTCGGCATTGAACGCACTCGGGTTATCCACCCGGGACATGATGGCAATCTTCCAGGCAATGAAGACAGCTGGCGCGCTTCAAGCTGATCTGGTCCTCGAGTGACGATGAATATTCCGGCTTTATCAAGCGATCTGACGGCAGCCGCCCTGCCTCGCGAAACGGCGGCCGCCACGCCCGATGATGAGGCCAAAGTCGCGCAGGTCGCCGAGCAATTCGAAGGCATCCTGCTGCGCCAAATCCTGAACGAATCGCTCAAGCCGCTCCTGGAAAACGGGCCCGGCGCGCAGGTCTACGGATATTTTTTGACCGGCTCCCTGGCCGAGAGCATCGGCAAAGCCGGCGGGCTGGGACTTGGGAGCGTCTTGCAGACGCAACTCTCGAAAGGAAGCCATGAAGATTGATTGGGAATCGTTAGTCCAACCGCTCCGTGACGAACTGCAGGAGCACGGCGCCCTCCTCAATCTGTTTGAGGAACAACAGGCCGCCATCCTGCGCCGCGAACCCGATCTGGTGCTGAGCGTGGCTGACGCCATTGCCAGACAAGCGGACCTCATCCGCGAGTGCCAGAAACGCCGCAAAGAGGCGGTCCACGCGATCGCGGCCGAAGTCGGCTCGCCTAACGAGGCGCCACTTTCCGAGCTGATCCGCCATTTCCCACCCGCAGCCTGCCCCATGCTCGAGGCGCTGATCAGCGAAGTCAGCCGCCTCGTCAGGCAGACCCGGCGGCGCGCGCAGCAAAACCAGATGCTGCTCGCCCGGACGATCGAAGTCTCGCAGCAAATTTTGCAACGGATCAGCCCCAGCACCGTCACGAAAACCTATTCGGCCAAAGGTCAGGTCGAGATTGGCGCGCCGGCTGCTGAAAGTCGTTGCGTTGCCAGGAGCTGATCATGTCACTTTTCGGAGATCTCAGTAGCGCTGCCCAAGCCCTCAGCACACACAGTCAGGGCGTGGCTCTGGCGGGAAAAAATCTCGCCAATGCCACCAACCCAGCCTACGCCCGGCAGCGCCTCATCCTGGGCGACCTCGGCACGGTGCAGACGCCGCTCGGCCCGCAAAGCATGGGGGTGCAGGCGCTCGGTATTCTGCAAATCCGCGACCAGCTGCTCGACGCCCAGCTCACCCGTGAGATTTCCACCACCTCGCTCTGGCAATCGCAGGAATACAACCTGACGAAGGCGCAAGTCGATCTCGGCGTGCAGATCGACCGCGCGGGCGATTCCGGGGCGATCGGCGATTCTTCTCAAACCGCGACCGGCATTGGAACCGCCCTGACCGATTTCTTTAATTCATTCTCGGAGCTCTCCGCGAGTCCGACCGATGCCGGTGCCAAGCAGGTTCTCCTCCAGCAGGCGGGAACGCTGGTCGATCAGTTCAATACCACCGACAGCCGCCTCGCGTCATTACAGAGCGATATCACCACTCAGATCGCGACCGACGTCGGCACGGTCAACGGCATTCTGAAATCGATCGCCGATCTCAATACCCAGATTCAGAGACTGGAAATCACCGCGCCGGGCGCGGCAGTCGATTTGCGCGATCAACGACAGTCGCAGCTGGAGCAGCTCGGCCAGTACATCAATTTCACGGCCACCGAAGTCCCTGGCACGCACGGGCAGATCCAGATCACCACTTACGATACCGCGAGCAACCCGGTCGTTCTCCTCGATAAAGCGGCCCCGGCCACCATCACCTTCGATGGCACCAACTTCACGACTGGTGTCCCGCCGGTCACCCTCGGCTTGCAGAGCGGTTCGCTCAAAGGGCAGGTGGACGTGCGCGACGGCGCCATCCAGCAATTGCGCGATGATATTCAGACCACAGCCACTCAGTTCGCCCAGGCCGTCAACCAAGCTTACAACCCGACCGGAACGACCGGTGATTTTTTCCAAATCCCGCCTGCCAACGGCATCATCGCGCTCGATCCGACGCTTAATTTCAGCACCCTGAAAACGACCGACAGCGGCGATGCCGGCGGCAACGAGCTGGCCCTCGCGGTCGCCCAATTGGCCACGAAGCAATTTTCCACCGCAGGCGGCGATCTGATCGACGGCACGATCACGGGATATTTCGCCAAGACCGTGAGCGGTTTCGGCGAGTCACTCGCGAACGCGAGCGACCGGGTGGAGAGCGAGACGATTCTCCAGCAGGCGATCCGGTCACAGCGCGATTCTGTCAGCGCGGTTTCGCAGGACGAAGAGCTGACCGATCTGATGAAGTATCAACGCGCCTTCCAGGCGAGTTCCAGAGTCATCAACATCGTCGACAACCTGCTCGACGTGGTGGTGAACGGCTTGATTCGGTAGGGGAAATCGATGCGCGTACCGTCCAGCACCATTTCCGACACGGTGGCGATGCAGCTGCAAAAGCTCTTTGCGCGCCAAACCGAGTTGCAGACCGAGATCGCGAGCGGCCAGCGCATTACCGATCCGTCGGACGACCCGGCGGCCATCTCGCGCTTGTTGAGCCTCGGTGCGCAAAAACAGGGCCTGCAGCAATTCATGCGCAACGAAGGCCGCGCGACGCAGATCAGCCAGTCGGTTTTCGGTGGCCTGAGTACCTTAAAAACGATCTCCGACCGTGCCGGCGAGCTCGGTGTGCTCGGCGGAGGCGCGATTGGCTCCGACTCCTACCAGGCTTATGCCGCGGAAGTCAACCAGCTCATCGAACAGGCTGTCCAGGGCGGCAATACCCGCCTCGGAAGCGAGTATCTTTTTGGCGGCACAAAAACCGACGCGCCGCCGTTTGAAGCGACCCGCGATGCTTCGGGAAATGTCACCTCCGTCAGCTACGTGGGCGCGGCCAACGGCGCCGCGATGCAGACCTCGGAAGGCACGGTCATTTCCCCGTTCACAGACGGCACGGTCAATGGGCAGCTCGGTGACTTTGTCAATCGTCTCGTCGCGCTGCGCGACGCCCTAACGAATGAAGACCCGACGGCGGTGCAAGCGGCGGCGGGCGCTTTGCATGGTTCGGAAGACGACCTCCTGGTCGCGATCAGCGGCGTCGGCGCGGTGCAAACACGACTGGAAGCGGACAGCGCGCAGAATTCGGCCCGCTTCACCAACCTCGAGAAACTGATTTCGCAGGACGCTGACGCCGACCTCGCTCAGACGGTGGTGAAATTTCAGCAGGCGCAGAACGCCTACCAGGCGGCCCTGCAGAGCGGCGCGCAGGTCGTGCACCTATCGCTCCTCGATTACCTGCAGTTCTGATCGCGAGCAAAAACCGGAATTTCTTAATCATGAAACTAGCGCGCAAGAACAGCCAGGAAAGTGAAGCGGAAAAAGGAGTGATTCATCTGCCGTACGGGCTGATCGGTTTGCCCGAGATGCAGCGATTCGAGATCGCGCCGATGCCCGGGAGTTGGCCGCTCCTTTCCATCCGCTCCGCCGGAAGCGAAGAGCTGCGCCTCATTGTCATCGAGCCCAACACGCTGATTGCGGGCTACGAGCTGGAAATCACTGATGAGGACGCGGAACTGCTCCGTCTCGACTCAGCGGATGACGCCCTCATCTACAACATCGTCACCATTCACTCCCTTGAGCCCCAGTATCTCACCGTGAACCTCGTCGGGCCGATCGTGCTCAATCGCCACACCTCGATCGGCAAGCAGGTCATCATCGCAAACTTCGAACATTACTCTGCCGAACACGCCTTGATCGACGACCGGCAGAAGGACGACGCCGCTTGAGACCACTCCCATGTTGGTCCTAACCCGCAAACTCAACGAGGGGATCATGATCGGCGATGAGATCGAGATCCACGTCAGCCGGATCGAGTCGGACGCGGTCAAGATCTGCATTCAGGCACCGCGGAACCTGACAATCTATCGCAATGAAATTTATCGGCAGATCAAACAATCGAACCTGAATGCCGTGCGCAAGGCGAGCGAGAAACTGCCACGCCTCAATTTCCCGGAGCCTCGGCCTAACCGCTAGGATCGGCTGTTGCCGGCCGACTGCTGCGGGAGGTCCTCGAGCCTGTATTCGTGCAGCTTGTTGCGCAGCGTCCGAATACTGATTCCGAGGAGGAGGGCCGCTTTCGTGCGGTTGCCACCGGTGCGATCGAGCGCCCGCATCGTCTGCCGCTTCTCCAGCTCCTGGAGCGACAGAAATTCGTCTCCGGCGCCCGCCTCGGAGTCGTTTTCGCTCCGCTGGAGCGCGGTTCCGGTCGGGGCGGCTGCGCGGCTCTCGCTTTCGACCCGGGCGACCGGAGCCAGGTCTTCCGCCATGCATTGGGATGAATAATCACCGGGGATAAGGCCGAGCGAACGGCTTTGGATCGGCTTGCCATCTTCAGTCAGGATGACGGCGCGTTCGATCGTGTTTTGCAATTCACGCACGTTACCCGGCCAATCGTACTTTTGGACTTGATCGAGAGCCTCCTTCGAAAAGCCCGGGATCTTCAACCCGTGCCGGCGCTCGAACCGCCGCAGGAAATGCTCGGCCAGGAGCGTGATGTCTTCCCGCCGTTCGCGCAGGGGGGCAACCTGGAGCGGGAAAACGTTGAGGCGGTAGAACAGATCCTCACGGAATTCCCCCGCGGCCACCGCCTTCTTCAGGTTGCGATTGGTCGTGGCCAGAACGCGTACATCCACCTTCATGGTATGGGTGCCGCCGACTCGCTCGAATTCGCGCTCCTGCAGGACCCGCAGCAATTTGGCCTGAAGCCGGATCGGAATTTCGCTAATCTCATCGAGCAGAATCGTCCCGCCGTTGGCCAGCTCGAAGCGTCCTTCCCGACGTTCCGTCGCCCCGGTGAAGGAGCCTTTTTCGTGGCCGAAAAATTCGCTTTCGATCAAGGTCTCGCTGATCGCCGCGCAGTTGACCCGAATGTAGGGCGCGCCGGCCCGGCCGCTGGCCTTGAAAATCTCGCTCGCGACCAGCTCTTTGCCCGTCCCGTTTTCGCCGTTGATCAGCACGGTGGCCTCCGTCGGCGCCACTTTTTTGATCAACTGTTTGAGTTCCAGGAAACGGGGGCCGGCACCGATGAGATCTTCGGTTCCGCCGGCGTTCTCGTGGCTGAGGAGCTGGCTCACTTTCAGCACCTGCCCGAAGGACTCCGCTTTTTTTATCAGCACTTCGACCTGGCTGAGGGCGAACGGCTTGAGCAGATAATCGAAAGCGCCGAAGCGGATGCAGGCAATCGCCGACTCCAGCGTGGCCGCGCCACTCATCATGATGATGAGGGGCTTTTGTGGAATGCCAGCAAGGCGTTCCAGCAGGTCGGTGCCTTTGCCATCGGGCAAATTCACGTCCAGCAGCATGACGTCAAAAGTGTCGCGCTTTAGAAGCCGCTCCGCTTTGGCGAGGGAATCCGCGGTCGAAACCGAGTAGCGCTTCGTCCGCAGCGTTTCGCTGATGCTCTTGGCGATAAACGGCTCGTCATCGACCACCAAAATTTTCTCAACAGCCATGAATGCAGAAGGTCCGCTCGAAACTCACTTTCCGCTACCCATCGGAAGACCGACAGATGCCATGGATCGGCGGCTTCGAGGAACAGTCCAAAACGGTGCGGCGAGAATATCGGCCTCGCCCGAGTCAGCAAGGATAAACTTTCGCAAAGGGCATGCGGGAGCGCCTTGGTCGCGCCTTCTCCTAATCCAAAATTGCGAGTGTTCCTAGGCGAAGGCTCGGATTCTGCTAAAATAATGCGAAATGATCGATACCCACTCCAAGGCGCTCAAGATCAACCTCGACCCGCGCTGGTATGGCACCTTTGCCGAGATTGGCGCAGGCCAGGAAGTGGTCCGCTGGTTTTTCCGGGTCGGCGGCGGGGCCGGCACCATCGCCAAAAGCATGTCGGCCTACGATATGAAGGTCAGTGACGCGATTTACGGCCGGGCCGATCGCTATGTCTCGCGCGGACGGCTCCAGGCCATGCTCGATCGCGAATATGATCTCGTCATCGAGCGCCTTGGGCAGGAGCGCGGCGATAACACCGCCTTTTTCGCCTTCGCCGACACGGTCGTGGCCCGCAGCTTCCGCGGCGGCAACGAATGTCATGGCTGGATGGGGATCAAATTCCAAAGCCGCTTCCACGACGAGCCGAGCCAGATCGTCATGCATGTGCGTATGCTCGATGCCGAAGCCTCGCTCCAACAGGAAGCGCTCGGCGTGGTGGGCGTGAATCTCTGTTACGGCGCCTTCTTCTTCAGTCACGTGCCGGAGGAGCTAATCGAATCGCTCCTTCATAAGCTCACCATCGGCCGGATCGAGATCGACATGCTCGAGTTTAGCGGAATCGAGTTTCGCAACGTCGACAACCGCATCATGGCCCTCAAGCTTGTCCAACTCGGCCTCAGCGGCGCGGCCATGTTTGGCGCCAACCGCGAAGTGCTGCAACCCTCCGACGCCTTGCGCAAGAAAGCAGTCCTCGTCGAGCGCGGCAGTTTTCGCCCGACCACTCGGGTCAACATCGACATGCTCGAGAGCGCCCTGGCCCGGTTCAAGGAAGACCCGGCCGTAGCCGACAAACCGATCCTGCCCTTGATGGAGTTGACCATGCGCAACCTTCTGGCCGGCGGCACCGAAGTGGATCGTCGGGACTTTCTCGCCCGCGCCGAGCTCCTCGGAGCCTGCGGCATGACCGTGATCATCTCCGATTATTTCGAATACTACCGGCTCGCCGCTTATCTCGCCGAACGGACGAAAGAACACATCGGCATCGTCCTCGGTCTCCCCAGCGTCTCGGAGTTATTCGACGAAAAGTACTACGCTCAGCTCGCCGGCGGCACCCTGGAAAGCTTCGGGCGTTTATTTAACAACGACCTCAAGGTCTATGTCTATCCGCTCCGGCGCAGTGGCGACGAAGAGTTGCAAACCATCCACACCCTCAAGGTCGCCCCCGATTTGCAACCGCTCTACGACTACCTCGTCGGCCGTGGCAGCTTCGTCCAGCTCGACAACTTCAACCCGCAATATCTCTCCATCTTTTCCCGCGACGTCCTCAAACGCATCGCCAGTGGCGACGAAAGCTGGGACGAAATGGTCCCGCCCCAGGTCGCCAAAATCATTCGGCAGCGCGCCTTCTTCGGTTACAAAAAGCGAGAGGACGACGTCGTTACCCCCCTTCCTCCGCCCGCCCTGGCGGTCGTCTGACCGATCCCGCGAGCGCGTCGCGCAAACCCGAGGTGCGGCTCACGCGCCGCCCAATCGCGGCCCGCAGCGTCGACTCCGAGGCCCAGAGTTCGACCCTTTCTCGTGCTCTCGTTAGTCCGGTGTAGAGCAGTTCGCGGGTCAGGACCGGCGAGTCCTTTTCCGGCAGGATGAGCAGCACTTTTGCAAACTCGGATCCCTGGCTCTTGTGCACCGTGATGGCGAAGGCGGTTTCGTGCCGCGGCAGACGCGAGGGGAGGAACCGGCGCAAATTGCCTTCCGCCGAAAGAAAGAAGGCGCGCAAGTCGCCATCCGCATCCGGATCGGGCAAAACGATCCCGCTGTCACCATTGAAAAGGGCAAGGTTGTAATCGTTCTGCGTAACCATGATTGGCTGACCACCGTAGCAACCGCGCCGCGGCACCAGCAGGCCGGCTCGCGCGAGAATTTCCTCGGTGACCGCGTTTAGATTTTCAACCCCAAACGGGCCCTGCCGCACCGCGCAGAGAATCCGGAATTTTTGCAGGCGGGCAAGCGCCTCGAGCGGGTCGTCCGTTTCGAGGCAGGGCCGAAAGCCGGCCACGATCCGCTCGCGCAAAGCGTCTCCTGGCTTGTTCGCGTTCGGTAGCGGCTGCCATTCCACTTCGCCACCGGCGCCTTCCTGCAAGACTGCGATGGCGGCCTCCGCGTTGCCGGAGTTGATCGCGCTGCTGACCCGATAAATCTCGCCAGTTTCGGCAAAGCGGTAGTTGCGCCGCAATCCCACCACCGCGCCGTGCAGCGGCTCATTGGACACGGCTTCTTCCGCGGCCGCACAAATATCCGCCAGCACACTCCCCGCCTCGACCGAAGCGAGCTGATCGCGATCGCCGAGCAGGATCAGGCGGGCGTCGTTAGGCACGGCCCCCAGCAGTTTTGCCATCAGCGCGAGATCGACCATCGACGCTTCGTCGACGATCACGACGTCGGCGTTAAGCTGGTGGTCCGCGTCGTGCCGGAAATAAGGCGAGCCCGGAAGATAACCGAGCAGCCGATGGATCGTCGTAGCCGCGAATGTTTCGCGCACCGCGCGAACCGATTCCGTCAGGCGCGCGGCTGCCTTGCCGGTCGGCGCCGCGAGTGCGATCCGCAGATTTTCGCCGCCCGGTTGCTCGAGGAGGAGCGTCAGGATTCTCTTCACCGTCCAGGTTTTGCCGGTTCCTGGTCCGCCCGTAATGACGGTGAAATCGCTCCTGACCGCTTTCCTCGCCGCGGCTTCCTGCAGGTCGGTCTCCTTTTTCCCTTTTGAAGGGGAAGCGGATGTCCGATTAGTGATCGCCTGCGCGAGCTGCTGTTCGTATTCCCAATAGCGCCGCAGATAAAGCCGCCCATGCCGATCCAGGATGAGCGGCGTGAACGCGCCGGGCTCGCCGACGACGCTGCTATCGCGCAATTTTTTGCGCAAACTTGCGATGTTCGGCGCGCCTTCTATCTCTGCAATCTCCCGCACCGTGACGCAGACATTTCCTTCCGCCCGCGCCCGGCTCGCGCACATCGCTGCCAGCCGCACTTCAGGCGCAGATTCTTCGGCGAGATTTTGCAGGAAATCGCCAAACTGTCGGTCGAGCGCGCTGAAATTTGTCTGCGCGTTCATCCTTCGAAAATGCTGCTCAGTTTGTCGACCAGCGCCCGACTTAGGCGCTGGAAATAGACGCCGTTCTCCGGCTGGGCCGGATCGATCCCGCGCAGAAAGATGTAGAACGCGCCGCCGAAATGCCGTTCGAAATCATAGTCCGGTTTCCGCACCCGCAGGTAGCGATGGAGCGCGACGCTGTAGATGCAGAGCTGGAGTGTGTAGAAGTTGCGCTCCATCTCGGCCGCAATCGCGCCCTGATGGTAGGCGCGCGTGGCCGGTCCGAGCCAGTTCGATTTCCAATCGGCGAAATAAAACCGGCCCTCGTGCTCGAAGGTGAGATCGATGAATCCATTCATGAACCCGTTCATCAGGTCGAAGTGCAGCCGCTCGAGCCGGAGCGCGACTTCCGGCATCTTCAAGGTCCCGGCGAGCTTGCTCGTCGTCAGGCCGTTGATTGGAAAGGAGAATTCCAGCTCCGCGATTCGTGCTTCGTTAGGCACTTCGGCCAGGCTAAAGGCTTTGCCCTCGCCCGAGAGCGGCAGCGCAGCAAGCGCCCGGACGCTCGCCGTCACCGCGTCATCGAACCCCTCGATGCTGTAGGCGCGCAGCTTGCGCTGCACGATGTCCGGCGCGTCTGCGAGATCGGCAAAATCGACCAGCTCGAGAATTTCGTGCAGGCAAGTGCCGGCCCGCATCCCTTTCGGGAAGCTGTGGATTCCTTCCACCGCGGCCCCGGTCTCTTGCGTTGCCGGCACCTCCTCGACGGGCGGGCCTTCATCGGCCCCCTCCGTCTCACGTCCGCCGATCAGGCGAGTGAAACTGGCGATCCCCCAGGTGCGATCGATCGCCCCCCTAAAGCGGCGCGCTTCCAGCCGCGGCGAATTTTCGGTGTCGGGGCAAAAAAGGCCGTCGTTAGGTTCGGGGACCTCGGTAATCGCAATTTCGTCCGATGCGATCGCCGGTTGCGCGCCGGAGCCGAGAAGATAAGCGGGGGCGCATTTCTCCGGCTTGATTTTCGCGCGCCAGACGATCGTGCAACGATGCCTGGCCCGGGTGACCGCGACGTAAAAAAGCCGGAGGGCTTCCGCGAGCGCTTCCTTTTCCTGGAGCGGCTTGTGCTCGTCGTTCTTCGCGAGGTCGAGCGTGAGCCGGTAATTCTCTTCCGGATCGTGAAAGGCCGCGCGCGCTTTCGCTTCCGACCAAACGTAAGGACAAAAGACGACGTCGAACTCGAGTCCTTTGCTCTTGTGCACGGTGATGATCCGAACCGCTTTCTCGTCGCTCTCCAGGCGCAGCTCGCATTCTTCGCGCGGCGCGGTGTTGCCGGTCTGCATCTGTTGTCCGAGCCATTTCAGAATGCCGTTCATGCCGAGGCGGTGCTCGACGCAGGCGGCATGGAGCAGCTCCGAGAGATGGAGAAAATTCGTTAGGCGTCGCTCCCCGTCGGGATAACCGAGGAGCCGCTGACGCACGCCGTGCTCGATCGCGAGTTCGCGCAGCATGCGAATGAATCCCCGGTCGCGCCACAGCTCGTGGTGTTTTTGGAAACGCAACAACTCCGTCTCCCACGCTCCGTCGTCGCGCGAGAGAGCGTCGATGTCGTTGCCGGTGAAACCAAGGGCGTCGATGCAAAGCGCGGCGCGCACCAGTTTCTCGCTCCCGGGCTCGGCCGCGGCCGCGAGCACGTCCCGCATCTCGCGCGCTTCGTGCGAGGTGAACACGTTGGCGCTGCTATAAAGCACGCTTGGCACCCGGCGTTTTCGCAGCGCGACCTGCATTTCCGCCGCCTGCGCGTTCGTGCTCGTGAGCAGGGCGATATGTCCGGGCTCGAGTCTTTTTCCGTTGATCGTGGCGCCGCGGTCGAGCAGACGCACGATCTCGGTCGCGACGCACTCCGCGAGGTTTTCCTTCGCGGAAGATGCCCAGATATGAAACGGCGGCTCGGTTTTGCCCTGAAAGAGCAAGGGCGCCTGGTCCGCCCGCGGTCCCGGTTGGGCCGGGCGAAATTTGATCTCGTCGAGATGAAAAGAATCCGGGCGAGCGAAAACCGCGTTCGTCGCCCTAACGAGGCCGCTTTCCGAGCGCCGGTTCGTGCCGAGGGTGAACTGGCGCCGAGCCACCCGCGCCGCTTTCAGATAGGTAAAAACATCCGCGCCCCGGAAAGCGTAAATCGCCTGCTTCGGATCGCCGATGAGGGCGAGGGTCGCGTCGCTCCGCTGGTAGATGCGTTCCAAGATCGAATACTGCACCGGATCGGTGTCCTGAAATTCATCGACCAGCGCGGCGCGATACTTCTGGCGGATCGATTCGGCCAGGGCCGCACCTCCGGGGCCGCGGAGCGCCTCGTCGAGCCGGGTGAGTAGATCCTCAAAGGCGAGAACATTCTGTGCCTGTTTGCGACGCCGCAATTCGTCAGGCGCCCAAGCGTGGAACTCGGCGCGCAAGGCGGTGCAATAATCCGCCGCGCGATCGGCGAAGTTTTGGCAGGTGCGGAAGATCGGGTTCTCCGGCAGCGAAAATCCTTTTCTCAATCCGCTCGCGATGACCTCCGCAGCCAGCAGCTCGATGCTCTCGAATTGGCGCGCCGAAGCCGGTTCGCCGGAAGCGACCTGCTCCAAGTCTTGCACGATCCG
>DATBDG010000107.1:0-11660 GCA_036270055.1 Chthoniobacterales bacterium
CGCGAGCTGGAGGCGGTGGCATGAAGATCGCCTTCTATGGCTCAAGCCTCGTCTCGTCCTACTGGAACGGCGCCGCGACCTATTATCGCGGCATCATTCGGGCGCTCCACGAACGCGGACACGAGATCACTTTTTACGAGCCCGACGCCTACGACCGGCAGCAGCATTGCGACATCGCCGAACCGGACTGGGCGCGGGTGGTGGTTTATCCGGCGGTTGAAATCGGAGCCGCTCGCTGGGTGGAGCACGCGGCGCTGGAGGCGGATGTGATGGTGAAAACGAGCGGGGTCGGCGTTTTCGATGAACTCCTGGAGAAGGCGGTGGCGGAGACAAAACGGGAGGACAACATCACGATCTTCTGGGACGTCGATGCGCCGGCCACGCTCGAGCGGATGGAGGCGGACCCCGAGGATTCATTCCGCGAGCTCGTCCCGCGCTACGATTTCATTCTCACCTACGGCGGCGGACAACCAGTCGTCGAGGGTTACCGGGACTTTGGCGCGCGGGAGTGCGTCCCGATTTATAATGGGATCGATCCGACGACGCACCATCCCGCACCGGCCGATCCGCGTTTCGCCGGCGCGCTCGGTTTTCTCGGCAACCGGCTCCCGGACCGCGAGGCGCGGGTGTGGGAATTTTTTCTCTGCGCGGCGGAGCTCTTGCCTAACGAACAATTCGTGCTCGGCGGGAGCGGCTGGGAACAACCGGCCCTCCCGCCTAACGTTCGGCACGTTGGCCATGTCTACTCGCGCGAGCACAACGCCTTTAACTGCTCGACCCGTGCGGTTCTGAATGTGAATCGCGCAAGCATGGCGCGCTACGGGTTCTCGCCGCCGACGCGCGTCTTCGAGGCGGCCGGCGCGGGCGCTTGCCTGATCACCGATGCCTGGGAGGGGATTGATCTTTTTCTCCGGCCTGACGAGGAGGTGCTGGTGGCGCAGAACGGTGAGGAGGTGGCGGCGATCGTCCAGTCGCTCGACCCGGAGCGCGCGCGGGAGATCGGCGCCGCCGCCCGGCGGCGGGTTCTCGCGGAGCACACCTACCGGCATCGGGCGGAGCAGTTCGATCACGTCATGAAGGGGCGGTTTGAAACCCTCCAGGATGCTTCCAAAGCGCCCCTCCTGTCCCTTTTCGCGGCCATCACCGCATGAAAATTGTCATCCTTGGTCTCTCTATCACGTCGTCGTGGGGCAATGGGCACGCCACCACTTTTCGTGGGCTCGTGCGCGAGCTGACGAAGCGCGGCCACGACGTTTTCTTCCTCGAGCGCGACGTGCCCTGGTACGCAAAGCATCGCGATCTGCCCCGCCCGCCTTACGGACGGACCGAGCTTTACTCCTCACTCGCGGAGTTGAAGAAAAAATTCCGGCACGAGATCGCAAACGCCGATTGCACGATCGTCGGCTCCTACGTGCCGGAGGGGATCGAAGTTGGGCGCTGGGTCTCGCAAACCTGCAGCGGGCTGACGAGCTTCTACGATATCGATACGCCGGTCACGCTCGCCCGGCTGGAGCGGGACGATTGCGAATATGTCTCGCGCGATCTCATCCCGCGCTACGATCTTTATCTCTCCTTTACCGGCGGACCGACGCTCGAGCTGCTCGAGCTCGAATACGGTGCCCGCGCCGCCCGCACACTTTATTGCTCGGTTGATCCCGATCTTTACTTTCCCGAACCTCGCGCGTCCCAATGGGATCTCGGGTATCTTGGCACCTACAGCGCCGACCGGCAGCCGGCCTTGCAGGCCCTCCTCCTCGCTCCGGCCTGTATGCTGCCGCAAAAGCAATTTGTCGTCTCCGGCCCGCAGTATCCCTCCGGAATCGTCTGGCCCGCCAACGTGAAACGGATCGAGCACCTGCCGCCGGCGGAGCATCGCAGTTTCTATAACTCGCAGCGTCTCACGCTCAATCTGACCCGCGCGGACATGCGGGCGGCCGGCTACTCGCCAAGCGTGCGTCTATTTGAAGCGGCGGCCTGCGGGACTCCGATCATCAGCGATTGCTGGGATGGGCTGGAGGACTTTTTTGTTCCGGGGCGCGAGATTTATCTGGCGGAGAACGCGGGCGAGGTGGTCGATCTGCTGCGCGGTTTACCTAACGAGGAAATCCGGGCGCTCGGAGAACGGGGACGCGCCCGGGTCCTGGCGCAACATACCGCGGCGCATCGGGCGGCCGAGCTGGAGGATTACATCAGGGAATTGCAACCGGTGCTGGCGGAATGAAAACGGCTGCGCCTGACGAGATCGAGGAACTGGCGCCGTGGTTCCATAATCTCCATCTCCCGGACGGGCGGCAGACCGCTCCCAATCATGAGCTTGGCGATTTCCCGGCCTTCAAATGGCGCCAGCTTGCGAATCACATCCCGGAAAATTTGCGCGGCTGGCGCGCGCTCGATGTCGGATGTAACGCCGGATTTTATTCCTTCGAATTGGCGCGGCGGGGGGCAGACGTGACCGGGATCGACCTCGATTCGCATTATCTGGCGCAGGCGCGCTGGGCGGCAAAGCGAATGGATTTGGCCGGGCGGGTCCAGTTCGAGCAGATCCAAGTATACGAATTGGCGCGGCGACCGGAGCAGTTCGATCTCGTGCTTTTCATGGGCGTCTTTTATCACCTGCGCTATCCGCTGCTCGGGCTCGACATCCTCGCGCAGAAGGTGAAACGGCTGCTCGTTTTTCAGACGCTGACACTGCCGGGACGCGAGGTGGCGGAAACAGCGAATGTGGGAGAGGAAAATCTGCGCGGCTTAAGCGAACGCGCACCGCTGACTGCGCCGGGCTGGCCGAAGATGGCGTTCATTGAGCATAGCTTCGTCGGCGACCCGACGAACTGGTGGGTGGCAAATCACGCCGCGGTCGAGGCGATGTTGCGTTCGAGCGGGCTGCGCGTGATCGCTTATCCGGGCGACGAAATTTATCTCTGCGAACCAAATCGGGGACATCCCTCCGGGATCACGACATGGAACAAAGCGGAATATCTGGCCGCCACCGGCCAAAGTTAGGCGAACCGCTGGCGCGGCATTTCGGAGTCGGCCAATGGTTTCACTACCAGGATTACGCCGCGGTCGAGACGGCGATCGAGCTCCTAGCCGAGCTGGGATTGCGACATCTGCGCACCGGGATTTCCTGGGCGGATTTCTTTCGGCCCAATGGGCCCGCCTGGTACGACTGGATGATGGCGCGATTGGACAAGGCCGGGCTCGAGTTGCTCCTCTCGGTCTGGCACACGCCGCCCTCGATCTCGGAAGGCAACTGCTGCTCGAGCCCGCCGCGCCGGTTGCAGGATTACGCCGATTTCATCGACCTGCTCATCACCCGCTATGGCGATTCGTTAGGCACGCTCGAGCTTTGGAACGAGCCGAACAATCGCTTGAAGTGGAATTTCGTCCGGTTCGATCCGGAGTGGAAAAAATTTGGCGGCATGATCGGCATGGCCGCCTCTTGGGCAAAAGAGCGGGGCTGCACCACCGCGCTGGGGGGAATGATGCCGGTCGACCGGCATTGGCTGCGCCTGATGAAATCCTACGGCGTCCTCAAATACATCGACGTCGTGGCGGTCCACGGATTTCCCGGGATGTGGGAGGGCGATGAATATTGGTGGGATTGGCCGGACCACTGGCGCGGCTGGGATGAAAAGGTTGACTCGATCGTGCGCGGAAGCGACGGCAAACCAGTTTGGGTAACCGAAACCGGCTTCGCGACGTGGGACGCCGAATTGAAAAAGCCGGGCGGATTTGAGATGCAATGCGATTTGTTGGAACGCGCGACCGCGATCAACGCGCCCCGGGTTTATTGGTATTCACTGATCGACCTCGACCCGGCGCGGGCGGCGATTGAGATGACGGAAGATGGCGGCCGCATCGACCATCGAGAATATCATCTCGGTCTGGTGACGCACGATGGGCATCGCAAACCTGCCTTCGTCCTTCTCCAATGGCTCGCGCGCGAGGGCGGCAAAATAGAATCGCCGCGGCCCCATCCCTTCCCTTGTTGCTCTCCCGTCTAGGAGTAGAGCAGGCCGCCAGCCCAGGAGTCTCCGGCCGAATCTCAAAGCCGACCTCGGACGCGACAGGTTTTCGCAGAGAGGATTTGCCTTGCAACATCCAACAAAATTTGATGTACACCCTTCCACATGAACTCTCCGAGCGGAACGCGTTCGTTCAGCCAGGCCTCGTCGGCCAACCAGCCATCTCAATTTGCTCCGCCGTTCCTGCTCCTGTGTTTCCTGGTTTTATGCGGAGCGGCGGCGAATGCGACCGTCGTGCTCGATCCGCTGGCTGAGCCTTCCACGACCCAGTTTGGATACGCCGTCGCCTCGATGGGCGATATCAACGGCGATGGCGTGCCTGACTTCGCCGTCGGCGCGCCCTTCCAGGATGGAGACTTTGTCTCGACCGACCCGGGCTTCGGGCTGCCGGCGAACGTCGGCAAGGTCTTCGTGATCGACGGCGCCACGCTCGCGGTCTTGAGCGTCATGAACGACCCGGACTTCGAGCTCATTCAGCCGCAGCATTTCGGTGGACAGCTAGGAGCCGTCATCTCCGTCTCACCGGACATCAATGGTGACGGCGTGGCCGACCTGATCGCGGGCGTGCCGCAGTACATCGTGAATCCGGAGAGCAAGACGACAAAAGCGATTCTCGGCGGAAAAGCGCTTGTCTTTAGCGGCAAGGATGGTGCGCGCCTCCTCGCTCTCAGCGATCCGACAGCGGAGGAAGACGGAAGGTGCGGCGCGGCCGTGGCCGCCCTCGGCGATGTGAACGGCGATGGGACGGTCGATTTTGCCGTCGGCGTGCCGGGCAAGGATATCGGCGGGGAAGAGGGTATCGCCAACGTGGGTCTGGTTTATATTTTCAGCGGTAAGACCGGCGCGCTCTTGCGCACTCTCAATGACCCGCCGCGCGGTGGCGACGAGGCCGGCGCCGGCTTTGGATCGGCTCTCGCCAATGCCGGAGACACCAACGGCGATGGCGTGACCGATGTTCTCATCGGCGCACCCGGTGAAGGGCGCGCCTACCTCTTTAATGGGAAGACGGGCGCCTTGCTTCTCTCCATTGTTAGTCCGGTGCATGAAACCGTTCCTTCTTTTGGTTACGCGGTCGCGGGCGGGCAGGACTTTAACCGGGATCGAAAGCCCGATCTGGTCATCGGCGCGCCGCTGCAAAACAGTTTCGCCGGTGCCGCCTACGTTTTCGACGGAACTTCCGGCGCGCTGATCACGAAATTAAAATCTCCGACGCCACAAACCTTCGCCCGCTTCGGCGCCTCTGTCCTGGCCTCGACCGACATGACGGGCGACCGGCGCGCGGACATCATCGTAGGCGCACCTGATCAAAACGTGAACGGTTTCAATTCTGCGGGCGAAGCTTTTGTCTTTGATGGCCAGCGCGGTCGCGTCCGGCAGACGCTGATGAGCGAAACACCTCAGGCCCATGCCGGGTTTGGCACTGCATTCACGTCGGCGCTGTTCCCGGGTAAGATCACCGCCACTGCCGTCATCGGGGTGCCGTATCAGGACGCCAACGCAGAGGGGAAGGCACACCTGCAGCTGGGTCAGATCGAGATTCCCCAATAGAGGTTCAACCCATGAAAAAAATCGCCCTTTCAATTCTGCTCGCCGGTGGAGCGCTCGGCGCCGCATTCACAACCAGCGCGTTGGCCAATCATCGCGCGGGTGATTTCCCGCTCCCGGAACTGATCGCTGCGGGTGACTTCAACCAGGACGGCAAAGTCGATCTGGCGGTTAATCTCTCCGGCTTCGATAACGTCGCGGTCCTGTTCGGTGATGGCCTTGGTGGTTTCACCCTCCAGAGTCATTTCGAAGCCAATACCCTTTCCAAAGGCATCGCGACCGGCGACGTGAACGGCGATGGCCGCACCGATATCGTCAGTATTAATCAGTGGGGCTACGACATTAAGGTCCATCTCGGAGATGGAGCGGGCGGATTCCATTTCGTCAACCGGCTGAACGGCGACGGTGAGCCCACGCGCATCATCCTCGTCGACCTGAACCATGATGGAGCGCTCGACATCGTCTCCAATGCGCCGGCCGAAGGAAAAGTTCTGATCTATCTCGGCAACGGCCTCGGCGGTTTCAGCAACACGGCGACCGAGTTGGAGGACGCGGGCGATAACGACTTCGCCGTCACGACGGGCGATTTCGATCACGATACCAACCTCGATCTCGCGGTCGCGAGCTTTAACAACAAGGGGGGGACCGGCAGTCATGTCCTCATCTATCTCGGTGATGGAACGGGTAACTTCTCCACCGGCCAGCAATTCTTGATCAATCCACAGGCGAGCGACCTCGCCGTGGCCGACATGAACAATGACGGCAACCTGGACCTCGATGTCTCGGGCGCTGGTTCGGAAAACGGCACCGGTCTTTTCAACTCCGTCTACCTCGGCGATGGCCTCGGTCATTTCACCCTGCAACAGACCCTCGATCTCGGCCAGGGCGCGATCCGCGGGGTGATCGCGCTCGCCGATTTTAATGAGGATGGAAACACCGACATCGCCGTTCCGCTTTCGGCTTTCGAGGGCGGAGTGGACGCGGTCGTGCTGACCTTCTTCGGTGACGGCGCGGGCAACATCAGCCCCGGGCCGGCCGCGACGGCCGGACAGGAACCGCATTCGGCTCTGGCCGGCGATTTCAACCGCGACGGCCACGCCGATCTCGCCGTCTCCAACCGCACGGATGGGACAATCACCATCCTGTTAGGCAAAGGAGACGGAACCTTCACGACCCACGCCACGATCCCGCTCAACGTTCTGCCGGAGTAGGCGATGGGGTAAAAGCTGTCGCCGCTCCCGGGAGGTGGCAGAAGAAACCGCGGCGCCTAGATGGCCCGGTACTCCCGCCGGGGCGGGATTATTTTCGGCTTTCCATAGCCGAAACGGCAAATCTTCGGGCTGCATTTCTCCTGGGTCGAGCCCCTGAAGCCGACCATTTGGAGACGCGCCCTTGCGCCTCGCGAATTGCGCATCGGCTCGTTCCGAATTCAGCCTCCGCCCCGCTGATGCGGTTGACGATGAGGCGGATTAAATCTACCGTCTGCCCCGTGCACGGTTTTCGTGAGGGGGCGGTAGTGCGGCGGGCGCTCATTCTCGCGCTTGCGTTCCAGTTCCTTCTCGGGCTCGCGATGATGGGTTCGCCGTGGTTGCACGAGCGTCTCCACCGCAATGCTGGGAGTGAACACCACGAATGCGTGGTAACCGTGCTGCACTCCGGTGGCACCGATGGCACGACGATCGCGCCGGTTCTTGCACCCGACTTCAATCCCACGCCGGAATTTGCCGCGGTCCCGAAGGACCAATCCTGCGGCGTCGCGTCGATCTTTCTGCGTGGTCGCGTCTTCGAGCACGCTCCGCCCGCACTCGCCTAGTTCAGCGTTGACTGGCGGGATGGCCTAACTCTTGCGTCGGGATCTCTCGCCGGGTGACTTCGTCCGCGCAGCCGCTCGCGGCCAGCCGGTGTTTTCTGAATTGCGCGAATGTTAGGTGAGTTGGTTTCATTTTAATCTCCAAGACTTTTCGATCTCTTTCCTCAGCATCCTGTTTGAAGGCGTGCCCTTCATGTTCATCGGGACGCTGCTTTCAGGAGTGATCGATGCTTTCGTGCCGGCGGAGCGGGTCAAGAGGTTGCTGCCTTCGAATCGCACGGCGGCCGTCGCGCTGAGCGGTCTGCTCGGGGTGATTTTTCCGATGTGCGAATGCGGCGTGGTGCCGGTGATTCGCCGGCTGATTCGCAAAGGCTTGCCGGTTTCCTGCGGGCTCACTTATCTTCTCGCGGCGCCAATCGTGAACCCAATCGTGGCGCTCAGCACTTTTGCGGCTTTTCGCGGTCAACATCCGGGCGCGATGACCTCGTTGCGCTTGACGCTCGGCTTTGCGGTCGCGGTGGTTTTTGGTTTAATCGTCCAACGCATTCCGCTCACCGAGGTGTTGAACCGGCGGATGCTCTCTTTGCTGCCAAATGCCCGCACACGACGCAACTCGTCCCGTCCACTCAAAGAACCGGTGCTGGCCGTGGCTGGCAACCTAACGACTGAGAGCGTCTCGATTGCATTTCCGATTGTCCCGCCCGAGACCATCATGGAATTGCACGATGAGGCGCATCACGAGAAGACTTTCGGCGGCAAAGTCATCGGCGCGATCCGTTGTGCGGCCTTCGATTTTCTCGATGTCGGGTTCTATCTGATCATCGGCGCCGCCATTGCCAGCGTCTTCAATACCGCCGTTGATCGCCATGTTCTTCTGCCACTCGCCAGTCATCATCTCTTCGCGACGCTGGCGCTGATGGTGCTGGCGCTGCTGCTCTCGCTTTGCAGCACTTCGGACGCTTTTATCGCGGCCAATTTCCTCGCCTTCCCGGCCAGCGCCAAGCTCGCCTTCATGGTCTTCGGCCCGATGATGGATCTGAAGCTCCTCTTCATGTACGGCCTGGTCTTCACCAAGCGGCTCACTTTCTCTCTCGCGATCGCGCTCTTCGTCGTGATCGCCACCCTCGCCGTCTGGCTAGTTCCTTTGCTCCGATGAAAATACTTCGCCGCGCTTTGCCTTCGCTCACTCTTTTGGAATGGGGCGCTATCTTAAGCTATTTCTACTTCAGCGGCCGGCTCGCTTCCTTTCTTCATCCCATGTTTCGACCCCTGGTTCTGGCGACCGGAATCCTGCTCGTCATCACGGCGATCTGCGTCGGATTATTTCCCGAAGAGAGCTGTGATCATGACCACGAAGGGGAAGGACATGCTCACGGGGGACTAACTCCCGGGAGCATTCTCGCCTTTTTCCTTCTCATTGTTCCGCTCGCTCTGGCGGCAAAAGTTTCGCCGGATAGTTATGGCGCCGCTCTCATCGAGCGGCGGGGTCTGGTACAGGACATCCGCAGTTTGCCGGGGATGAGCAGCAGGTCCGTTGCTCGCCCCGCGCCATCGGCTTCGCCGGCGCCCTCGTTATCATTGCCGGCCCAGACTCCGGCGCTCCAGCAATCGATCGCGCGCACGGCCGCGGCGCAGAAACAAGACTCACAGCAATCAATCGACAAGCAGCTGGAGCAGGCAGCGCAGCAAACGATGACAGAGCCTGGCCTGCCGACGCAGACGAGCGGAAACGAAGACGCGGCGCCGGGCCCAAGCCCCGGCACTTATGAGAATCCGGCGCTCCAGCCTAACGACTCGGGGAACATTCCGGTGCAGGTGACAGATCTGCTCTATGCCGCCCAGGAACCGTTCACACGCAAGGATTTTGAGGGAAAACGGGTCGAAATTATCGGGCAATATCTGACCTCGAAAAAAGGCACGTCGAAGCAGGAACTGAAGGGTAACTCTTTCATGCTCGTCAGGCTGGTGATGGTCTGCTGCGCCGCGGACATGATCCCGGCGGGAGTGACGATCGAGGCGACGAAAAAGCCTGCGCACCTGCGCCCGACCAGCTGGCTGAAAGTGGTCGGCCAAGTGCATTACCGGCCGCGGCCCAAAGGGCCGAGTCCCGATGGGATTGATTACGGCGACACGCCGGAGCCGGTGATCGAGGCCGTCTCGGTCGCGAACATCGCGGCGCCGGCGGAAAAATACGTCTACTAGCCGCGCCGATGAAGATCTTTTCGCCTAACGTTCTCGAATACCTGATCAGCGCGGCGGCGTTCTGCGAGGAAGGCTTCGCTCACTCAACATGCTGACCGGCGATCGCCAGGCGGTCGCGAAGCTGCTCGCGGACGAGATCGGCCTGACGGATTTCCAGGCCGACTGTTTGCCCGAACACAAACAGGCAGCGGTCGTCAGGCTAAAGGCCCGCGGCCGCAAAGTGATGGTGGTCGGCGACGGCGTGAACGACGCGCCCGCCCTCGCCGCCGGCGATCTCAGCGTCGCGATGGGCGCGCTCGGGAGCGACGTTGCGATCCAAACCGCCGACGTCGCGCTGATGGCGAGCGATCTCGCGCGCGTGCCGCATTTTCTCGAGCTGGCCGACAAAACCCTGCGCATTATCAATCAAAACATGCTCTGCGGATTCGTCTTTATCGGCGCCGCCATCGTCCTCTCCGGCGTCGGCCTGATCCCGCCGATCGCGGCCGCTTTCATCCACGAGCTCGGCGCGTTCTTCGTCATCTTCAACAGCGCCCGGCTCCTTCGCTTCGAGGGAAAAGCCATCGCGCACACCTGATCATTCATGAAAAAACTCCTGCTGCCTTTCGCGCTGCTGCTCGCTACGTTCGGTCCGGCCTCCGCCGCTGACCGGCTGAAGGTCGCGTCCTTCTCCACCGTCCTGACGGAGATCGCCGAGAAGGTAGGCGGCGATCATGTGCATGTTTTCGGACTCGTTAGGCCAGGCGTCGATCCGCACGAATACGAGCCGACGCCGTCCGACTTGAAAGAGGTCGGCCAGGCGCAACTCATTCTGACCGCGGGCAAGAATCTCGAGAATTATTTGAACAAGTTGCAGGAGGCAACCGGCGGAAAAGCCGATCTCCTCAAAGTCGGCGATCATCTTCCCGATCTGACGATGAAATCGGAGGATGGTCGCGGCACGGTGGTCGATCCGCATTGGTGGCACAGCGTTCCGAACGTTGAGCAGGCGACCCGGATTGTGCGCGACGAGTTAATTAAGCTCGATCCGGCCGATAAGGCAGATTTCGACAAAAACGCGCAAGATTATCTCAGGCCGCTCGACGACCTGAATCGCTGGATCAAACGCAAAGTCGCCGAGCTGCCGCGCGACAACCGCAAGCTCGTCACCTCGCACGACGCCTTTCAATATTTCGCGCGCGAATACGGCTTCAACATTTCCGCAATCGAAGGCGTCAGCACCGAGACCGAGCCATCGAACCGGCACGTTGCCAATTTGATCGACCAGATTAAAAAGGAGCACGTGAAAGCGATTTTCACCGAGAGCACGCTCAACCCGAAAGTGACGCGGGAGATCACGCGCGAGACCGGTGCGAAGATCGGGGGGGAGCTTTACGCCGACGGCCTCGGGACGGGCGACGCGAGCACTTACGAGGGGATGATGAAACACAACGTCACGACAATTGTTGACGCGTTGAAGTAGCCTAACGGAGCTTGCAAACCGATGAGAGGCTCGCCCCTTCTTCGCACGGCGGTTGTGCTGCTTGCTCTCCTCGGCCTCATCCTTCCGCTCCGTAGCCTAACGAACGCAGGCGGGAAAAACGCGCCGCTCGCGTCTCGGGCGGCCGCGGCGGTTCCCGTTCGGTTGACGATCACTTGCACCACCGCACCGTTTCATTTCCAGATTTCGGCTCTCGGAAAGGTCATCTGGGAAGGCGAGAGCACGACGAGCAGCAGCTCGAAGATTCTGATGATGCAGTTTCCAAGCGAAGGCGTCGACCTTGTGGTGGAGGCTTCATGGCCGGGAAAAAAAGAGACCGCGATCCGCATCGAAGCCGCGCGCGGAGAGAACGCCCCGATCGCGCGCACGCTCTGGGGAACCGAGCGAGTGAGCGACGTCGTCACTCTCGCGGCGCCGCCCTGATCGCCATGAAACATCAACTCGTGATCAACGATTTGACCGTGGCTTACCGGATGGTGCCGGCGATTCATCATCTCACGCTCGTGCTTTCCTGCGGTCATCGCGTCGCGCTCGTCGGGCCTAACGGCGCGGGAAAAACGACGCTTTTCAAAGCGCTCGTCGGACTGGTCCCGATTGC
>DATBDG010000108.1:0-2550 GCA_036270055.1 Chthoniobacterales bacterium
CGCGCTTTTGCTTCGGCGTTGCTTGATCAGGATTTGGGAGACACGCCTGCCGCCTCCCTTGCTCCGGATCTCTATCTGGGTGCGAACAGTCGCGCTTCCCTGCGAAATCGCGTCCATCCTGGCGGCTAATTCTTCCGCGGAACGAGCCGGAGCTGGCGAGGCCGAGGAGGCCGGCTCTTCGGCGATAACCGACCCGACGCAAAGCCCCGCGAAGGTGGCGGCGAAAAGAAGCAATTTTTTCATGGGAGCATTCGAAGTTGAACTAACCCGCCTGCAAAGCCTGGCTCGGCGCGAGGCGGGAACTGCGCCAGGCCGGATAGAGTCCGCTCAGAACGCCGACGGCCACGGCGATGAGGACGGAAAGCGCAAACAAGGAGAATCCGAGATCGGGTTGCAACAGACCGCGCAACGCTGGGGTTGCGCCCAGCGCGCGGACACCGAGCGCGCCGATCGTGACGCCGACGACGCCGCCGAAAAATCCGAGGAGCGCGGACTCGTAGAGCACCATCCGAATGATCCGGCTCCGTTTCCAGCCGACCGCGAGCAGGACGCAAATTTCGTGCGTCCGCTCGAAGACAGTCATGAGCATTGTGTTCATCACCCCGAGGACGCCGACGAGCACGGCGAGGAGCGAAGTGCCCCAGGTCATGGCTCGGACCATGCGGAAGCCTTCGCTGTTACTGAGGTGGTTGGCCACCGTCACGGCCCGGACTTCCGGAACCTGCCGCTGAATCTGCTGAATGAGGTCCTGCATCTGTTTCTCGTTCATTCCCGGCGTGACGCGGACGTCGATTGCGTTGATCTGATCCGGCGAAGCGAGGATTTTTTGCAGGAGACCGAGCGACATGATGACCGACCCGTCTTCGACCAAGGCACCGCCTTTCACGATCCCGACAACTTTGAGTTCGGAGGTTTCGATCTGGATCGGGTCGCCGACTTTTTTCCTGAGAATGTCCGCCGCGGTCACGCCGAGAACGACCGCCGGTTCTTCGCCGCTCTGCGGCATTCGGCCCGAAATGACCTTCAAGTTGCTCCAGGAAAAGCCGCCCCACTCGCGCGCCGACAGGATCATCAGATCGGAATCCTCCACGCTCGTTACTTCGACGAGGAGGTTACAGGTCGCCGCTATTCCGGGAATCTTGGCAATCTGATCGCGAATCGAGGCGTTAAACGGTTTCGGGGTCAGCGACCCGCCTCGGCTACTGATGACGAGATCGGTCCCGCGCGCTTTCAATCCGACCTGCCACCCTTTTTCGAAACCGCGCGACATCCCGACGAGCGCGACGACGGCAGCGATTCCGATGGAAATGCCGGCCAATGTCAGGCCGGTGCGAACGGGCCGGCGGAGAAGGCCGCGAAGAACGACGGTAAAAAAAGTCATGGCTCGGTGCGGGGAGAAAGTTGATCCGACACGATCCTGCCATCCATCATTTGCAGGATCCGCCCGGCCCGCTCCGCGATGGAAGGGTCATGCGTCACCATCACCAGGGTGCGACCCTCTTGCTGTTGCAGCCTAACGATGAGATCGAGAATGAGATGAGCGTTCTGGCTGTCGAGATTACCGGTCGGCTCGTCGGCCAGGAGAAGAGACGGTTCGTTCGCCAAACTGCGCGCGATCGCGACTCGCTGGCGTTCGCCCCCCGAAAGCTTGGAAGGAAAATGATCGAGCCGATTTTCGAGGCCGACGAGCTTGAGCAACTCGGCCGCGCGTTCCCGCCGCTCAGAAAGCGAACGATTGGTTCCGAACATCGGGATCTGCACATTCTCCGTCGCGGTGAAAGTCGGGAGAAGATGAAACGCCTGAAAGATGAAACCGATCTCCGAGGCGCGATAGGCTGCAGGGTCGGGCAGCTCGGGGATCGAAGCGCCGCGATAGAGCAGGGTGCCGGAGGTGGGCTGATCGAGCGAGCCGAGTAACTGGAGCAAGGTTGATTTGCCGCATCCGCTCGGGCCGGTGATGGCGATAAACTCACCCTCCTCAATGGAGAAATCCACGCCGCGCAGAGCCTGGACCTGACCGTCGTCGAATTCCCGGGTGAGACCTTTCGCCTCGAGCAGAGGCAGGGTACTGGCAGAAGGCGGGATCACCGTCTGACTATGAGGCTCTCCCGGTAATCTTCCAGCGCGACGCTGAACGATTTCGTCGCCCTAGTGATCGTCGTCGAGCTTGTCCTTCATTTTTTCGAGACGCTCTTTTTCCGCCTCGCTTGCTTTTTCGATCGCTTCCTGGCGCCGTTCGATCGCTTCTTTAGCCTGGTCCTTGCGATCTTCCCGGGCCTCTTCTCGCGCTTCCCGTTCTTCGTGGGTTAGTGGCCGGGTCGTTGTCGTCGTCGTTGTCGTGGAACGCTGCTGCACGACCGGAGCAGTGGTCGTGGCCGACCGATGCACCACGATGCGCGAGGCGACCTGGCGATCGCCAGCGGCCGCGTATTGCACCGAGAGCGGGCTCCCGGGAGAGATGTTCTCGATCGCGACCGGGGTGCCGGATTCATCCACGATCGTGGTCTGCTTCGTCACGGTGTAGCGCAACGGGTTTGGATCTGTCTCACT
>DATBDG010000109.1:0-20063 GCA_036270055.1 Chthoniobacterales bacterium
AAGCGCAGGCGGTTGCCAAAGAGTGTGGAGAGATGGCACGAATCCATCGCGAGGAAGAGTGGTTTGTTTTCATAGGTGTTTGTAATGTTCTTACTGGACATTTCGAAAATCGCGTGCGGGTCAGTCGCCTCCCTCATCGTAACAAGATCGTTACGATTCACCGAACCAGTTTCCTGGATCAGCGGCGTCGAGTTTGCCAGATTGAAACGAAAGGAAGGCGTAATGACCAAACTTGTTCTCAAGACGGCAGCGATGCTGGCGATGTCGATTTTAACCGGTGCGACCGCGACCAGCCGCGAGCTGCAGGTGATGGCCCCGATTCTGGGCAAATACCCCAAAACAACGGTTCAGCTCAGCGGCGATAAGACGGTTATGCCCAATTCGGCGCCGACGAATACAACGAGCATCAACGTTTCCACCTCGGCGGCGTTCAAAGGAAAGCTGGAAGCCTATCCGACAACGGGAATTGTGCGGGTGACAAATGCGCATCCCGCCGGGGTGTATACGGTGACGGTCAAGGCATTCGACAGCGGTGGGGCGAGCGTGACCAAGACCTTCCTGCTGAGAGTGAGGACGCCGGCGACCTGCGATCCGGTTCATTTCGCAGCCGCCACGAATGTGGCCGCGGGCAACGGGCCTTATGCATCCGCGGTGGGCGATTTCAATGGCGATGGCAAGCAGGACCTCGCGGTGACGAATCTTGGGACAAACAGCGTGTCGATCTTGCTGGGCAGTGGCAACGGCGCCTTCGGCGCGCCGGGAACCTTCGCCGTCGGCAGCACTCCTACTTCGCTCGCGGTCGGCGATTTCAATGGCGATGGCAAACAGGACCTGGCGGTGGCCAATCTCGGCTCGAACACCGCAGGGATTTATCTGGGAAATGGCGCGGGCGGTTTCGCTCTTAGTGTGAACGTTCGGGTGGGCGATGGTCCTTATTCCGTGACCGTGGGTGATTTCAATGGCGATGGGAAACCGGATGTCGCCACTGCCAACTTCACCTCGAATAACGTTTCGATCGCGTTAGGCGACGGCACGGGCCATTTCGGCGCCGCGACTGGTTTCGCCGCCGGGATGGAGGCGATCAACATTGCGCTTGGCGATTTCAATGGCGATGGCCGCCAGGACCTCGTGGCGGCGAACTACGCGTCCGACAATGTGTCGGTCTTATTGGGCAACGGCGACGGCACTTTCAGCTCTGCGATCAACCTGGCCACGGGCAGCGAGCCTGCCTCAGTCTCGGTGGGAGATTTTAACAACGACGGTAATCAAGACCTCGCTGTTACCAATGAAGAATCCAGCAATGTCTCGATCTTGTTAGGCGATGGCGCGGGCCATTTCGGATTGCCGAGCAATTTGGTAGCCGGCAGTGGTCCCCGGTCGCTAGCGATTGGCGATTTCAATGGCGACGGGAATCAGGATTTAGCCGTGGCAAACACGGGCACGAATTTCGTGTCGATGTTCCTCGGCGATGGCAACGGCGGTTTTGGTCCCGCGACCATCCTCGGCGTGGGACCAAATCCGTACTCGGCGGTTGTAGGAGACTTCAACGGCGACGGCAAACAAGACCTCGCCACTGCGAACAACGACTTCCCGAACACCGGCAGCGTGTCGATCCTGATGCGCGATTGCGGGCTCTAGTTTGCCATTCGATTCGAGCGAGACCATCTGCAATCACAATCGCGAGCGGGACAAATGGCTCGTCCCGCGTGGGCCCGGCTCGCCGTCACCGGCTAAAACAGGCCAGCGCGGTAAGCGTCTCGGCCGGCGTTTTGCTTGCTAAAGATCGGCGTTCTTGCGGTAGTAGAAGCCGTCCTTGCCTGGCTCGACTCGCTCTTCGCCCTGAGGAGTGACGGCTACCCAGTGTTTGACCGTCGCATTCCAGTGCAGATCGCCGTCCTCGATCATCTCGCCAACTTTTAGCGGCCGCGCGTTATCGGGCGGCGTCGGCTTTGTCTCGTCTGTCGCGCTCATGCCGCACATTAACGATCGCCCAGCCAGTCGTCACCTCAAAAATCGGTCGCAACCGTTCGCCGGACGACATTCGTTCCATCGATTGACTCGCATCCCGCTCGCAGTCCCCGGCTATACCTGCGTTCCTCCGAGATGGTACCTGCAGCGGCAGGCGATGCGTCCGCCCTACAAATCTCGGCAGGCTTCTCGCTCACCGCAGTCGCTCCGTTCTGTCCTCCCTCTTCAGTTGAGCTTTGGACGTTTCCTTCCCCCCACCGCTTCCGGCTAGGCTATCGCCATCAACTCATTCACCCGGCGCAGGCGCTCGGCGAGCAGGCGCATTACGTCAATCGCGAAGTGGGGGGTCTGTTGGACAAGAAATTGAAAGCGCCGCTGATCGATCGGGACCAGCTTGCACTCTGTGCGCGCAACACACGTCGCGGTCCGCGGCTTATTGTCCACCATTGCCATCTCACCGAAAATCCCATTCCCTCCCACCACCTCCAGCATCTTGCCGCCGACGCGAATCTCTACTTCGCCTTCGTTCACGACATACATGAACGTCCGCGGGTCGCCCTGTTGGAAAATGACTGTTTCCGCTGGAAAAGTTTCGACCGGTTGATTTCGGAACATCGTGAACTGGGACATAAGCGCGACTCCTGTTTCCCGCGGAGATTATGGGACCCGGTGATCCGCGGCAATATCGTTCATGTTACGATTCGGTGACGGCGCGGTCCGGCCAAAGCCAACGATGCCGCGTTCGATTAACGCGCGCCCGCTCATGAATCTTCTCCGCCTCGGACAAGGCCTCGTCCTGGACGTGCGGAAGCGCGTCCTTCCGGGGAATGAATGGCAGGCGGTGCGCCCGCCCTGCAATTCTCCCGGCGGCCCGCGTGTGCTCCCCCACATGGCTGCTTCCCGGGTTTCCAGATTCCAAATCTTCCTCTGCCGGGCTCACCGCCCCCGGGCTCCAACGTCAGTCGCTAACATTGTAGCCGCCTCCTGTGTTGAGGCGCTGGAGCGTGGCTACAGAATTCGGCGCCGGACTATTGATCAATGCCGGGCGGTGGGATGAGCCTTCCGGTAAAGATCGTCGAAGGCGTGCAGAGCGGAAGCGACGGAGGAGCCAAAGCCGACGATCCCTCGGTTGATGGAGCGACCGAGCAAGGCAACGTATCGGCCGTGATCGATCAGGATGCGGGGATGTTGCCGCGCCGCGGGACTGTGGGGGTGCGATTTGTAGTAATCGGTCAAATCCTTGCGGATGTCCCGGTTCATGGTTCCTTCGACCGCTCCCTTGCCGTCCTGTTCATTGTTTGTCGAAACCTTTTGAACTCAGGTGCTACCGACCACCAGGCCGCAGGCCGGCCGGACCTGCGGCGTTTGTTGGTCGTATCGCTGAACTGCGCAGCCTTAGTTGACCACCACGTGGTCGATCGTCTTTGCACCGCCGTTCTTCGCAAAGTAGACCTGCACACTGGCACCGGGTCTGACTGCGCTCCGGACATTCTGCCCTTTCTGGTCGAAGACATGTCCCCGACCATTAAGGACGTACGCCCCCGAGCCCTCGTGATACACGACGAGAGTCTTGCGAGGCTGATAGCTTGCCGCCTCGCCTCTCGCCACCGTAATGACCGGGGCCTTTGCCGTCACTTTGAGTCCGTTTTCCAGAGTCACCGTCGGCGGATCTTGTCCGAACGCCAGCGGCGCGATGAATGCGCAGCAGGTTACACCTAGGATTAGCTTCTTCATTAACATTACTCCTTCATTTGGTTGGTTGTTGGTTCGTTAGCTTTCAGGCCGCGTAATGCATAAGCCATGCCGCTGCCCCTTTTACAGCGCAAACGCTGGCGCACGAGCAACTTAGCTCATAGCCGTAAAGTCCGATATTGTCGGACTGATTCCCGCAGTCGGGATTTGTCTTGTATCATTTGCGGGAAAAGCTGGCGGGCGAAGCGCCCGCCCTACAATTCAAATTCCCTGCAGCCCCGCGTGTGCTCTCCCAGATTGGCTGCTTCCTGGTTTCCAGATTCCAAATCCTCCTCTGCCGCGGTCACCACTCCGGGCTCCAACGTCAGGCGTTAACATTGTAGCCGCCTCACTGGTTGAGGCGCTGGAGCGCGGCTACACGAGCTGCGGCCACAGAGCTACAACGCGGACGTGACGGCGCATATCCTTCTGCGGCAGGCGAAGCGCCCGCCCTACAATTCGCTTCCGGCGTTTGATGCTTCGCACCGCTACGCCTCGCGGTTTTGGATTGACTCGAACTGCCCCAGCTCTCGGTCTTCGTCCATGCTTCGCATGTTCAGGTCGCGCGGTTCCCGCCGGCTGCATTCTTTCGCGCCCGCTCAATCGGCCTCCTGGCTCGTCCATCCACGTCGCGGCCCCAGTTCGCTCCATTGATTCGCTCCCGCCACTCGCTCACCCCTTCGGGCTCCGTCTATGTCGGCCTTACCAGTGCACTCGATTTCGACTATGTCGGCTGCGCCTCTATTCTCACCGATTCCGCCATGCCACCTTCCGGCTCGGGCGCGGCGAGGAAGTCGCGTAACTGTTCCATCGCCGGGAAATAGCGCGCGGAGAGGGCGACGATGACTTCGTCGTGGACGACGCCGTCGTAGCTATGCGCGAGAAGGGTGCGGTGGTCGAGCATCTGGATCCAGACCTGCGGATTGGACACCAGGCCGGCGGCGGCGGCCTGCCGAAAGACTTCGCGCGGCGTGACCGGGTTGATTCGCAGCCCGCATTCCTGCAGGTATTCTTTGGCGGCTTTCCACGAAAGATCCAGGCAGTATTCGAAACGGCGGAGCGCTCCTTCTTTTTCCAGTGGATTGAGGGCCTCCGTCCCGCGCGCCAGGGCGCGGCCGAGCAGCGCCAGGCCGCTCTCGAGCCTCTGGAACCACTCCTTCTGGCAGGTATCCGCGTGCATCGCCGCCGTTCTCCAAAGCAAGAACGATGCGCCGGAATTAGAAATTCGAAAGGTCAGAGAATGAGGATCACCGGCGGAATTCCGTGGGCCGCGTATCGAAATTATCTGCTCGACTTTGGTTCCGGCTTTCTTCAGGAGTCTGCAATGGCACAAAAAAAGGAACAACCGACACCCGCTCCCGAGCCGCAACCTCCTCCGTCGAAAACCTGCTGACGTCCGGCGCTTTTGCCCTCGAACGACTGGAAACGGCGACTCGTGGGACGCGCGGATGAAGCGAATTGTTGGGGGCGGGCGCATCGCCTGCCTCGGGCGGGCGCGCTCCATTAATTGAGTCCGGAAGCGCAAGAAATTGAGGTGCTCCCGGTTCTCACCGGCCGCGCATCCCGATGCGCGGCAAATGCGTTTTGCGGTTTCAGCGTCGGCATGCTAGATGCTTCCAAGATGCCTCCAAGTAGATGAGGCCTGGCCAATAAATGACTGTTTATCCGTTCCTCCATGACTGACGAGACCATTCTGGACCGATATATCGAGCGGACGCGCGGACTGCCTCCGGCGCCGGTTGTCGCCACCCAGTTACTGAGCCTGTTTGGCGATGCCGACCGCGACATCGATCGGATCGTCGAGTTGATCAGCCTCGACCCGTCGCTCACCGCAGAGGTGCTAAAAAGGTGCAACAGCGCGTATATGGGTCTGGGGCGTCCGGTTCTCGACATGTTTGAAGCGGTTTTCCAGATCGGTTTCTACGAAGTCTATTGTATCGTGATTGCTTTCTTTGGATCGCGCACGCTCTCGATGGCGCAAGACAAGGCCGAGTTCGATGCCGATCCTTTATGGCAACACTCGGTCGTGACCGCCGTCGCCGCGTCGATTCTCGCACGACGAGTTGGCGCGACAGAAGCTGTGGCTTTTACCGCAGGCTTGCTGCACGACGTCGGGAAGCTCGTTTTCGCGTCGGTGGAGGGAGCCGGCTACGTCGATCTGATACGACGCTCGGCGCCTTTCGGTCCCAGCATGGTGGAGGCGGAAGAGGAAAGCTTTGGGTTCAATCACGCCGACCTCGGCGCGCGCCTGCTCACCCGGTGGAACCTGCCCGGCAATGTATGCGTGGCGGTTCTCCGGCATCCGCTCCTGCCGAATGGCGAACACGAAGCCGATTCCCTTTCGTTAGTCGCGAAGGCTGCGAATTATTTCGCCCACGAGCTTCAGGACGGATCGCAGCAAGATCGCCCGTCTGCCGCGCTCGATGCAGAGACCTTGAAGGTACTGGGGCTGACACCTGAGAATATCCCACCGCTCCTCGAGGAGATACGTGGGCAGCTTAAACAGGTCGAAGCACTCTTTGCGACCTGAATGCGCTGACAGCTGACTCACCGAGTTAGTTTGGGATGGGCCTTGGTGCCGCGATCAGCGCTGGTTATCGAGCGATTTACTATTCGCTGGTTTGGCCGATCTCGGCCGCGATGGAGGATGGCTGATGGCTGGGAGCGGAGCTTTCGGCTCCGCCGGATTGCGGATCAGACGCGGAGAAGGAGTGGGGCGATAAGTAGTGGATGCTCTGGTTACAAACGACTCGGGTCTTTCGCTCGTAATCAGGAGGGGCTTGGCGAATGAATCGGTCAGATCTTGCGTGATGGGAACCTGCGGAACGCCCGGATGAATCAAAGGCTCGGTGGTAGGTCGGAGCCGAGCAAAATTTGGCCGAACAACCGGGTAAGTTATCGAAACCAGGTGATCGAAACGCACCTGGGTGAGCGGTAGCGTGTAATTTGTGTCGTCGCCTTGTGCCGGGAGAGCACCTATGGAAAGAGCGGTGAGCAGCCAGCAGAAACGATGAGCGCGTTTCATGGGTCGATTGTGGGCAGATTATGTCACCAAATGCAATCCAAATGATATGTGGGTGGAACCTTTGCGTAGCCGTAACACTGGCCTCTGGCCTGTCTGTGGGGCGGGCTTACAGCCTGCACCGCTGACACGCCGGGCGAGACGCCCGCTTGACCGGACAGCCGGGACGGCTGTATCACGGCCGCTGCTCTTTAAACACTGGAAGAGCGGTTTCGTTCTGCCGCCGGAGGGCCGGACAATCGAACGTCCGCGCCGCGTCTACTTCTTCTCCAGGAGCGGAAGGTACTTTTCGTAGCCTCGCGCTGCCATTTCCTCTTTCGGAATGAAATGGAGGGCGGCTGATTGGATCGCGTATTGCCGTCCGGTGGGCGATTTCGGGTCGCCGATGAGATGTCCGAGATGCGCGTCGCTCCGCTTGGAGCGCACCTCGATGCGTTGCATGCCCTCAGAGTTGTCGGGCTTCTCGATGACGAGGTCGTACGAGATCGGTTTGCTGAAAGCGGGGATACCGAGCCCGCTGGAGTATTTGTCGAGTGACGTGAAAAGCGGCCGGCCATCAATAACGTCAACATAGATGCCGGCGCGGTTGGTGTTCCAATAGTCGTTCTGAAACGGCGTCTCACTGCCATTTTCCCGCACGACATTGTATTCCTCCGAGGTGAGGCGACTGCGCAGGACGGTGTCGCTCGGGATCGACCGGTCCGGATCGAAGCCTCTGGTCGCCTTTTTCTCCTGCTGCGCAAGAACGAAAAAGTAGAGCGTCCCGGACGCGACGAGGACGGCGAAGGCCATGCCGACGTAGGTCCGGAGGTTTGATTTTTGCTCGGTTGTGATTGGGCCCGCGTACATCTGGTCTTCAGTTATTCGATCAGAGATCAAATGTGGCCGTCACTCTTTTTCTTAACAAATATTTGAGCGCGGCAAAAGGCGCCGAAATTTCTCTAAATGAACTGCGTGGGGCAGGAATGCGCCTGCTCGCGAAAGGTGTGGCGTTCCTCGGTCGCCTCAAGGCGCGCGCCTTCGCAGCGCGTTAGCCATTCTTGCAAGTGGCGACGAAGGCACGAGAATGCGCCCGTGAAGAAGAAGAAGCGGTCGGCGACGAAGAAGAAGGCGTCCGCGGAGGTCGTTGGTCCTTTTCGCGATAAACTCTGGGAGTTGTTTCGGGAAACGGCCAACGGGATGGATGGGGCGGATGTTGTGACAGCGCTGAAGCAGGCGGGCGAGGAAATTTGGGCGGTCGGGATCGACGGAACTTATACCAGCATGAGCCCGCAGGCGCAGGATGCGGAGCCGCTCGGCGACGCCTTCGATATCACGTGGCTGACGGTGGTTTGCATCAAACTGAAGGAGATCAAGCAAGGCAAGAAGCCGAAGACGCGAATCCGGTCGTGATTGTCGGACTTGCCGGGGGAGGCGATGTGCCTGCCCTGCAAGTTTCGACGCCCCTACATTCGTAACACAGGCCTCTGGCCTGTCCGTCGGGCGGGCTTTCAGCCTGCACCGCTGATACAGCGGGCGAAACGCCCGCTTGACCCGGCTGCCGGGACTGCGGTGTTACGCTCCTTCACTCTGCGCGCTGCAAGGTAGGTTGGTCCACGCGTGACCTATCGCGACTTGCTGCTCTTCCCGCTTCCAAGTTACACTTCGTCCCAGGCGTCCATCGAGGAGGATGGAAATAAGATCGGCAGTCAGGCAACAAACTGCTACTCTTGTGGCCTCCTGGTGTCGTTAGGGGGTAGCGCAGCGCAACTCCGGCGAGGCGCCGGAACCAGAACGCGTGCGCTCCCAGAGCTCTTAGTTCGACGGTCAGAAAAAACCTGCGCCCGGGGCGTCGCTACATGAGGAGAAGGATGACTCCCGTTGCAATGAGGGCGAGCGCCCAGGCGAAGTCGATGTTAAACCACGCTTTCTTCAGCACCGCGAGCCCCAGCTTTTCGAAAAAAAGCAGCGCGACCAGGCCCGCGACGATGAGGTGGCCTAAGGTGTGAACGAGGACCGCCGCAGTCAATACACCTGGACCGGCGAGAAGAGGCAGGTGCCCCGCGTGATGACCTGCTGTCTCATGATGATGCGCAATCGACGGGTCATTGCCCGACCGGGTCGCGAGAAAGACCGGCACCAGCATGAGGCCCGCTCCATGCGCCGAGGCCATCAGGAAGGACCACATCGTCAGGTCGCGAAAGCCGACCCGCATCCCAACCCAGCGCGGGTGACGGGAGCGAATCGCGCGATAACTGCCGTAGCCGATCAGCGCGGCCGCCGATGCGTATCTCAAGAGTTGCGGCTGGAGATTGGCGCGCAGCGCGGCGACAAGAAAAACGACGAGCCCAACCGAGATGGCGTGGCCGAGGGCGATCGGCGGGAGCGCAGCGAGGACGGCCTGGCGCCGCTTTTCCTGGAGCCCGAGACAAAGGGCAAAAAGCCACCCCATGCCCGGGTTGATCCCGTGCAGGGCGCCGAGCCCGAAAAGGACGACCCATGGCCAGAGATGGGACATCGTCAGGAAACCGGGGGCGTGGCGCAGCGAGCCTGGACGCGCGGAAGCGCGTCCCTCCGGAGAGACGCGCCGCGGCGACTCCAGGCTCTCTCCCCCGCCGCGTCGCTTTTTCTTTTACGCGACACTAGCTAAAGCAGTAGGAATCGGAAGAAGCGTCACCGCCTTCCAGGCGCACCTGATGCAGCCGGTAATCCTCAGTCTCGAAGAAGAACTTCGGGTCGAATTGGATTCCGCCTTCCGCTGCCACATCCAGTTTCACCATCCAGTTGCCGACGCCATCCGGGTAGAATTGTTCGTCCCACGCGGCATAGAGCGAGTTGGTGAAGTAGACGCGTTTGCCGTCGCGGCTCACCTCGACCATCTGGGGGCCGCCGCGCAATTTGCGCTCCGGATCTTTCGGATGCGGTGCCCGCCTGACGATGCCGCCGATATGGACCGAGCCGACCGGCTTCGGGTGAAACGGATCGGAGACGTCATATTGCTGCATCTCGCCCGTGCCCCAGCAGGAGACGTAAAGGAAGCGATCGTCGAGCGAGAGATCGATGTCGCTCACGAGCGGCGGCACGGCTTTGAATGGCTTGAGCGCCGGTGGGAGGAGATCGGGGTCGGCCGGCTCGGCCGGAATCTCGATCACTTTTTGCACGCCCCACTTTCCGTTAGGCCGGTGCCAAAGCCAGACTGAGGCGGAGAGGTCCTTGAGCGAAATGACGACGCCGACGAAGCCGTAAGTTTTAGTCGGGTCGTGCGCGGGGCGCATTTCCAGGACCATCTGGTTTTCTTTCCCCAGATCGAGCGTCTCGACCAGTTTCCGCGTTCGCAGATTCCAGACGTGCATGCGATGGCCGTACTGGGAATCCATCAGCAGGTCGGGTTGGAGGCCGTTCTCGATCATCTTCGGCGTGCCCCACTCCGAGCTGAGGAGCGTGTCGTGGAGTAAATGCCACCAGAAGTCATAATGCAGGTACTGATCGCGCCGGTCGACTTCCCATTTTTCCGTCACATCGAAAGTGAAATGGTCGAGGAGAAAAATTCCCCCTGGCCCATCGCCTTCCGGGGACCCGAGCGCGCTCACATAAATTCCCTCCGGCCCGCAATGGACGGTGTGCGGGCGCGAGTAGCCGACGCGCTTGGCAATTTCCTCCGCCGAAATCGTGCGCACGACTTTCGGCTGGCGCGGGTCGGGCTTGATATCGATGACGTAAATGCGCGAGGAGCGAATGCCCGGCACGATGAGATAACGCCGTTCGATGTGCGGATGCGGCGCGTAGGGGCAAAGGGCGGAGCTGCAGGCGTTCCAGCCGAAGTGATGCAGCTCGTCACCAAACTCGGGCAGCGTGCAGCGCCCGACTTCCTGGCCGAACTGCGCCGAATCAGGATCGACATCGACGACAAGAATCGCGTCGTTGTTTTTCCCGCCGGGAGGATTCAAGGCCGCGACAAAGGCGAGCTTCTCAGGCGGGGCTTCAGCGGCAAGGCGGGGCGAAGGGTAGAACGTGGGATCAGGCTTGAGCAAGGGCATGATAAATCCTCCAGGCTTAGGTTTCGATTACATACGTGAGGTCATTTAATTCCCTCGCGCACCGCCAGTTCAAGCCCGAAAAGATCCGCTCCCGACGCAGCATGTGGGACGGACCCGGTGCAAAAAGGAAAAATTTTTGGCGAAGGGCACGTTGCTGGTTTAAATCCTCCGATGCTTCAAACCGCGGAACCCGGCGCCACCAAGACCGCCGGTGCGCCTCCGCACGAGCGTTATCTCGAAGCCTTCCGCTGGATGCTGCAAACCCGGATCCTGGAGGAAAAACTGACCAGCCTCTACCGCGGGGGGATGATTACTGGCGGGGTTTACGTCGGGCGCGGACAGGAAGCGGTCGGCGCAGCCTGCGGAATGTTTTTGCAAAAGGGCGACGTCATGGCGCCGCTCATCCGCGACCAGGCGGCGCGCGCGGCTTTCGGCGAACCGATCCTCAACGTCACCCGCACGTACCTGGGCTCGCGCCAGGGATCGATGCGCGGCCGCGATGGCAATATCCACCGCGGCTATCCCGAGGCCGGCCAACTGGCTATGATCAGCCACCTCGGGGCCATGGTCTCAGTGGTGGTCGGCAAGCTGCTCGCCAAGCGGATGAAGGGCGAAAAAAATTTCGTTGGTCTGACGATGATCGGCGAAGGCGGGATGCAGACCGGCGCCACGCACGAAGGGATGAATATCGCCGCGGTCGAAAAAGTGCCGCTCGTCCTGGTGGCGTCTAATAATCACTTCGCCTACTCCACGCCTAACGATCGTGAATTTGCCTGCGCCAGCCTGGTCGATCGCGCGCAGGGCTACGGCTACGAGGGCCACAAACTCGACGGCACCGATCTGGCCGCCTGTCTCGACGTGATCGGCGGAGCGGTGGCGCGAGCCCGTGCCGGCGGCCCGCCCCAACTGGTCGTCGCCTCGCTCCTCCGTCTCTCCGGCCATGGCGAGCACGACGACGCCAGCTACGTGCCGGCGGAGATGAAGAAAGAACGCTGGGCCCAGGATTGTGTCTCGCTCACCGAGCAGTTGATCGTGAAGAAGAATTGGCTCGACGCCGAAACGCTCAAGCATTGGCGGGCCGAAATTTCCGCGGAAGTCAACCACGCGGTCGAGACCGCGCAGCGCGAAGCGGCGCCGGTGGCGAGCGAGGAGGATTGGTGCGCGGTATCGAGCCGCGAACTGGTGGACAAAATCCCGTGAGCATCACTTACCTCGAAGCGATCCGCGAAGCCCAGGCGCATCTCCTGCGCGAAGACAAGCGCGTTTTCATTTACGGTCAGGATGTGAGCGGAAAGTTCGGCGGCGCCTTCAAGGCGACGAAAGGTCTGGCGGCGGAGTTTCCGGGACGGGTGCTGAACACGCCGATCAGCGAAGACGCGATGGTCGGGACCGCGATCGGCGCCGCCATGGAAGGAATGCGGCCGATCGTTGAGATGCAGTTCGCCGATTTCTCCAGCATCGCGCTCAACCAGATTCTGAACAACGCCGGCACCCAGTATTTCCGGACGAATATCCCCTGCCCCATCACGGTTCGTCTGCCCTCGGGCGGAACGAAAGGGAGCGGGCCGTTCCACAGCCAGAGCATGGAAGCGATTTACTCGCACTACCCGGGTCTCGTCGTAGTCGCGCCGGCCACGGTCGAAGATGCCTACACGATGTTGATCGACGCGGTCGCGATCGACGACCCGGTGATCTACTGCGAGCACAAGTATCTCTACTACCATCTCAAGGCCGAGGCCCTGCCGAAGGGCCGGCTGCCGATCGGGAAAGCGCGCATCGTTAGGCCAGGGCGCGATCTCACGATCGTGACCTACAGCGCGATGGTGCACGAAGCGCTCGCGGTCGCGAAACAATTCAGCGCCGACGGGATCGAGATCGAAGTGGTCGATCTGCGTAGCGTCAAACCGCTCGATACCGATACCGTGCTCGCCTCCGTCGCGCGGACCGGGCGGCTCCTTTGCGTGGGCGAATCATTTCCATGGGGCGGCGCGACCGCCGAGGTGATTGCGCGCGTCGCGACCGAAGGCTTTCATCTCCTCGACGCTGCGCCGGCGCGGATCAACGCCAAAGACACGCCGATTCCCTATCATCCTAATCTTTGGAGCGAGCATCGCCCGAATGCGAAATCGATCGCCGCCAGGGCCCGCCAGCTCCTGACCGAATAACTTTATGGCGAAAGTTCCAATCACCATGCCGCAGCTCGGCGAATCGATGGCCGAGGCGACGATCGTCGCGATCAAGGTCCAGCCCGGCGACAAGGTCGCGGTCGACCAGGAAATCATCGAAGTCGAGACCGACAAGGCTGTGATGGGCGTCACCACGCCCTGCCCCGGCGAGATCGCGAAAATCGACGCGGAAGTGAAAGGCGTCTACGCCGTCGGCGCCGTCCTCGGTTACGTCGAGGCGAGCGAAACCGACGCGGCGCGTTTCGTTAAGAATGCGCCCGAGACGCCCAAGGCTGAACTGGCGGAGGAAACGCCCGGCCGGGAAGAAGAATCGGTCAAGGCTGGAAACGGCAGCGGCTCGCACTTCCAGGTCGACGAAACCAGTTTGCCGGAAGTCGCGGCCGGCTCGCATTTCGCGGTCGATCAAAAAGGAGTCCTGCCGGTACCCGCTGGCGCGAAAGGCGCAGGCTATCTTTCGCCACGAGTGAAGGCGCGGATGGCTGAGTTGCAACTAACCCAGGCCGATCTCGCGGCCATCCAGGGAAGCGGCAACGCCGGGCGGGTCACGATCAAGGATCTGGAAAAATTTCTCGGCGGACTGGAAAACCAAACCGCGGAAGAGGCGAGCGCGATCCGCGTCGGCGTGGCCGACGCGATGCGCCGCAGTTGGACGCGACCGCTCGCCACCGTCGGCGTTTCCGTTTGCCTCGATCCCGTTCTGGAAGATCGCAAGAAACGCGATCCCAAACCCGGCCCGGCGCTCTACGCTTTGCGCGCACTCGCCCTGGCTCTGGCGGAAACGCCGGCGGCGGCGGCCCGTCTCATTGGCGGCCGCGCGCTCCGCTCCGCGTCGATCGATATTGGCGTGGCGGTGGAAGCGCAGGACGGGATCATGGTCCCGGTCATTCGCGACGCGGATAAGACTTCGCTCGCCGACCTAACGAGCCGTTACACCGAGCTGGTCGAACTCGCCCGGCGCCGCCGCCTGAGTTCCGAAATGACATCCGGCGGTATCGCTTCGGTTTCCAATTTTGGCAGCTTCGGTCTGGACTGGGGCACGCCCATCCCCCTGCCCGACCAGACGCTTCTCCTCGGATTGGGGGCCGGAAAAAAGGCGCCCACCTGGAGCGAGGAGAAAAAGCAGTTTGTTCCCACCACGCAGGCCGAGCTCACCCTCAGCTTCGATCATCGCAGCCTCGACGGCGGCGGCGCCGGGCGATTGTTGCAAAGGGTCGTCGAACTGCTCGGCAGCCCGGAGAAACTGTAGGACGTTTGCGACGGTCATCGACCGCCGCTACAATTTTGGCGCGATGAATTCCACCGCGACGATTGATCCCGGCATGACGATGCGTGAGCTGCTCGAGCAGTTCCCCGGCGCGCAGCGTGCCCTTTTCCGCCGGTATCACATTGGTGGTTGCGCCAGTTGCGGCTTTAACCCGGAGGAGACGCTCGCCGCAGTTTGCGCCCGTAATGAAAACCTCGATGTCGAAGAGGTCACCGATTATATCCTCGCGAGCGACGCGGCCGATCGCGCCCTGCAAATCGAGCCGCGGGAACTATCGCAACGGCTCGCGGCGGGCGAAACGATTCACCTCCTCGACATTCGCACGCGCGAAGAATTCGACGCCGTCAAACTGCCCGGTGCGCATCTTTTCACGCAGGAATCCATGCAGGAGATTTTGGCAAATTGGTCGCGCAGCGATCTGCTCGTGATTTACGATCACCAGGGTGCGCGCAGCATGGACGCGGCGGCTTATTTTCAAGGGCACGGTTTCGAGAAAATCAAAAGTCTGCGTGGCGGCATCGACGCTTGGAGCGCGGAAGTGGATCCGAAGTTGCCTCGCTACCATCTGGAGAACGCCTGACGATGAGCGACGACCTCGAAAAACGAATCGAAGCCGCGGTCAAGAATCCGCAAAACCTCGGCGAGATGGAAAACGCCGACGCCATTGGCACCGTCGGGAGCGCCGACTGCGGCGACATGCTGCGGATGTGGGTTAAGTTTAAGGAAGAAGCGGGGCGCAAGGTAATCGATCGCGCCACTTTTCAAACCTTCGGCTGCCAGACCGCGATCGCCGTGGCCAGCGTCGCAACCGAGATGCTGGCCGGCAAAACGGTTGATGAAGCGATGTCGATGTCGGGCGAGGAATTGGCGGCGCCGTTGGGCGCATTGCCCCCGGTCAAGATTCATTGCGCCCAACTGGTCGAGGGGGCCTTGCGTTCCGCCCTCGGCGGCGACGCCGCGCCGGTTCCGCCGGTTGCTCAAAGCCCGAGCCTGGTCGATGCCTTTACCCCCTCCTCGGCCTCTCAGAAAAAATTAAAAATCGTTCTCGATTCCTAGCCTAACGAGATTTTCCCATGCACGAAAACACCGAATTCACCACTTCCCGCGACGTCGAAGCGATCCAAATCCCGGCTGGAACCAAAATCATAATCCCGGCGGGCACGCCCGGCGTCGTCACCCAAACCCTCGGCGGCAGCTACACAATCGCGACCTATCAGGGCCTCGCGCGAATTGCGGAAAAGGATCTCGACGCCATTGGGCTCGAAAAACCGGTCGCGAACAACGGCGCCGCCGAGGCGACAGAAACAAGCGCCGGCCCGGTGGACGAAAAAGCCGTCTGGGATCAGTTGCGTCAGTGTTACGACCCGGAAATCCCGGTCAACATCGTCGACCTGGGATTGGTCTACGACTGCAAGCTGAGTGACAACCCAGGCGGCGGCGGGACCAAAGTCGAAGTGAAAATGACCCTGACTGCGCCCGGCTGCGGGATGGGCCCAGCGATCGCGCACGACGCCCAAAGCAAAATCCTGAGCATCGACGGCGTGGACGAAGCCGACGTCGAACTGGTTTGGGACCCACCTTGGAACCAGAGCATGATCAGCGAAGCCGGGCGGATGAAGCTCGGGATGATATAACGCACCTTCGTCAGAGCGTGGGTTTGACACGCTGCGGTCGCGTCCTATAATCACCTCCCTCGCGCCTGCCACGCTCGCAGTGCGCGGCGAATCTCAGCGAAAAATTCTCATGCCTTCCACCCAAATTATCCTGACCGAAAACGTCCTCGGCCTCGGCGCGGAGGCCGACATCGTGAAAGTGCGCCGCGGTTATGCGCGGAATTTTCTTCTCCCCACTGGCAAGGCTCACGAAGTGACGCCGCGCGCGATGCGGCAGCTCGATGCCCTGAAGGCGAAGCGCGCCGAACGCGAGGCGCGCGAGTTGAACGAAGCCGAGGACCTGGCGCGCCGGATCGGCAAATTGAAGGTCACTTTCGTGCTGCACACCGGCGAAACGGGGAAGGCTTTCGGTTCCATCACCGCGAACGACATCGCGGAGCGTTTGAAACAGGAACTCAACCGCGATATCGACCGGCATCATCTCGTGCTCGAGCATCCAATCAAGACCACCGGCGAACACGAAGTGCCGCTCAAGCTGCACCACGACGTGGTGGCAAAATTCAAATTCAACATCAAATCTTCCGAAGAACCAAAGACGGAAGCAGCCGCGGCCGAAGAATCGGCTGACACGACGCGCGCACCTCGCAAACGAACAAAATAATCAATGCCGAGAAGTCCCCAAGGGAACGAACCCGGGGGGTCTCGCAAGACAGTCCCAAACGGTTCTGGGACTGACCGAGGCTCGGCAGCGCGGAACGGCGGGAAAGTTATTGGGCAGTCGTCCGCAGGTTCTCCCGTAGATATTCACCGCGCGCTCCCCCACAGCGTCGAAGCCGAGCAGGGTGTGCTCGGTTCCATGCTCATCTCGCCGCGCGACGCCATCACCACCGTGGTGGAGAAAAAGGTCAACGAAAACTATTTCTACATCCCGGCGCACCAGACGATTTTCAGCGTCCTGGTCGATCTTTGGAACACCAACAAAGGCATCGACCTGATCACCTTCACCCAAATCCTGCGTGACCGGAACCTGCTCGAAACGATTGGCGGCGCGGCCTTCGTGACCAGCCTTTTCGCCTTTGTCCCGACAGCGGCCAACGTCGGGTATTACCTCGAGATCGTGCGGGACAAATACATCCTGCGCGAAATCATCAGCGCCTGCACGGAAGGGGCGCGCCGTTCCTACGAAGAGCAGGATGAAGTCGACAATCTTCTCGACGAAGTCGAACAGAAAATCTTCGCGGTCGGCGACGAGCGTTTCAACGACGAGGCCTTTTCCATGAAGGACCAGGTCATGGACGCGATCGAGGCGATCGAGAAACTCTACCAGCAGCACGGCGGCATCACCGGGCTGGCGACGGGTTTCAAGGACTTCGATCGCCTAACGAGTGGGTTGCATCCGGCCGAGATGATCGTGATCGCGGCCCGCCCGAGCATGGGCAAGACGGCGCTCGCGATGAACATCGCCGAGCATGTCGCGGTGAATGAAGGGCGGCCGGTTGCGGTCTTCAGCCTCGAGATGAGCGCGCAGCAGCTCGTGCAGCGTCTGCTTTGCTCGCGGGCCGGAGTGAATTCACAAAAAGTGCGCGACGGCACTTTCCTCGCCGAGCGCGATTTTCCCAAGTTAACCGCCGCCGCCTCGAAGCTGGCGGAAGCGAAAATTTTTATCGATGACAGTCCTGGCCTCAACATCCTCGAGCTGCGGGCGAAGGCGCGCCGGCTCAAGGCCCAGCACGAGGTTGAGTTGATTGTGATCGATTACCTCCAGCTCCTCCGCTCCACATCGCGCCGCGGCCAGGAGAATCGGCAGATCGAGATTTCCGAGATTTCCGCCGGGATTAAAGGCCTGGCCAAGGAGTTGAACATCCCGATCATCGTCGCGGCCCAGCTCAACCGGAATCCGGAAAACCGCACCGGCGACAGCAAAGGCCGGCCGCGCCTGAGCGATCTGCGCGAATCGGGCAGCATCGAACAGGACGCCGATGTGGTTGCTTTGCTCGTTAGGCAGGAATATTACGCCGACACCGAGGAGGAGAAAGACGAGACCGAAGGCAAAGCCGATCTCATCATCGCGAAGCAGCGCAACGGCCCGACCGGCGACGTCCCCCTCACCTTCCGCAAGGAATTCACCCGCTTCGAGGACCGGGCGCGGGAGAGCGAGCCGTAACAGGGCGTAACCTGCTCCCGTTCCTTGCTCGACCCGCCACTCACACCCGGTGAATGACTTCGCTCAAATCTCTTGAGGGACTAGCTCAGATGTCGGTTAGGCCTTTCGCGCTTTGCGGCGGGGTCGCTGCTTTTCTGACACCGACCGGATGACAAGCTTCCCACGGCCACTTGTCGGCAGCGGAGTCTGCCCTCGCTCGGCCGCGATCGAGAGAAGTCTCTCTACGGCGGGGTGCTTGAGGACTTCTGCTGAAGGCAGGCGAACAAAGCGAGTCTGCTTGCCCGAGCCGAGCAGTGCTTTGTCGGGATCGGGAAGGTTCGGCCCCGAAGATCTAATCGCCGCACACTCAACAACCGACCCAGGAAAAGACATGGCTACAAAACACCCAATTAATGCTTCCTTACTACCTAGCAAATGTTGCACTACAAAGTTGAGCCTAGGTGACCTCGCCGTCGTGTCTCATGCGATTTCGAAAACAATGCCCCACTCACAACGCGAATCAATGCTTTTGGTCGCCACGGCCGGGTCCGATACGCTCAATTCCTCGAACTCGCCGATCGAACGAAAGCTCATTCAGTGCTTCATGCCGAAGAAGCAGAAAGAAGATGAGCGAATAGAGCAGCTGAATGCCGACGACATCGTAATCTCCTGCCAACGTGCTGCCGAAGATCAGTGCGACCATCCATATTCCTCCCGCCACTAATCCTTGCCGCGTGAAGAGCCCAAGCACGACCAGAATTCCAATCAAGAGTTCCACGGGAGGCGTGATACAGGCAAAGCCGATGACCAGAGGATCGGGTAACCACGTCTTCGCGAAGTGCGACACGAGTTGCTGCGTGAAGGCAGAGATATTACCGATTCGGGTCACACCATGGATTAGCATCGACATGCCAATTCCAAGTCGAAGAGTTGTGTAGCCCAAAACTTCTGGCGCGAATCGATGCATGAGTTTCGCCGGTTACCTAACGAGCACGAGCTGAGGTGCTGCGCGCGAGGGCGCGCTGTGCAGCGGGCGAAAGAGTGAGAGTCATAGAAAACGTGATCGTACGGCGGCTCGCGGTCAACTCAAGCGCCCAGATGGCATGAAGAAAGGCGGGTGAGGTTTTAAACTCACCCGCTTATGAATAAAACAATCGTTCATCACGAAGGGATCCGCTCACCCGGGCGGACCGGCAGGAAGATAAAGCTCAGCGTCGCGCGGATCAAGATCCGGTTGGATGTCCATGCCCGGGCCTACGTGGCGGTGGCGCAGTACGATCAGTTGCTGCCCAAGGCATCGCGGCTTTCGCGCCCGGCGAGTTCGTGCCCTGGGTGGAAGGACTGCTCCGGGCCGGTCATGAAGAGCACGTGGTCTATGAAGCGTGCGGGTTTGGCTTCACTCTCTACCGGCAGCTGATCGCGGCCGGCGCGCATTGCTATGTGATTGCCCCGCGCAAGCTTGATGAGCAGTGCACCCGGGTAAAGACCGATCCGCGCGACGCCACCACCCTCTGCCAGCAGCTCTCCCGTTACCTCGAGGGCAACACCGGCGAGGTGGCCCTCATCCGGGTGCCGACCGCGGAGGAAGAACAGGCCCGCCACCTCTCCCGGCAGCGTGAACAACTGCTGCATCATCGCCAGAAGCTCGAAGCCCAGGGCCGCGCCCTCCTCATCAGCCACGCCCTGCCCGCCCCGGCCCACTGGTGGAAAAAGCAGACCTGGACCCGCCTGCAAAAGCACTTACCCGAGTGGATCGTCACTCGCCTGGAGGGCTATCGACCGGCCCTCCTCGCCCTGCAGGATCAGATCAGCCAACTCGCGAGCGAATTGGAAGCCGCCGCGCCCAAAGATATCCCGGTCGGGCTCGGCAAACTCACCACCGTCGTGCTCACCCGCGAGATCTGCGACTGGGGCCGGTTCCACAACCGGCGCACCATCAGTTCCTACACCGGGCTCTGTCCGGGCGAACGCAGCAGCGGCAGCAAACGGGTGCCCGGCAGCGTGACCAAACGGGGCAACCCGCGGGTCCGCTCCGCCCTGGTCGAGTGCGCCTGGCGGATGGTGCGCTTCCAGCCGCAGTATCCGCCGGTCGCGAAACGGCTCGGCCTCCTCTGCAAAGG
>DATBDG010000110.1:0-4825 GCA_036270055.1 Chthoniobacterales bacterium
CGAAAGGAGAACTCACCCTGATCGATCCGGAAGATCCGGTGGCGAGCGCGGCGGTTTCGTCAATCCTTAACGACCTGGGGAAAAAGCCGACGCCGCAGAGCGGTCTGTTGAAAGTCCAATGGATTCACTTTGTGCGCGGTATCTCCGCCATGCACACCGCTTCGGACGCCGGGAAGGCCGATGTCGCGGCCGCGATAATGACGCAGGCCGAGACGGAGTTTGAGGCGCTGCAAAAAACCGCCGATCCCGAAGTGCTGAAGGCGGCGCACAAACTGGCGGCGCGTTTCACCTGCCCGATGCATCCCGATGTCATCGGAAGCAAAAATGAGAGCTGCCCGAAGTGCGGCATGCCGCTCGATCAACCGGTCGTCATCATGCCCTCTCATCTCGCCTTGGGCACCGGGCAGCACACCGTTGTTGCTACGATCAGCACCGATGCTCCCCTCGAGCCGGGCAAGCTCGCTCATGGCACCCTTCACCTGCGGCGCACGACAGATCATCCGATAACCTTGGATCAATTGATCGAGGTGCATACGAAGAAGATCCACCTGCTGATCGTCGATCAAAGCCTGAAGGATTATCACCACGAGCATCCGCAGCCGACCGACACGCCGGGGGATTATTCATTTGAATTCACCCCGACCAAGCCGGGCGCTTATTACGCCTGGGCTGACTTGCGCCCGCTCCCGCTCGGCTTGCAGGAATACGACAAGACGCTGATCGCGGGGACAGGCGAGCCGGAGCCAGTGAGCGATAAGGAGACTCGGCTCGTGGCTGACTCGGAGGGATTCCACTTCGAGCTGAAACTCGAGAAAGGCCGGATCAAGGTAGGCGAGGTCACACCCGCGAAATTACTGATCACGCGGCAGGGCAAGCCATTTACCCAGCTCGAGCCGGTCATGAATGCATTCGCGCATCTCGTAGGCTTTAATGAAGACGGCGAAACAGTCATCCACATGCACCCAAGTGGGCCGCCGGTTCTCGACCAGGGCGCCCGCGGTGGGCCCGAGCTGGAGTTCAAAATCTATACGACCACTCCCGGGTTCACGCGGCTTTTTGCCCAGGTGCAGATCGACGGCCGGCAAGTCTTTGCACCTTTCAACCTCCAGGTGGCGAGATGAAAAACTCCCTGGACGACAGAGTCATCCAGGGAGTTTCAATTTCCTTTGTTAGGCCGGAATAATCAGGGTGCCGGGACTGCGTTCAACGGAATCGTCTGATGGGTCGTAAAGGTCCCATTGCCGTTACCGAACAGGATCGAAAGCGTCCCGTCGGTGCGATTCGAGCAGGCGACGTCCATCTTCCCATCCTTGTTGAAATCAGCCGCCCAGGTCGAACCAGGTTCGTTGCCGACTGTGGCCGTCGTTGTTTGGGTGAAATTGCCCGTGCCGTCGCCGAGGAAGATCAGGAGAGCGGTGCTGTAATGACCTCTCTCGCCGCCGTCTGAAGATAACGGGAAAGCGACATCATTTTTGCCATCCCCGTTGAAATCGGCCAGGGCGATCTCGCCCTTGATGCTGCCCGTTCCGAGATCGAGCGCCTGCTTCAGGGTGAAGTTACCCGCCCCGTCACCCAGATAGGTGGAGAGGAAGACGCCGGCGTCATTCTCCGCCCCCGCGCCCGCCAGGACGAGGTCGAGGTTGCCGTCCTTGTTCAGGTCGTCGACGCGGATGTTATTGCACTGCGGATTAATAACGAAGTTTTGCCCGACGGTGAAGTTACCCGTTCCATCGCCGAGAAAGATTTGCACATGGCTGCCACCAACCAGGCCGTTCAAGAAATAGGCAACTGCGATATCGACGTTGCTATCTTTGTTGAAGTCACCTGTGCGGATGGCAACGAGATTCGGATATTTCTCCAACTCGATCGGCGTGTTCGTGAAGGCGCCGCCGCCCAGGCTCAAATAAATGAGAAGGATGCCTTCCTCCGGGGCATTCGCGATAATGTCGAGTTTGCCATCTTTGTTCAGATCGACCAACTGAACGCGGTTCGGTTCGCCGTCGCCGTTCATGGTGTTGGACAACTGGAAACCACCGAGACCGTCGCCCAGGTAGAGCTTGATGTTGTAACCCCATTGGGTAATCCCAACGACGTCGGTATTACCGTCGCCATCGACGTCTCCGCTCGTCACACTTTTCGATAGTGTGTCTAACTCAATGTGCCGTTTCAGGACGAAGTTACCTGCGGCGTCACCGTTCAGGACGGCAAAGTTATCAAATCCCGAAAGATTGACCGCGAGATCGAGATTGCCGTCCTTATTGAAGTCACCACCGGTCATGATCTCGGGCAGCGGGAAGTCACCGCTCCGATGGTTGGCCAATGCTGTGCTGGAAAAAGTGCCGCACAGCGCGCAGCCCAGGAGGCTAAGGATAATAGTTGTTATTTTTTTCATGTTAAGTCGCCTTTATTGAAAGATTTCGATCTGACCGGCCTGCAAATGGGTCACGGCACCCTGGCCGGAACCAGTTACGATGTCCTGGTAAGGCACGCCTACCACAGGAGCAGAGACATTGCTTCCGCCAAACAGGATGGAAGCAACCGAGGAGCCAAATCCGGCGTGAGCCTGCGGATTTGCACCCGTGAGAGTAGTGGTGAGTCGGCCGCGAACACCGTCGAAGACATAGGCCTGACCAGCTCCGAGCACTCCGTTCACGTTCTGCCCGGGCGCGCCAACTATAATGTCAGCTCGTCTATCGCCGGTGATATCGGGCGAGGCGTAGATCGCGGCGCCGAACTGCGCGAAGGCCTGGTCGGCGGCTGGTTTCAAGCGGCGAATCAGGGCACCGTCAATTCCATTGTAGACGTAGACCGCACCGCGGTTTCCGGCCTGTAATGGCGCGCCAACGACGATATCCGGTTTTTTATCCTTACTGAAATCCTGTCCGCCTGCGACGACCGCACCGAACGAAGTGAGAGGTTCTGTCTTTGGACTGGCGATCGAATAGAGCAGAGCGCCAGTCTTGCCGCTGAAAACATGCACTTTAGCTTCACCCGGTGCACCGACGATGATGTCGGTGACGCCGTCACTGTTAAGATCGCCCGCATTGGCGAGCGCCGAACCGAAGGCGGCGCCAGCCGCTTCGGCAGGATCATCCAGAGTGCTAATCAAAGCACCAGTCTTGCCGCTAAAGACGTAGGCGACGCCCACGTTGGCAACGCCGTCTTCCTCATCCCCTTCATCATGGCCGGGCACGCCTACGGCAAAGTCGGCGACTCCGTCGGAGTTGACGTCGCCCAAAGCCGCGACCGCTGTTCCGAATCGACCATCTTCCTGTTCTTCGGGATCGTTAAGGGTGAAAAGCAGCGCGCCATCCTTTCCGCTAAAGACAATCGCTTTGCCGGCGTTGATTGTCTTCGCCTCGAGGTCGTTTGGATTGGCGATATGATGGGGCACACCCGCGATCACGTCGGCCACCCCGTCGTTGTTGATGTCGGCCGAGACCGAGATCGACCAGCCCAGTTCGCCGCCAAAATGCTGGTCCTGAATGACCTCAAACTCCGGGTCGTTCATTTCGCTCAAGGTCGCGAAGGTGGCGCCATCGATGACCATCACCTTGCCGACGTTTTGCGGTAGTCCGAACCCCATCGCGGTCGAAACAAAGTCACCGTCCTGGAAAGGCGCGCCGACGGCGTAATCGGGGACGCTATCCCCGTTGACGTCGCCTAACGATAGGACGGCAAAGCCGAAGAGCGTGGTTGATGGTTCTGGCAAAGGCTCGAGCACGGTGGTCGCTCGGGCCGTTGTCGCGAGTGCGACCGCACAGATCAAGGGGAGGATCAAGAGCGGCGGCGACAAATGGGTTGTTCGTTCATCCGGACTTGTCCGTCCGGGGTTTTTTCTGCGATGAAAGTTCATGTCCGATACTCACTAAACTTGCACCTACTTTGCAAGAGAAACTTATGTTTATTTCGATTACAACGGGATTACCTGGCGCTTTCATGCATTTGGATTGGGGGAGGGGGATCGCGATGGGCCCGAACGCAAGCTTCAGTGCGACTGTTTACGGGCAGAAGCTGGCAATCGAGGAGTCAGTTCGACCTCCGCGACCCGCCGCGGAAGCGGTTTCGCGTCGCGGCGGCGAGATCGCTATTGCCCGGATCCTCACCGTCGCCAATCCATTGGCCTGATGAGACTCTTAGAAGCGCCTCTATTGCTGGGGAAGCGAGTTCACCGGAATGGTGGCATGGGTCGTGAAGGTGCCGTCTCCATTCCCAAAGAGGACACTGATGGTGGCATCCGAGCGATTAGAAACAACCAGGTCGATGTGCCCGTCTCCATTCAGGTCGCTCGCGACAGCGGTGTGCGGCTCCTGACCCACCCTGGCGGTCTGGCCGCGGGTGAATGCGCCGGTCCCATCTCCAAGATAGATAAAGACCGACGTGCTCTTGGTGTTGGCATCAATCCTGCCGGGGCTCTGCGTGCCTTGAATAGAGGAGATTGGGAGCGCGAGGTCCACTTTTCCATCCTCATTGAAATCGGCCAGCGTGATCTCGCCTTTCATGCTTCCCGTGCCGAGGTTCTCAATTTGCTTCGCGGTAAAGAACCCATTGCCCTGTCCCAGATAGACTGAAAAGAAAATGCCGGCATCGTTTTCGGCCCCGGCTCCCGAGACAAGAAGGTCGATCTTGCCATCATTGTTCACGTCGGCGGGAATGACGTTGGTCGCCTCGGGATTGATGTCGAAACGATTCAACTCTGTAAAAGTTTCGTCTCCGTCGCCGAGAAACACCGCCATGTGGCTGCCAGTGGAAGTGTGATCTTCGTAGAAGGCCACGGCCACATCCTGGTTGCCGTCGCCATTAAAGTCGCCGATCCCGACCGCCT
>DATBDG010000111.1:0-11600 GCA_036270055.1 Chthoniobacterales bacterium
CTGCGAGAGCGCCCAATGCCCCAATCGCTGGGAATGCTGGAGCCAGGGGACGGCGACGATGATGATCGCGGGCGAACGTTGCACGCGGGCCTGCGGCTTCTGCGCCGTCAGCACCGCGAAACCGTTCGCGCTCGAGGAAGACGAGCCGCAGCGCGTCGCCGAAGCGGTCAAGCGACTGAAGCTCAGGCATGTCGTCATCACCGCGGTGGCGCGGGATGATTTGAAGGATGGCGGGGCGGAACATTTCGCGCGCACCATCCGCTCGATTCGCGAAGTCGATCCCTCCATCATCATCGAAGTGCTGGTGCCGGATTTTCACGCCCAGGATTGGTGCATCCAGCTCGTGCTCGAGGCCGCACCGGAAATTTTCAACCACAACCTGGAGACTGTCGAGCGGCTCACCCCGAGTGTGCGTTCGCGGGCCAAATATCGCACCTCGCTCCAGGTCCTCCGGCGGGCAAAGGAACTCTCACCGGGCGTTGTCACAAAGAGCGGCGTCATGCTCGGCCTCGGCGAGACCGAGCCGGAGCTTGTCCAAACGATGGACGACCTGCGCGAGGTTGGTTGCCAGGTTCTGACCCTGGGTCAGTATCTTCGCCCGAGTCCAAAACATCTCCCGGTCGTGAGTTACATTACTCCCGAGCGGTTCGATCTCTATGGCGACATCGCACGCGGCAAAGGCTTCGCCCACGTCGCCTCGGGCCCGCTCGTCCGCAGTTCCTACCACGCGGCCGATTTTCACCCCGTCGTCCGGCCTGTCGCCGGGGGCACTGAGCGCGGCCAGAGCGTCGTTCCCTGACAATGGAAAGCGCGGCCCCGCACCCAGGCCGGCCGCTCGATCGCACGAACGTCGCCGCCGTCATTCCGGCTTATCACGAGGAAGCGCACGTCCGCGGCGTGGCCGAGCGCGCCCGCGCCCAGCTCGATCGCGTCGCTGTCATCGACGATGGGTCGAGCGACGCGACCGCGGTCCGCGCGCGCGAAGCTGGCGCCGAGGTCATCGTCCATCCCCAAAACCGCGGGAAAGGGGAGGCGATTAAGACCGGTCTGCGCCACTGGCTGGCGCGCTCGGAGATCGAATTCATCTTCATTTTCGACGCCGACGGCCAGCATTTGCCGGAAGAGATCGGCCGCTTCCTCAATGCCGCGGCCGCGACCGAGTCTGGCCTCTTCATCGGCACGCGGATGAACGACGTGCGCGGCATGCCATTCGTCAGGCGCACGGTCAATCGCTACATGAGCCGGCGCATCAGCCGACTTTGCGGGCAGGAAGTGCCCGACACCCAATGCGGCTATCGCATGGTCCATCGCGCTCTCGTCCCGCATCTTCTCGCGGGCACGAGCCGGTTCGACTACGAGACCGAGATGCTGATCATCGCCAGCCGCCAGGGATGTCGGATCGCTTCCGTGCCGATCAGCACCATCTACTCCGATGAAGTGAGCAGTATTCACCCGGTGCGCGACACGATCCGTTTCTTTAAGCTCATGCGGCGTTACGAAAAGGAGTTGTCGCGCCGGGCCTAACCAGCCCTTCCGCTCGGCCTGCAGTGGAGGGAACTCTTCTTTTCCGCTTGCCGTTGCGGCTTCCCTTCCCAACTTGCTCCCGTTAGGCAAGTGAGCCCGCGTTATGCCTGAGATCGTTTATCATGTGGCGTCGAGCCTCGATTCGTATATCGCCGCGCCTGATGGAAGTGTCGATTGGCTCACGCAATTCCACCGTCCTGGCGAAGATCACGCTGCCGGCGAGCTACAGACGTCGGCCGATGCTCTCCTGCTTGGTAGCCACACCTACGAATTCGCGTTGCGACTCGGTCGCTGGCCCGCGCCCGACAAACCGTCGTGGGTCTTTACGCATCGCACCCTTCGTCTCCTTCATCCCAGCATCACCCTGACATCGGAGTCTCCTGCGGCAGTAGTCGGGCGGCTGCGGTCGCGCGGTGTGCGCCGCGCCTGGCTCATGGGAGGCGGGCAGCTCGCGGCCTCTTTTCACACTGCCGGCCTGATTTCGCGTTATGTCGTATCGATCTTTCCTGTTCTTCTCGGCTCCGGTATTCCGCTCTTTGCGCCAACCGCATCAAGGTTGGTTTCTTTGCGCCTGCTCGAGGCGAAGCCTTTTGCCAGCGGTATTGTTCAACTGAGCTACGAATGCACCCCAGACCAGATGGTCGGCAGCGGCCGTGGCGAGGGACGTTAAGACCCACGCTTGTCCGCGCAAATGTCCGAAAATGTCGCCGCAAAGGTCGTTGTTGCCTCGGATCCCAAACGTAGAATGGCCGCGTTTGTGAAAAGCGCGACCAACGAAATGCCACCCAGACTTTTTTGCGTTCTTGTCGCCGCCGTCATCTTCTTTCCCGCGGCAGTTATCTGCGCCGGAGCGAGCAGCCCGCACGACGCTGCATTTTGGAAAGCGATCAAGGAGGCCAACTTTGCGGTGCCAGCGGCCGAGTCCGCCGGTCAGCTCGCTCTTGAATTGCCTGCCCTGGCGGCTTCGACCGACCCAGCAGTGCGCGACGGCTGCGGTTACGAGATCCTGGCCGCCTGGGTTTATCGCGATCACTTGTTGTCGGCCGAGCAACTCGAAGCGCTGCGCCTCAAGTTATTGCCGGGAATGACGGCGCACCTCGGTGAACTGGAAAACGAGACCATCTTTGGCCGTTCTTTTTCGGCGCTCTATCTCTCGATTCTGGCGGCGGAGGATCTGCGCCATCCTTTTCTCTCTCCTCCTGCTTTTAGAAAAACACTCGACCTCGCCCTGGAGTCTTATGCCAGGGAAAAGGACCTGCGCGGATATGTCCCGGGCAAAGGTTGGGCGCACGCCACGGCTCATGTCGCCGATCTACTAAAATTCCTCGGACGCAGCCCGCATCTCTCGAGGGAGGAGCAAAAGCTCATCGTCAACGCGATCGCCCAACGCTGCCGCAGCGCCGGCTCCGTCTTCGCCCACGGCGAAGATGCACGGATGGCGGCCGCCTTACTTTCGATCGCCGAGCGAAAAGATTGCGACGTGGAAGTCTTTCGAAGCTGGTGCGAAAACCTGGGGGCGGAGTTCGACGAACTGTGGAAATCGGCCGACCTCAACTTGCAGGCTTATGGGAGCGTGCGGCTGCAGAGCGATGTCCTTGTTCACCTGATGGCGAAAATTGCGGCGCGGAACGATGCCACGGTTCCGAAAGATCTGAGAGAACGAATCGGAACGACCGTGAGCAAAGTGGATTGAAAGCGCCGAAATAATTCGTGCGAGGGGTCACGAATAAGAAACCCGCGATTCATGCGGGATGACTGAGCGCTCCGCTCGTTTCAGCTTTTAGTTTTCAGCGTTTCAGCTTTGGTGAAGAGGTGAACGTCGCGGGCCGCCACTATCGCACCATCTGGCTGAAGCCCGAGGATGAACGGGTCGTGCAGTTGATCGATCAGCGGGCTTTGCCGCATCAATTTGTCGTGGAAGAGGTGCGGACGGTCGAGGAAATGGCCGCGGCCATTCGCGAGATGCACGTGCGTGGCGCGCCTCTCATCGGGGCCGCGGCGGCTTACGGAATGTATCTCGCGGCATTGGCAGAAATGGAGGCTGGGGAAGCGGCGAGACTATTGCGTGCCACACGGCCGACCGCGGTGAATCTGGCTTGGGCGATCGAACGTCAACTGGCGCAGATCGCCACCGGCATGACGCCGACGGAAAAGATCACTCTGACGCGTGAAACGGCGAGAGCAATCGCGAACGACGACGCGGAACATTGCCGCCGGATCGGTCTTCATGGCGTGGAGCTGGTGCGCGAAATCGCCGCCCGGAAAAACGGAGAGCCGGTGAACATTCTCACTCATTGTAATGCCGGCTGGCTGGCTTGTGTCGATTTTGGCACCGCCACCGCGTCGATTTACGCGGCGCACGATGAAGGCATCCCGGTGCACGTCTGGGTTGATGAAACCCGCCCGCGCAACCAGGGAGCGAAGCTGACGGCCTGGGAATTGGGCGAGCACGGTGTGCCCCACACCGTTATCGCCGACAATGCCGGAGGACATTTGATGCAGCGCGGCGCGGTCGATCTCGTGCTCGTGGGAACGGATCGGACCACTTACACGGGCGACGTCGCGAATAAGATTGGCACCTACTTGAAAGCGCTGGCGGCGAAAGACAGTGGGGTACCCTTCTATGTCGCGCTGCCCTCTTCGTCCTTCGATTGGAAGATGCGCGATGGGCTCGCCGAGATCCCGATCGAGGAACGCGGGGCGGAGGAGGTGAAACACGCCGATGGCTGGGCCGACGGCCGGTCGATCGAAGTCCGGCTCACGCCCGAGAAGAGCCCGGCGGCCAACTACGCCTTTGACGTCACCCCGCGACGGCTGGTGAGCGGGTTGATCACGGAGCGCGGGATCTGTCGGCCTAACGAAGAGAGCATTCTCGCGATGTTTCCCGAGCACGCCTCGGAAAACCCGGAAACCGAATCGCGGGCAGTTAACGGATGAGCGAGACGGGGGTTGTTAAGTTTCACTCCGAATCTACCGGAATAGAGTTGGCGCCATTTGCCGGATTTGAGGAACTGAACGCGGCGCGTCAGGAATTGCGGCGTCTGGGTTTGCTGGGAGTGGATGAGAGTGGCATTGGGTTCGGCAATGTCAGCGTGCGCGACGGAGTGACTGATTCGTTTTACATCACCGGCTCCGGGACGGGCGGCCTCTCGTCGTTAGGTTCGGCCGATTACGCCAGGGTGATGGCGTGGGATTTCGAGCGCAACTGGCTGCGCTGCGAAGGCCGGGCGATTGCTTCTGCGGAATCGCTCACTCATGCCGCGGTCTATGCGATGGCCGCGGAAGTGCGCGGGGTTGTGCACGGACATGCCCGCAGTTTGTGGCGGAGCGTCCGAGAAAGAGGCCTGAGCACCGACGCAGCTGTGGCCTACGGCACGCCCGAGATGGCGCGCGAAGTGCAACGGCTTTTTCGAGAGACGGACGTGCGCGAGAGAAAGATCTTCGCGATGGCCGGACACGAGGACGGAATCGTCGCCTTCGGTCGTAACCTGCAGGAAGCATTGGCCACGCTCGCATCGGCGAAGTTGTAGCCAGGGTCGATGAGCCCGGTTACGCGCGCTCTGCGGGATTTGCGATCTCCTCCAGGATCTGGCGGGAGCCGCGAAAGCGTCCCGCAAATCGATCGGAATGCTCCTTTTGCAGGACGGAAGCGAACTTTTCGCGGTAACGATGGTAGTCGGCGAGCGAGCGGCCGTGATACTGCATCACGTAGATTGGTTCGTCTCCAGCCGCCTCGAGCACCTTGTGGATGCGGCAATCCGAGAAGCAGCCGGTCCTGAGCACATCGGGCACATGCACCGGCTTCATCCAATCGACCCATTCGGCTTCGATGCCCGGCTGGATGGTTATATCGACGCGGTAGATGATCATGCTTCAAGACCCACCGAGTGGAGCCCGGCGCCTTTGTAAAGTCGGCGGAAGAGAATGAGATGACTAACGATGATGGTCGGGACGAGAAAGGTCGGGAGAATGCTGAGGGGCAAATGGAGGAGGGGAGCCATCGATGCCGGCGCCGACATGCCGATGCGGGCGGCGTTCACGACGACAAAAAGAATGTCGACGAACCCGAGAACATTCCAGATGGAGTAGCACGTGCGACGAGGTCGAGTCCCGGGGCTGAGCGATAAGAGCAGGGCCGCCGCCATGATGGCCACCGCGATGTCGCCCCAGCCGGCCGGGAGGGCGAATGCGCGGGCGAGCGTCGCTTGCTGGGCGAGGAAAAGAAAGTAAGCGCCCACGAGCAGCCGGATGAGATGCCATGCGACCAGGGCCCGGAGTGAAACGGTTGCGGCCCATTTTCGCACGATCGGCAAGAGATAGACCGCAGCCAGAGCGGCGAGGGTGAGAGCGAGGAGGACCAATTGAGGAAATGGCGGCGGCAGTTTCGCAATGCGGCCAGTCGCGCCGAGCAAAATCGCCAGCACGAGCCAGAGGCCGAGGAAGAACAAAACGATTCTGTTAGCTGCTCGTGCGCGGGACATGTTTGATCCGCCGGTTATTCCTCCGCGCGGTCGCGGCCGGCAAGCCCAAAAATCTCTTTCCTCGCCGATCGATTTCGGTCGGAACCGCTTCAGTTCCGCGCGGACCGGCGACGGCGAGAGCGGATGCTTTGAGAACGATCGCGCCGGCTAATGCGGCAAAGAAATACGAGGGCGGCAATGGCTTTTAGTGGCGCAGCTAGCGCTCGAACGGACGCGTTAGGCAGGTCGGCCCGCCGCCACCCTTCAGGCTAATCTCACTACCGTCGTACTCGAGGACGGTGGCCCCTGCAGCAACAAGTCTCGCGCGGGTTTTGGGATTGCCCGCGACCGTGACGCAGCGGCGCGGAGCGAGGGCCAGGACATTGGCACCCATGGTCTCGAACTCATTGTCGGGCACTTCAACAAGAGTCACATTTCGTTCCATCAGCCGCTCGAGAAATGGAACCGGCAGGAGCGGCAGACAAACGACCGCCAGATCGCGATCAATCGGACTAACGATCGACATGAGATGAAAAACGTCGCCCGCGCCGCGCCAATGCGGCAGCGGGACGGTGATCAACTCGTCAACGCAATCACCGAGAAAGGAGCGGAGCTGCGCGATGCCGGAATCGTTTGTGCGATAGCCGCGGCCGACCGCGACGGTGCGTTCGTCGAGCCAGACGACATCGCCGCCTTCCAGAAGGCCGGGTGGTCGAATCGTGCCGATAATGTTGCAACCGAGCGCGCGCCACACGGCTTCCTGCGCGGCCGGCTCGGCTGCGCGCCGCGCTTTGCCCATCCGGCAGAGGATGATTCCGCGATCGCAGACGACCGACGCGTCGCGCACATAGATAGAGTCCGGCCCAACGTCGTTCGCTTCTGGCTGGAACGTGATCTCGCAGCCAGGGCCGCGCAGGAGATCGAGAAAAGCTTCGTACTGCTCGACCGCTTTTTGAAAATCAGGCGGAGCAGTGAAATTGAGCGCCTGCCACTCGGCAGCGATTGTCTCGGGACTTTGGAAAGCGTCGCGCGCGTGTTTCACGATGAGGCGCTTGATGGCTCCGACCTCCGACTGGCCGCTCCGATCTTTCTTCATTGAAAATATGGCCGCAGTTTCTCGTATCTCTTGGCGCCGATCCCTTTCACATGGCGCAGTTCGTCCGCGCTCTCGAAGGGACGCGCGGCGATGATGCGCTTCGACAGAACCCGACCGATCCCGGGTAGGTCCTGGAGCGCTTCGATACTGGCGCTGTTCACGTCGAGCTTCGCACCCGTCGGTGACTTTGATGCCGGCGAAGCCGGGAGGGCGCGCGGGTGAAAGAAGACTTCGAAATAATCGACGCCTGCGTCCGGTTGGCTTGCGGCGCGAGTGCTGAGGCGACCGGCGCCGATGCCCCAGCCGCCGATCTTTTGCTCTTTCGCCGCGCGCTCCAGTTGCTCCAGCTTTCGCCATTCGACCTCGGGCGAATTCATGTCCGGCGGATGATTGGCCGCTCCAATAACCCGGGCGAGACCGTTCGCCACCAGCAGCTCCCCGAGATCGGCATTCTCGATCTGGACAAAGGCGAAATAACGCGGCAATCGGCTGCGTCCGCGCGCATCCTGCAGGCAGGTGCGGACGGTGAAAGGACGGGCCAGTTTCTGGCGGGTGAAGCGCTCCGCTTCAGTTCCGATCTGGAGGTTTTGCGGAACGGTGACGTGGAAATATTTCGCCTGCGCCTTCACCCGCGAGGGGATGCTGGCGTCGGTCTCGGGCGCGTCGACGAAATAGAGCCGGAAGATGTATTCCTTGTTTTCGACGCGGACGTGGAAGCTGTCGCCGTCATTCGCTTCGTTAGGCATGTAGCGGCAGTCCTTGAGCGTCTTCCAATCGCGGGCGCGGGCGAGAGGGGCGAGGACGAGGAGGAGGACGAGGTTGAGCAGGATCGCCTTCACCCTCGCGCTATTCGTAACGGAGCGCTTTGACCGGATCGACCCGGGCCGCGAAATAAGCCGGGATGAGCGCGGCTAACGAACAAATGATGAAAGCCGCAATGCAGATCTTGACCACGTCGCTCGGGATGACCTGGGCCGGGATTTCCGAGAACTGATAAACGGAGCGGGGGAAGATCTCGATGTGAAGGGTGCCGGCGAGCCAGCGGCTGAATTCATTCCGGAACCGGATCAGGATCATGCCGAGGCCGAGTCCGGTCAGGGTGCCGAAGACCCCTACGACCACGCCCTGGAAAAGGAAAACGCCCATAATCTGCCCGATGGTCGCGCCGACCGCTTTCATGATCCCGATCTCGCGCCGCTTTTGCACGGTGACGGTAATGAGAGTGTTCATGATCCCGAAAGCGGCCACGATCACGATGAAGAAAAGGAGGAAAGCCATGACGGTGCGCTCGAGGCTGACGGCGTCGAAATATTGTTTGTTCATCTCGATCCAGGTCTGCGCGTATTCCGGCGGGGTGAGATATTTCTCGATTTGCTTTTTGACCCGGCCCGCATCGTCGGGGTTGGAAGTTTTGACCGTCAGGCCGTGAAGCGCGTCGCCCAGACCGTAGAGCTCCTGCCCAATGAAGATTGGGACGAGAAGAAATTCGGAATCGTGCAGGTATTGGCCGGTCTCGAAAATCCCGGTGACGGTGAGTTCTTTCGGCAGCACCACTTCGCGCAGATCGTCGACCGCCTGTTCTTTTTCCTCCCCTTTCTTTTGGTCGAGCTCTTTCAACTTGTCGAGGATTTCCCCGAGGTTGCCGGGGGAGTAAACGGTCAACTTGTCGCCGACCGTCAGGCCCAGTTTTTGCGCCAGCTCGACGCCGAGGACGGTCTTATCACCGTCGAGGTCGAGCCGGCCCAGCTTGATGAATTTGCGCAGCGGAATCACTTTTTCCTCCGCCTCGGGATCGATCCCGCGAATCATCGGCGCGAGCCGGCGGTTTTGGAATTCGACAATGACCGGGCCCTGAATGTAAGGCGCGACCGCGACCACGTCGGGCGTGTGGCGAATTTTCACCGTCAGATCGCGCCAGTTCGTCATCACGCTCTCGGTCGTGACGAGGATGTGGGCGTCGAAGTCGACTACCTTTTGGCGCAGCTCGCGATCGAACCCGGTCATGACCGAGATAACGAGAATCAGGACGGTCACGCCCAGCGTCACCCCGAGGACGGACACGAGGGTGATGATGGAAATGAAGGTGCGCTTCGGTTTCAAATAACGCAGCGCGAGGAAAAGACTGAACGGAAGTTTCAAGCAGCGATACGTTTGCCGAAAACCGCGCTTTTCCAACGGGAATCGGCGTTTTGCAGCGGGAAGGCTGAGGAATTTTTGACGACCGCGGAAAAGGCCAGCGGCGAAGGTTAGGTATGCTTTGGACAATTGCAGTTATACTCCTGGTCCTCTGGTTGATTGGCTGGCTCGGCTTCCACATTCTCGGAGGGTTGATCCACATTTTGCTGATTCTGGCGGTCATCGCCATCGTTTTGCAGCTCGTTAGGGGCGTGTAGCGCCCGTCCAGGCTGAATTGATTCCGCTCTGCGTGGCGGTGACGCGCAGCGCGCAGAGCGAAGCGTCGACAGGCCCGTTCAAGACAAAGCAGACTCTTTGTGAGATCGGTTCTGACAACGTGAACAGCGATATCGTCGGCATCGACCTTGGAACGACCAATTCGCTCATCGGCGTGATGGAAGCGGGTTTTCCGATTCTGCTCGCGGATGCGAACGGTGCCCGGCTTACGCCCTCGGTCGTCTATTTCCCGGAGGAGGGCGAACCGCTCGTCGGTGCTGCGGCCAGCCGGATGCGGGCGCTCCAACCGCAGACGACGATTTATTCCGCGAAGCGCCTGATCGGACTGCGCGGCGACGATCTTCCGGAAACTCCTTCTGATTATCGGGTTGTTAGGCGAGCGGGAGAGCCGGTGCGAATCGCGGTCCGCAATCGAGTCTATGCGCCGGAGGAAATCTCGGCCCTCATCCTCGGGAAGCTGAAGCGCGATGCCGAAACCGCGCTCGAGCGGCCGGTGACGCGCGCGGTCATCACGGTGCCCGCCTATTTCAACGACGCGCAACGCAACGCGACGAAGGCGGCGGGCGAAGCGGCGGGTTTCACGGTCGAGCGGATTATCAATGAACCGACCGCCGCGGCCCTCGCCTACGGGCTCGATAGGTTGAAATCGAAATCGAAAATCGCGGTCTACGATCTGGGTGGCGGCACCTTCGACATTTCGATTCTGGAGTTGAATGACGGCGTTTTTCAGGTGCTGGCGACGAGCGGGAATACGCGGCTCGGGGGAGACGATGTGGATGAGGCGGTCATCGCCAATTGTCAATTGCCCATCGCCAACTGGCAGAAACGCGAACTGGTGATCGAGGCCCGGCATCGGCTTTCGACGGAGACGGAGGTGCAACTCCCGGTGCCGTTTGTGGAAGGGAAAAATCTCACTTACGAACTGACCCGCGAAGAGCTCGAGAAAATGGCGCGGCCGATCGTCGAGCGGACGTGCCGGCATTGTCTGCGCGCCCTGGCCGACGCGAAGATCGAGGCGAAGGATCTCGACGAGGTCATTCTGGTTGGCGGAATGACGCGCATGCCGCTCGTCAGGCGATTGGTCGCGGAGATCTTCGGACGCGCGCCCAACATTTCGCAGAATCCGGACGAAGCAGTGGCGCTCGGCGCGACGATTCAGGCTGGGATTCTCTCCGGCGCGGTGCGCGACGTGGTGCTGCTCGACGTCACCCCGCTGTCGTTAGGCATCGAGACCTTCGGTGGCTTGATGAACGTCATCATTCCGCGCAACTCGACCATTCCCATCAAGGCGGGCGAGATGTTCACGACCGCGGTCAACAATCAGCGCTCGATGAAGATCAAGGTCCTGCAAGGCGAGCGGGAGCTGGCGGCGGACAACTGGGCGCTGGGAGAGTTTAAGATCGAATTCCAACCCGCCCCAAAGGGCGTGGCTCGCGTCGGGGTGCAATTCGAGATCGACGCTGATGGCATCCTCCAGGTGCTGGCGCGCGACACCAGAACCGGGGTGGAGAAAATCGTTTCCCTAACGAGTGCGGTCGACGTCTCCGACGAGGCGGTCGAGGCCATGATCGCCGACTCGCTCGAACATGCCTTCGAAGACATGAGCGAGCGGGTCTGGACGGAGACGCGGCTGAAAGCGGAGGAAATGCTGAGTGCAGTTGAGCAGGCATTGCAGTTGGCCGACGATCGTTTTCCTGCGACGGAGCGAATGCGGATCCAACAACTGGCTAACGAAGTCCGTGCCGCAATGGAGACGCACGAAGCGCCGCGACTCAAGGCGGCCAATGCCGCGCTCGACGATGCGACCCAGGAGTTGGCCGCTCTCATTGTTGAACAGGCGATGGCCGCACAAAAGTAGCTTGCGCCAGCAAGACGAGCCAGTTTTTTTCAGGACGCAAGATTGGACTCGATGCGACAGAGGATACACCGGTGATAATTTGGATCCCATGAGTGTTCACGTTTACGGAATCAATCATCTCGCGATCGAGGTCGATGATGTGGCCAAGGCGGTCGCGTTCTATGAGGAAGTCTTCCAACTCGAGAAGATGGACGAAGGAGAGGGCGACGCCTTCTTCAAAATCGGCGAGCACCAGTTCCTCGCCATTTTC
>DATBDG010000112.1:0-68999 GCA_036270055.1 Chthoniobacterales bacterium
CCTCGACCGCCTGGTCGATGGCGGCATCTTCAAAAATAATGTTCGCCGCCTTCCCGCCCAGCTCGAGGGTGAGCTTCTTCTTCGTCCCCGCGACAGCGCGCGTCAGCATTTTGCCCACGGCGGTTGAGCCGGTGAAAGCGATCTTGTTTACATCTTGGTGCTCAACGAGCGCTTTGCCGGTCTCGCTCGCGCCGGTCACGATGTTGACTACCCCATCGGGCAACTCCGCCTCCTGAAAGATCTTCGCCAGATGCAGCGCGGTAATGCTGGTGGTTTCCGCCGGCTTCAGGACGCAGGTGTTACCGGCCGCGAGCGCAGGCGCCAATTTCCACGCCGCCATCAGGAGGGGAAAATTCCAGGGAATAATCTGGCCGGCCACGCCTAACGAACAGGGAGAGCGTCCGGGAAATGCGTATTGGAGTTTATCCGCCCAGCCCGCGTAATAGAAGAAGTGCGCGGCGACGAGGGGCAAATCGATGTCGCGGCTTTCCCTGATTGTTTTCCCGCCATCGATCGACTCGAGGACCGCCAGCTCGCGCGATTTCTCCTGGAGGAGGCGCGCGATGCGATAGAGAAATTTCCCGCGCTCCCGCCCGGGCATTTTACTCCAGACGTTGCGATACGCGCGGCGCGCCGCCCGCACCGCGAGATCGACATCCCGCGCGTCAGCGTCCGCAATTTCGGTCAGTTTCTCCTCCGTCGCCGGGTTGATCGAATCGAAATGGTTTCCAGAATGCGGCGCTCGGAAACGGCCATCGATGAAAAGCTGATAGCGCGATTTGATTTTGATGTAATCGGATTGTTCCGGCGCGGGAGCGTAAGACCAGCGCTCGCCGAAATTGAGTCGCCTTTCAGGCGCAAGCGCCCTCGAATGCTCGGTGAGCGGCCTCCTTTCGGTTTTGACCGGCGTCTTCTGAGGGCGAGTGGTTTTGCGGGCCATTTGCTTTTCTATTCCGTTCTTCGCAGCCATGCACGGCGAAAACACAGGAACAGCGGCGGCTCTCGCCCCTTCTCTCTGTGGTGCCGCGCGCGGGCGAATGTTGATCAGACGCTCCCGCGCTTCGGCTAATCGACGCCGGAGACCAAGCCTCGGATAGGTAGACCGGACAGGACCGGGGAGATAGGGATAAGACAGAGAATAGATAGGAGATGAGAGAAAGGGGCACGTCCAGACATCGTGAAATTCTGAGAGGAAAGACTTTCGCGACTCTTCTCTGGGAGATACCCGACATTCAACGGAAAAAGTCTAACAAAAAAAAGATCCCCCCGAGGCCTCTTTGAAAAGAGAAAAGAAGGAGAAAAAAGTCTTGACATCGCGCTTAAAAATCCTGCCTACTCGCGCTCTATGAAAAAAACCCTGCAGAAAGTCATCATCACGACGATGGCCTTGGCTGGTTCGCTTGCGCTCATCACGCAGGCGAGTCAGGCGGGCCAGAACGGCCACTTATCGCCAACGGCGAAGGGGTCTCAGTTAAGCAACCAGAAAGCGTTGTCTCCATCGGCATTAAACTCCAAAATCGGGAGGCTGAGCGCGACCACTCTCTGGTACAACGGCGACTTCAATGGCGTCAACGGTCTGGCCAACGAATTGGACACCAGCCTCGGGTCTGGCCAATACGCTCATGTTTACGATGATTTCGTCGTGAACTGCGAGAGTGGCTGGGACATCACGGCGGTCTTTTCGCATGACCTTGAGAACACCAACGTTGTTGGTGCGACCTGGGAAATCCGACAGGGCGTGTCCGAGGGCAACCCCGGCACTCTCATCGCCAGCGGCACAACCGCAACACCGGAAGTGACCGTTTACAGCGGCGGCGGTTTTGGTTTTACCGAATTCCAAATCAAAGTCACCGGCCTGAGCGTCCATCTGGATCCGGGAACCTACTTCCTCAACGTCACACCGCAGGGCGACCTGACCGGCCGTTCCTTTGATTCCACGACCAGCGGCGCCAATTGCGTCGGAACGCCTTGTGGGAACAATCAGAACGCATTCTTTGATAGTAACTTCTTCGGCGCCTTTTACACCAGCACGGCAAACGAAGGACAACCCTCCGACTTCTCGATGGGTGTGGAAGGCAGCGCGTCCTGCGAGGGCACGCCAACGCCAACGCCAAGCCCGACACCGATGGGCGATATGCTTTGGTATAATGGCGACTTCAACGGCGTTAACGGCCTCGCGAATGAGTTGGATACCAGCCTCGGCGAAGGCCAATACGCCCACGTCTACGACGACTTCAACGTTAACGACTCGGAAGGTTGGGATGTGACCTCCGTCTACTCGCATGACCTCGAGAACACCAACGTCGTCGGTGCGACCTGGGAAATCCGGCAGGGCATTTCCGAGGGCAACCCCGGCACCCTCATCGCCAGCGGCACGACCTCGACACCAGAAGTGACCGTCTTCAGCGGCGGCGGCTTCGGTTTCACCGAATTCCAAATCAAAGTGAACGACCTGAACGTCCACCTGGATCCGGGGACTTACTTCCTCAACGTCACACCGCAGGGTGACCTGACGGGCCGTTCGTTCGATTCCACGACCAGTGGCGCCAATTGCGTCGGAACGCCTTGTGGGAACAATCAGAACGCGTTCTTTGATAGTAACTTCTTCGGCGCCTTTTACACCAGCACGGCAAACGAAGGACAACCGTCCGACTTCTCGATGGGTGTAAATGGCACGGTCAGTGGTGGCGGTGGCGGGATCACGCTGACGGTGACCGTTGACCAGCAGAATGGTAAGTCACGTGTGAACCTGTCATGGAGTCCGGCCGACGGGGGCGATATGAATGTCCTGCGGAATGGCCAGGTCGCCTTTACCACACCAGACGATGGGTTCACCAGGAAGAACGTTGGCACCCATACCGGTACAACCACCTTCCAGGTGTGTGAGACGGATAGCGGCGACTGCTCCAACGTGGTCGAAGTCACTATTCCGTAATGCCTGTTCTGCGCGACAACGGTCAGTCCATCGCGTAGAGAAAATGATGGTTTAGCTCCGGGAATCGTCCTAACCGATTCCCGGAAGCTTGCGAAGGGCATCCGGCGAACGCTGGATGCCCTTCGTGTTTCCTCCGCTCAGCACCCGAACAAACCTCACCGGGCTGAAGAAGTGCGGCTGAACGCCGGCCGCGGCAAGGCCAATGACAGCAACTTCCGTGACGCCGCAATCGTAGCGGCTAAGGCGGCTCTCGGTTGAGTGCGTTCCTAAGTGAGCTTGGGAACGAGGGCCGGAAAGGCGATGCCTAACCAATTGAACGATCGTTGGCGCCTCCCTCCTTCGCGCCGATAATGCGCGATGCTCTTTGTCGTTGGCACCCCGATCGGAAATCTCGACGACATTACCCTCCGCGCCCTCGCCGTCCTGAAGTCGGTCGACCTGATTGCGGCCGAAGATACCCGCCATTCCGGGAACTTGCTCCGGCATTTCGAGATTGAAAAACCGCTTCTCAGTTATCATGAGCATAACGAAGCGATGCGCACCGCCGAGCTGAGCGAGCGGCTGGCAACGGGGGAAAACGTGGCCCTTATCACTGACGCCGGCATGCCCGGACTCTCCGACCCGGGCGCGCGGCTCATTCGCCTCTGCATCGAACGCGGGCTGCCTTTCACCATCGTGCCCGGCGTTTCCGCGATTACGACCGCGCTCGTCGGCTCCGGGTTTGCGCTCAAGAACTTTTGTTACCGCGGCTTCCTGCCGGTAAAAAGCGGGCAGCGCGCACGGGAACTGACAGCCGCGGCCGAGCGCCCCGAAACGACAGTTTTTTTCGAGTCGCCTTATCGCCTCAACAAAACACTCGCCGCCTGCGCGGAATTAATGCCCGATCGGATGCTTTGCGTCGCGCGGGAACTGACCAAGAAATTCGAAGAGTTTCGCCGCGGGAGAGCGACCGATCTCCTGACCCATTATGAGAAGCGGCCGGCCAAAGGCGAGATCACGCTACTAATTGCCGGACAGGCGAATTGCTAGAGAGAGCGCACTTTCCGTCTGGCGGGACTGGCGGTTCATTGCCACTCGATCCGGTAACCTGGGGCGCTGACCCCGCCGCTCTTGCGCGTTGCCGCGTTGACCACCCCGGCCGGGGCGATCGCGGTCGGCAACCGGCTGAGGCGGGTCCGAAATGCGAATTCTCTCCGATGAGCGACGCGCCCAAATCTCTGACGGGAAGGAATTCTTTCTTCACCACTTTTAATCTCTTCAAGGAAACGTTTCGGCAATGGCTCGAAGATAAGGCTCCGCAGCTGGGCGCCGCGCTCTCTTATTACACCGTCTTTTCTCTCGCGCCTCTCGTGCTCGTTCTTCTCGCGCTCCTCGGTCTGGTCTATCGCAACGACCCAGCCGGGGCCTGGCGGAAAATGACCGAGCAACTCGGTTACTTCCTCGACCCGAGCGCGATTGACGTGCTCCGAGGCATCGCGCAGAAAACGTCGCACCCGGATAAAAGCGTGATCGCGACCGCCATCGGGGTGGCGCTCGCCCTCTTCGGAGCGAGCGGCGTGTTCGGGCAATTGCAGGACGCGCTCAACACGATCTGGGGCGTAAAAGCGAAGCCAGGGGCCGGGATCTGGGGTTTTCTCCGGGCGCGCTTTCTTTCCTTCGCGATGGTCGGCGGTGTTTGCTTTCTCCTCCTGGTTTCGATGACGCTCGAAAGCCTGCTCAAAGCCTTCAGCGATTATGTGCAGGGGCTTTTCCCGGGTGGCATCGTGGTTGCGATTATCGTCTATCTCCTTTTCGATCTCGCGATGGTCACTTTGCTCCTCGCGATGATTTTTCGCTATTTGCCCGATGCGAAAATCCGTTGGCGCGACGTCTGGATCGGCGCCCTCATGACGGCCATTCTCTTCGCGCTCGGCAAATGGGCGCTCGGACTCTATCTCGGGAGCGGCTCGGCCGCCTCCGCCTACGGGGCTGCCAGTTCCCTCATCACGCTGCTGCTTTGGGTCTATTACTCGTCCCAGATCCTGCTTTTCGGAGCGGAGTTTACCCAGGTCTATGCCGACTATTTCGGCGCTCACGTCGAGCCCGATCAACACGCCGTCCGCGTCGTCCAGCGGGAAGTCGAGCAACCGAAATATCCGCCGGCGGCCTGAGGTTGCCTTCCGCCACCGCGTTGGGATTTTCACTTGTCAACCGGAGCCTTCCATGTGACTGTCTCCGACTTTTCCCACGGCCATGGCATACGCAATAATCAAAACCGGCGGCAGACAATACCGGGTCGCAGAAGGCGACACGATCGACGTGGATCTGCTCGAAGGCGAGGCCGGCCAGAAAATGACTTTTGAAGACGTGCTCATGCACGCCGACGGCGACAAGCTTACCCACGGCAGCCCCTCGGTCGCGGGAGCCAAGGTGACGGGGGAAGTAGTCGAACAGCGCAAGGACAAGAAGGTCATCGCCTTCAAATATCGTCGCCGCAAAGGCTACCACCGCACCGTCGGGCATCGCCGCAAATTGACCCGGATCAAGATCACCGGCATCAGCCTCGGTTCGAAGTCGAAGAAAGCCGCAACCGAAAAGGAACCAGTCGAGTAGGCGATCCTCTCAACTACCGACTCTCAACTCTCAACTTTCTCCATGGCTCATAAAAAAGGACAAGGCAGCGTTAAGAACGGCCGCGACAGCGTCAGCAAGCGGCTGGGCGTGAAAAAATTTGGCAGCGAAAGCGTCGTCGCGGGCAACATCATCATTCGCCAGCGCGGGACGAAGTTTCTCCCCGGCAAGAACGTCGGCCTCGGCCGCGACTACACGATTTTTGCTCTCGTTGATGGGCAGGTGCGGTTCGATCGGGCAGGGCGCCGCGTCAATGTGGTCCCGGCCGAAACCGCGACCGCCAGTTAGCCGCCTTTCTCGTTTGGCAGTGGTCGCGGGCCCCGGCTGAGGCCATCCGTTTCCGCATTGTGCGGCGAACGGTTTCCAGATATAAAGAGAGCCGCTCGTTTGCGATGAAATACACAACCTACCTTCTCTTTGGTGCGCCCGGTAGCGGCAAAGGCACGCAGGGCCGCTCCCTTGGCTCCATCCCGCGCTTCTTCCATTGCGCCTGCGGCGATGTCTTTCGCACCCTCGATACCCGCACCAAGGTCGGTCGCGCTTTCCTCGAATACTCGAGCAAAGGCCAGCTCGTGCCGGACGAGATCACGGTCCAGCTCTGGCAGGCCCGGATCGATGCCGCGGTCGACGCGCACGAGTTCAAGCCCGACATCGACGTTCTCGTCCTCGACGGCATCCCGCGCAATGTCGGCCAGGCCAAGATCATGGACGAGGTGATCGACGTGAAGAAAGTCTTCCATCTCTCCTGCCCCGACCGCGACCAGCTTTTCGCCCGCCTTAAGAAGCGCGCGCTGAAAGACAATCGGCTCGACGATGCGAATGAAGAAGTGATCAAGCGCCGCCTCGAAACCTACGAAACGGAATCCAAACCGGTGCTGGAACATTACCGCGACCGGGTGCAGGTAGTTGATGCCATCCAGCCGCCGGCCAAGGTTCTGCTCAACATCCTCGAGACGGTGGCCAACGGCGACCATGAGCCAGCAGCAGTTTGAAAGTTTCACCGCCTCCAGTCTCTACTGCGAGAAATGCAAGGTGGCCATGCCGGTGCGGGAACGGCTTCTCCTCATCCTGCCCGACCGCGAGCTCTACGATTATCTTTGCACCAACTGCGGCTCGTCCGTTGGCCAGCGCGAAGTCACGGCCGGCGATAAATTGATGGCGCGCTCCGCCGCCCCGCGCCGCGCGCGGCGTTCGATCGCGCCCGGCCTCCTGGTGCCGTAAGGCGGCATGCGGATCGTTTTCATCGGCACGGGCGAAATCGGCGTGCCGGTGTTGCGCGCCCTGCTTCACTCCCGGATCCACGAACTGGTCGGCGTCGTCACCCAGCCGGACCGGCCGGTCGGGCGCGACCAGCGGATCCAGTCGCCGCCGATCAAGCAAGCCCTAACGAAATCGTCGGTTCCTGTTTTCCAACCGGAACGGATTCGGCACGCGGAAGCCGTTGCGCAAATTCACGGCCTCGCGCCGGAGGTCATCATCGTGATGGCCTACGGCCAGATCCTGCCGACGAGCGTGCTCGAGATCCCGACGATCGCCTGTCTCAATCTGCATGCCTCGCTTCTCCCCCGCCATCGCGGAGCCGCCCCAATCCAGGCGGCGATCGTGGCGGGCGAGACCGAGACCGGCATCACCGTAATCTACATGGATGCCGGCCTCGATACCGGCGATATTCTCCTGCAACGAAAGCTCGAAATTTTGCCTAACGATACCGGCGGATCGCTCCACGATCGTCTCGCCCAGGTTGCGCCTGACGCTTTGCGCGATGCGCTCGGACAGCTCGCCGAGCAGACCGCGCCGCGCCACCGGCAGGATGCAACCGAAGCCACCTACGCTCCCAGGTTGACACGCGAAGCCGGCCAAATCGACTGGTCGGAGACCGCCGAAATGATCGAACGCAAAATCCGCGCCTTCGATCCCTGGCCGGGCGCCTTTACCCGGCTGATCGAGACTGCGGGAAAGACGCGCCACCTGAAAATCTTTCGCGCCGCCCTCGCCGCCGCCCTCTCCGGCGCACCCGGAACGGTCGCCACGCCTAACGACTCGGAACTGCTCGTCGCCGCCGGCCAAGGCGCTCTCCGGCTCGAGGAAGTGCAACTGGAAGGAAAGCGGCGGATGGCCGCGGCGGAGTTTTTGCGCGGTTTTTCCTCCCCAAGTGCGTTTTTCTGATCGATCATCCCGGCCGAATGGAAAAAGAAACGCCCGCTTACCAACGCATCGTTCTCAAATTAAGCGGCGAAGCCCTGCGCGAAACCGGGGCGCGCGAGACCATTTCGCCCCACATCGTGAAGGAGATCGCGCGCCAGGTGAAAGAGGTTTACGACCTCGGGGTCCAGATTTCGATCGTGGTCGGCGGCGGCAATATCTGGCGCGGCCTCGCCGCCAGCCATCGCGGGATGGATCGGACGACAGCCGATTACATGGGCATGCTCGCCACCGTCATCAATGGCCTCGCTCTGCAAAGTGAGCTCGAACAAAGCGGCGTCCTGACCCGCGTTCAGACCGCAATCGAAATGCAAAACGTGGCCGAGCCCTTCATCCTCCGCCGCGCCATCCGCCACCTCGAGCAGCGGCGGGTCGTCATCTTCGTCGCCGGCACCGGTAACCCTTATTTTTCGACCGACACGACCGCGGCCCTGCGGGCGAGCGAGATCGGGGCCAACATCATCCTGAAAGCGACCAAAGTGGACGGGATCTACGACCGCGACCCGAAAATCCATCCCGACGCGATCCGCTTCGAACAAATCAGCTTCTCCGATGCCCTAACGAAAAGGCTGCAGGTCATGGACTCGACCGCCTTCAGCCTCTGCATGGACAACAAAATCCCGATCCTTGTTTTCGACATGCACCAGCCGACCAACGTCCGGGACGCTGTCCTCGGCAAAAAAATTGGCACCCTCGTCTCCGATTAGCGATTGCGATTCCGCCTCTTCACAGCTTTCTTTGAGCACTTTTATGAGCGCCGAAGAAATCCTCCTCGAAGCCGAAGTGGCGATGGAAAAAAGCGTCGATTACATGATCCACGAGTTCGCCAGTGTCCGGACCGGCAAAGCTTCGCCCGCCCTGGTCGAGAACGTCGACGTCGAAGCTTACGGCTCGGCCATGAAGTTGAAGCAACTCGCCTTAATTACCACCCCCGAGCCGCGCCTGCTCGTCGTCCAACCGTTCGACGCCGCGACCGTGCGCGACATCGAGAAGGCGCTGAAGGACTCGAAAATCGGCATCACGCCGCTGGTCGATGGGAAGCTGATCCGGCTTCCGGTTCCCGAGCTTTCCGAGGAACGGCGCAAGGACTTGGTCAAGTCGCTCAAGCAGATGGCGGAGGAAGCGCGCGTCCGGGTCCGGGCGAATCGGCGCTCAGCCATCGATGACGCGAAGAAGATGCAGAAAGCGGGGGAAGCGACCGAGGACCAATTGCGCGACATGGAGGAAGAGATTCAGAAGCTGACCGACCGTTTTGTGAAATCGGTCGACGAGCACTTCGAGCGCAAAGAAGCCGAAGTGATGAAGGTATAGCCGCGGCGCGCTACCTCATCGCGTTTTATTTCCTGTTATCGTGAGCTGGCGCAACGCCTCCGCCACTTCCACTGCGCTGACGGCTTTCATGCAGCGAAAATCGAGTGGGCACTCGCGCAGGAAACAGGGGCTGCACTCGACCTGATGCTTGACGACGCGGTTCCCGTTGCCTAACGGACCGGTCAGGCTCGGTTCGGTCGAGCCGAAGACCGCCACCACCGGAACGCCGAGCAGAGTCGCGAGATGCATCGTGCCGGTGTCGTTCGTCAGGAGCAGGCGGCACTTGCGCAACTCATCGATCAACTCCTTGAGCGTCGTTTTGCCAATGAGGTTGAGACACCCATCGCCGATCGCCGTCGCAATCTCCGCTCCCACTTCGGCATCTTTCTCGGTCCCGAAGAGCACCCACTCCCCGCCGATCGCCCTGGCGACTTCGGCAAATCGCTCCGGTAACCAGCGCTTGGCCGGGCCGTACTCCGCGCCGGGGCAAAGACCGATCCGACCTGCGCGCTGCGCCGGAGCGGCGAGCCCAATCTCGCCCACCTCGGCCTCCACGCCTAACGAGCGAGCAATGTCGAGGTAGTATTCCGACTGGTGCGGGGGCGGCCCGTTGCGCTCCGGTTTTCGCACCACTTGGTTCAGAAGCCAGCGCCGGCGATGCCCGGCATAACCAACCCGGCGCGGAACGCCGGCGAGCCAGAGCTCGAGCGCGACGCGGAGCGAACCTGGAAAAACGATCGCGACATCGAACGGTTGCTCGCGCTTCAGGAGACGCGCCGCCGCCCAGACCGATTTCTGGCCTAACGAAATCACCACATCCACTTCCGGCACCAACCGCCAGACCTCCGCGATCCTGGCCGGGGCGAGAATCGTCAGGTGCGCGTCGGGCCGGCCGCGCTTGATCGCCCGCACCGCCGGAATACTGATCACACTATCCCCAAGCCAGTTGCTCCCGCGGATCAGAACCCGAAACGGTTTCAGACCCTCGGCGCCGATCGTCTCCGGAACAAAGAGCCCGCGTTTGTATTTTTGCAGGAGAAAATTGGGACGCGGCGTCTTCCAGCGATTGTGAACCCAGAACCATTCTTCGGGCGCACTCCGGACGTCGTCCCCGATCCGGATGTTCGTTTTCGCGGTCAGCGCCTCCACTGTATCGTTAGGCAAATCGAGCGGCGGACTAAAGATGAGTCGCCATCTGGCTGGGCCATCGCTGCGCAGTGAAGCGGTGACGAGAGCGGCGCCCGTCCGTTTGCAGAGCAGGGCCGGCAGTGGCGTGGTGGAGGCGAGCCGTCCAAAGAACGGTGTCCAAAGGCCGTGATCGCCGGCATGCTGATCGCTCAGGATGCCAATCATCCCTCCGGCGCGGAGGAGGCGGATTGCTTCAGCGAAGCCCGCACTGCGATCGAAAAGCGCAATCCCAAAACGAGCCCGCTGGCGCCTGACGAACCGATCAAGATGCCGGTTTTCGAGCCTCTGGAAAACCGTGCCGAGGCGGATGTTTCCAAAATGATGCGGCACGATCTGCGCGAACAACTCCCAATTGCCGAGATGACTGATCGCCACCACCACGGGCCGACCGGTCCGCAGTTGCCGGCGCACTTCCTCTTCGCCCTCAGTCGTAACCAACTCCGCGACCTCTTTCAAGGGCATGGCATTCAGCTTGATTCCGCTCAGGATATTGGCCCCCAGCAACTGGAAATGGCGCCGCACAATTCGCAGCTTTTCTGAACGCGACTTTTCTTCGCCGAAAGCGATCTCGACATTCCAGCGGGCGAGTCGGCGATATCGTGGAAGGAGCAGGCCAACAACCGATCCGAGGCCTCTTCCGAGCAGAAAAACCGCGCGTAACGGCAGCGCGTTGATCAGGCCGAGGGCCGCGCGGTAGAGGAGATAGACGCAAAAATCGACCATGCAGGGCAGCCGGCGACGGCGCGGAACGAGTGCGGCAGCACCGTAATTTTGCCTGCGAGCGGCTGCAATCATTATAATGTGCTCCCGTGCAGCCGCGCCATTTCCCAACCGTGCGCTCCGATTTCGCGCGCCTCATCGCGCGCAAGTTCGCTCCCGCCCGGCTCCTTTTCGTGGGAGGCGACGCCGGCCAATTCGTCGGTCCGAAACAGAAGGACGGGATCGAAGGCACGAGCTGTTTCGGAATCGCCGAGCTCGATGCGCTCCGGCAAAATGGCAGCAACCCCCGCTTCGATCTCACGATCTGGTTTTATCCGCCGGAAGTCGAATCCGGAAACGACATTCCAACGCTCCAGCGCCTCACGAGCCTGGCGGATAACCTCATTCTCATCCCGGGCTCCGGGGCCAACGTGGCGAAACGGCGTCCGCGCCTCGTCATGGCCCTGGCCGAGTTTGGTTTTTTTCCGATTTACGACAGCGACATTGTCGAGATCGATCCAGGAGCGCTCCGGCTCGACCGGAACAAGGCCGCTTCGGTTGACACCCTCCTCCCCGAAGTCGAAACCGGATTCGCCCGGGTCAATGCGCAGCTCCGCGGATTGCAACGGACTTTGCGCACCCGAATGGCGGAGCTGGAGGCGGCCGACCGTCACATCGCTCGGCTGGAGGAAAAGGTGCTCAAGCTCAAGCAGGCGAAGCGCGAGCTGAAGCAGATCAAGGCGGAGAAACAGGCTCTGCGCAAATCGCCGGAGCGCAAAGTCGGCCAGGTCCTGCTCGCGCCCTATCGTCTCCCGCAAAAGCTGATCCGGGAATTACGCAAACAATTTGGCCGTCCGGATGCGGCCCGAAATCCGGCCCTCACGCCTAACGAATACCAGAAATGGCTCCAGGCCCGCCGCCCCTCGGAGGAAGAGCTAGCCGAGGCCCGCAACGCCGCCCGCGGATTTGCCTACCGCCCGCTCATCAGCATCATCACCCCGGTCTACAACACACCGGCGCAATGGCTGAAGGAAGCAATCGAATCGGTCGTGCAACAGGTTTATGAAAACTGGGAGCTACTCCTGGTCGACGACGGCTCCGCTCTGGCCGAGACCGTCGCTCTGCTGGCGGAGCTCGAGGGCCGCGATCCGCGCATCCTGGTCGTGCGACGCGACAGCACCGGCGGGATTTCCGCCGCTTCCAATTCCGGCCTGGAGGTCGCGCGCGGCGAGTGGGTCGGTCTCTTCGACCATGACGACATTCTCGAACCGGATGCCCTTTTCGAGGTCGTGAAATATCTCCAGACCAATCCGGAGACCGACCTCATTTTTTCCGACGAGGACAAGATCACCGAGGAGGGTCTGGCCGCGCCGCAATTGAAGCCCGATTGGTCGCCGGACTTTCTCCTTTCCTATAATTACCTCTGCCACTTCACCACCGTCCGGCGCGAGGTGGTGGAGAAGGCAGGGCGGTTCCGGACCGAATTCGATGGCGCCCAGGACTACGACCTTTTCTTGCGCGTGACCGAGCTGACGACCCGGATCCACCATTTGCCGCGCATTCTTTATCATTGGCGCCGGAGCGAGACCTCCACGTCGGACAACATCCGGCGCAAGCCGCTCGCACTCGAAGCGGGCCGGCGCGCGGTCGAGAGCCATCTCGAGCGGCGGGGCGAACGGGGCCACGTCACGGTCGATTGGAACACCCATGCCTACTGGGTGAAACGCGAGCTGCGCGAGACGCGGCGCATTTCCATTATCATCGCGACGCGCGACCGGATCGATCTCCTCTCGCGCTGCATCGCCAGTATCACCTCTAAGACGAGCTATCCGAATTACGAGATCATCGTGGTCGACAATGAGAGCAGCTCGGATGAGGCGCGAGAATACTTCCGCTACTTCGAGCATCGGCTCCTCCATTTCAGCGGCCCGTTCAATTTTTCGGCTCTCAACAATCTGGCCGTCGAACAAACGACCAGCCCTTGGCTCCTTTTCCTGAACAACGACGTCGAAGTGATCGAGAGCGAATGGCTCACCGTCATGGCGGAACATGTGCAGCGGCCGGAGGTGGGCGCGGTCGGGGCGCGACTGCTTTATCCTAACGACACGGTGCAGCACGCCGGCGTCGTCCTCGGAGTCGGCGGGATCGCGGAACATGCCTTTCGTCATTTCCCGGCCGATGCGCCCGGGGTCTCGCGCCAGCTCCAGGTGACGCGCAACTACAGCTCGGTCACGGGCGCCTGCCTCCTCACCCGGCGCGAGGTTTTTGAAGAGGTGGGCGGGTTTGACGAGGAGCAACTGCCGGTCACTTTCAACGATGTCGATCTTTGCCTGAAAATGCGACGGGCCGGTTATTTGATCGTTTACACGCCCTTCGCCAAGCTGTATCACCACGAGTCGGCCTCGCGGCGGCGGAGCGGCGAGCCGCTCGAGACCGAGGTGATCCGGGAGCGCTGGCCCGAATATCTGGAGCACGATCCCTATTACAATCCCAACCTTTCCCGGGAACGGGCCGATTTTTCGTTAGGCAGATAGCTTCGATGGAGAGAGAAAAAACAACGCGCTGGCAGGGCCTTTCCCCACGGGTGCAGGCCGCGCTGGTGGAGCGCGATTATAATCCGGGCTCACTCGGCCAGCGCATCGCGCAGACCGGGATCGAGGTCGGTCAACTGGCCCGGGCGGATCGGGCGGCGGCGGAAATCACGCAAGCCTGGATTCCCGGTGTCGAGATTTTTGCCCGCACGATTTATCCGCAGCGGCATCGCGGATCGTTTGGGGAATTTGCCCGGCGTGATGAAGGGCCGCTGGCGAAAATCGGCCTCTGGCCGCAGCAATGGTCGGCCGCGCGGATGTTCGCCCAGACTGCGAAAGGATTCCACGTCCATCCGCCGAGCGTGCCGGAGGGGAGTTCGCCTAACGAATGGTTTCAGCGTCTGTTTGTCACCGAGCCGGAAAATTATTCCCTGCGGCGCTACGACGAGGAGCAATGGGACGTGATGTTTTTCGCGCAAGGGCGGGCGGAAATGATCCTGCGTGAAGCGCGCGCCGGGATGCCGGCCCGGACGATGCGGCTCTTCATCGACGGCGACGAGCACCGCGGCCCTAACAATGCCGCGGTCGTCATTCCAGCGGGGGTGGCGCACGCCATTCGGGTCGAGGGCTCGGAGGATCTGATCATGGTCTACGGCACGAGCACCTCTTTCAAAGCGGAATTTGAAGGGCGCATCGCGAGCGAGGTCGAGAGCGCGCCGCTGCCAGATTCGTGGCAGAAATTCCTCGCCCTGTAGCGGCGCTCTATGAGCGCCGAACGCCTTTCCTGGGATTCACGCCCGCGGCGGTCATAGACCGCCGCTACAGAGAATGAAGCGGCGCTTCGATCCGGCGGAGCCGGAATGGATGGACCGGCCGCAGCCGGTGACGGAGGAGTTGATCTCCGACCTGCGCAATCTGCGAACGCTCAATCGCTACTTTGGGAGTTATCGCCTGGTGCGGTATTTTCTCCGGCGCTGGATTCGGCCTAACGACAGGCTGCGGGTCCTCGATCTCGCGACCGGCTCGGGCGACATCCCCCGCATCGTGGTCGACTTCGCCCGCCGGGTGCGCGCGACGGTTGAAATTGACGCGGTTGATCTACAGGCCTCCACGGTCGAGATCGCGCGCCAGTTGAGCGTCGGATTTCCCGAAATCCGTTTTCATTGCGCCGACGTCCATCACTTCGGCGAGGCCCACGGATACGATCTCGTGCTTTTTTCTCTCGCCTTACATCATTTCAGTGAGGAGGAAGCGGTGAGCCTCTTGCGGCGTTGCGCCGAACTTTCGCGCCGCTTCGTTCTCGTCGCCGATCTGCGCCGCAGTTGGTTTGCCAAGATCAGCGTCCATTTGCTCACCACTTTCATCTTTCGCGAAGCGATGACGCGGAACGACGCCCGCGTTTCAGTGGCCCGTTCCTTTTCCTTCCGCGAACTGGAAGCTCTTGCGCGGGCCGCTGGCTGGCGCGATTTCGCGCATCGCCGCTTTCGTTTTGCCCGACAGGCCATTTGGCTGGAGCCTCCTCGCGTCGAATAGATGAAAGTTGTCACCACCGTTGCAGAACTGCGCGCCCACACCGCCCTCCCTCGCGGGCGCCGAGTCTTGGTCCCTACCATGGGGGCGCTCCATGCCGGTCACGTCTCGCTCATTCGGTTGGCGCGGGAACACGCCGGCGCGCAGGGAGAGCTGGCGGTGAGCATTTTTGTCAATCCGCTCCAATTCGAACCCGGTTCCGATTTTTCGCGCTATCCACGGCCGGAATCAGCGGACATCGCAGTCTGCCGGGCGGAGGGTGTCGACCTGGTTTTTCGTCCTTTGCCTAACGAAATGTATTTCGAGGATCGTTCGACCTTTGTCGAAGAGACAGCCCTTTCCGAACGGCTCTGCGGCGCTTCGCGACCGGGCCATTTTCGTGGGGTTACAACGGTGGTGACGAAGTTGTTTCATCTCCTCGCGCCGGAGGCGGCGGTGTTTGGCGAGAAAGATTTTCAGCAACTCGCGATCATCCGCCGGATGGTGCGCGATCTCGATTTCCCGATCAAAATCATCGCCGGGCCAACCGTGCGGGAAGCGGATGGGCTGGCCCTGAGCTCACGCAATCAATATCTCAGCCCTGAGGAACGCGCCCAGGCGCCGGTCATCCGGGCCGCGCTCCTCGAGGCGGCGCAGTCGCAGGAAAACTCGGCGCGCGTGGTCGTCACAGCGGTCCGGAAAAGAATCGAGTCGGCGCCTCTCGCGCAGATCGATTATGCGGAGATCGTGGGGGCGGACGATCTGCAACCGCGCCTAACGATTGAGCCGCGCTCGCTCCTCGCGGTCGCCCTCTTCTTCGGGCAGACGCGCCTGATCGACCACATTCTGCTCGGATGAAGGAGTTCGATTTCGTCGTCATCGGGAGCGGAATTGCCGGCCTGACGTTTGCGATCAAAGCGGCCAAACACGGCCGGGTCGCGATCATCACGAAGCGCAAAGGGGTCGATTCGAATACCGCCTGGGCGCAGGGTGGCGTGGCCTGCGTGACGAGCGGCGAGGACTCGTTCGATTTGCACATTCGCGACACGATCGAGGCGGGGGCGGGCCTGTGCGATCCGGTCGCAGTCGAGACGGTGGTAAAGGAAGGGCCGGCCCGGGTTCAGGAATTGATGGAGCTCGGTCTGCACTTCGACGAGCGCGACGTCTCCGGGCATCGCGAGCTCGATCTCGGGCGCGAAGGCGGGCACTCGAAGCGGCGCGTCCTCCACGTCCACGATGTCACCGGCTACGAGATCGAGACCACGCTTTTGCGCGCCGCGCAGCAATCGCCTGCAATTGTGCTCTTCGAGAATCACATGGCGGTCGATCTCATCACGGCCGCGAAACTCGGCTTTGCGACCGAGGACCATTGCCTCGGCGTCTATGTGTTGGATGAAATTTCCGGCACCGTCGAAACGATCCGGACTGATCGTCTCCTCCTCGCGACCGGCGGTTGCGGGAAGGTCTATCTCTACACGACCAACCCCGCGATCGCGACCGGCGACGGGATCGCGATGGCCTGGCGGGCGGGAGCGGTCATCGCCAACATGGAATTCATCCAATTCCATCCCACCTGCCTTTTTCATCCGCAGGCGACTTCCTTTCTCATCTCGGAGGCGGTACGCGGTGAAGGCGGGATTTTGCGCAACGCCAAGGGCGAAGATTTCGTGGCCAAAGTCCATCCGCGCGGCTCACTCGCCCCGCGCGATATCGTGGCGCGGGCGATCGACGCCGAGATGAAACGGACCGGAGCGCAATGCGTATATCTCGATATCACGCAGCAACCGCGCGAGTTTTTAGAGGAGCGCTTCCCCCGCATTTACGAGACCTGTCTGCGCTTCGGGATCGATATGGCGAAGGAGCCCATCCCCGTCGTGCCTGCGGCCCACTATCAGTGCGGCGGCATCAAGACGAACATCGACGGCGCGACCAGCCTGCCGGGATTATACGCGATCGGCGAGGTCGCCTGCACCGGTTTGCACGGTGCCAATCGCCTCGCGAGCAATTCGCTCCTCGAGGGTCTGGTCATCGCGCACCGCGCCTGCGAAGCGCTCGTCCGGAGCCGCCCGCCGGCCCATCCGGCTGGATCGGTTTTCCTGCCGGAATGGAAACCGGGCGAAGTGCAGGATGTCGACGAGCTGGTCGTGATCTATCACAACTGGGACGAGATCCGGCGCCTGATGTGGGATTATGTCGGGATCGTGCGAACCGACAAGCGCCTGCAACGGGCGAGTGCGCGCCTGCGCAATTTGCAGCGCGAGATTCAGGAATTTTACTGGAATTTCCGGATAACAGTTGACCTGCTCGAGCTGCGAAATCTGGCGACGGCAGCGGCCTTGATCGTCGACTCCGCGCTCAGTCGCAAAGAGAGTCGGGGCTTGCATTACACGATGGATTATCCGGAAATCGGCGGCGAAAGCTTCCGCCGGGACACGCTGCTGAACCGGAGCGGAGCGAGTTTCTGGAATGGATCGTGCTGAAAACCAGTCATGGAACAACAGACTTGCCCAAAGAGCCGGTTTGTGTAGAACGGATGGTGGAAATGCCGGCAACCTCAAGATTTCTCGCGGCCGTCGCGGCCGGCCTCACGCTGGCGGCGAGCGCTGTTCGCGCCCAGTCGCCCTACGAAAGCAGCGCTGATTTCGCTCGTTACGCGATGAAACTGCGCGCCCAGGCCCTGCTCAAGGTCGAGCCGCAGGTGTTCGTCCCGACCACCTCGCGCTTTTCCACCTCTCGTTATCCGTGGAAAACGGATATTGTGACGACGATTTTCTGGATCGGCGAGAACGCGACGGCCAACAATCCGGTGCCGAATCATAAAAGTTCCTGGGACCCGGATTGGACTCGCAACTACGGCGGCTACGACAATCCCGACCCGTCGCGCCGGCACGATTACATCCCGATTAATTTCATCCCGCGGCAGAATCCGTTTTACTGCGCCCTGCCCTACAATGACGTCTCGCACGGGCAGTTCAAACCGGAAGCGCCGATCGTGGTGCCGTGGTTCCGGCAGGCCTTAGTGCAGCAGGGCCATTCCGTCTGCAAAGATCGCTGGATCGCCATCCGCCGCGGTAACCGCGTCTGCTACGCGCAGTGGGAAGATTGCGGGCCGTTCCGGACCGATCATTACCAGTATGTTTTCCGCAACGAGCGTCCAAAGCCGAACCTGAACCATGGCGCAGGGCTCGATGTCTCGCCGGCGGTGCGCGACTATCTCGGCCTCGGGCAGACTTCGTTGACCGACTGGCAATTTGTCGAAGTGCGCGATGTGCCGCCGGGCCCGTGGCGGAATTACGGCGATAACAACAATTTCGTCATCGCCCGCCGCCAGACCGAGCAGCGTCTGGCCGAGCAGTATTCGACTAGGAAAAAGGCGAAGAAGTAGCCTGTTGGCCTAACGGCTTCTGGCCAGCTCGGTTGATAATTCGGCAAAGCTTTTCTCGATTTCGCGCACCCGATTGAGGAGCGGGTCGTACCGCTTCCGCTCCGCCGTGCAAAAGGCGCGGAGCGGCTGGAAGGCCGAGCCGATCTCGGCGTAGAAAAGGTCGATCGCATGGCGCAATTGCTGGTCGATCGCGGCCACCAATTCCTCGCGCTTGGCCTCCATCTGCCGGTGGTATTCGGCCAGGATTTTCCGCCGCCGTCCGAAAGCGACGAACGTGCCGAGCGCGGCGGCCGAAAGCGCGACGATGCCGGTGATATCCGCGACCGCGGCGCTGCTCATAGCGGCGATCACGGTCACGATCCCGCCCGCCGCCGCCACCCCGGCCGGGAAACGCAACCAGGTCGCGGTCTCGCGAAACATCCGCTCGAGCTGCGCTTCCATCCCGCGACCGGCGACCCGTTCCACGAGGGTGAGCTCGATCGCCCCCAGCAGCTCGCGCCGTTGCCGCGCGAAATCCGGAATCGTCTGGCTGAGCTGCATCCTGGAATCGCCCTTGAACTGGCTCTCGATCGTGTCCTGCAACTGCGGCCAAAGACTGCGCAGATCGGTCTCGAGGAGCTGGAGCGCGTTTTCAACCTGGGGCTGAATCAGGGTCTGCATCTTGGTCTCGAGATCGGCTTGGAATTTCTCCTGCCACTCCGATTTACCGAAGACCAGCCGCCAGGTGCGCCAAAACGAGAGATTGTGTTCCAGCAAAGCTTGCCCCTCGGTTTCGCAGCGCCGGCAGGCCTGCTCGATCCCGCGCAGGAAGCCGCCCACCTGCCGCATCGTTTGCTCTTTGCGCGTCGCGAGAATGGCATCCAGCCGGCCGAGCTGTTCTTCGTCGCGCACGATCGTCGTAAGGATGTTGCGCACGCGGGAGGCGGTATCGGCCAGAATTACCGTTGCGGTCTGGCAGGTAGTCATGAGCTTGGGCAGACCGTGTCTCGATTCGTCAACCATCCGACTGATGTGCGCCTCGAGTGGCGCGAAGCGGCTCTCTTTCCAGAGCCGCTCCTTGTCCACGCCCGAGGTGCGGGAGAGAAACGCCTTCCGGGCCGAAACCGGGAAAATCGGGGCCGCGAAGCCGAGTTTTTCGTTCGCCGTGTCGCGCAGATGTTGCTCGATCACCTCGACCTCACGCGGGTCGCGCAGGTCGGCCTGTTGGAGAACGAAGACGATGTTCTTGAGCCATTTTTGGTTCACGAAACGAAGCAGCTCCCAGGCGGACGCGCCCCACGGGTTGATGACTGAGAAAACGAAAAGAACGAGGTCGGCCCGCGGGATGAAGTTTTCCGTGATCGTCTGGTGCTCGGCCACCATCGTGTTGGTGCCGGGGGTGTCGACGATGTTGAAGTCCGCCAGAAAAGCGATCGGCAGGTAGCGCTCCGTCACCTGCTCGGAGACATCGACTGTTTGTTCCTTCGAGCCGTGCTTGAAAATGTAAATCCGGTCGGTCGCCGGTAGGACGTCCACCTTGCAAAATTCCTGCCCGAAAAGCGCGTTGAGGAGGGAGGACTTGCCCGCTTTCACCTCCCCGACCACGACAAAGAGAAGTGGCTCGCGCACGTCCTTGAGCATGTTTTGGAGAGTGTCGAGCATGTGCGGCTCGCGCTGCATGTCCGCCGCCAGCCTGAGGAGAGAGGCGAGTGCCGCCTCCGTCCGGGTGCGTAACTGAAGGTATAGGTCGGCGACCATGCCGGCGCCTACGGATGAGCCGGGGCCGGCACCGGCGAGGCCATCGGGATCGTCGCAGCGGGGCTGCTAGTCGGCGATGCGAGAGGCGTCGGCCCTTCGTCGCCCGGCTGTTTCGGCGCCATTGGTTTGCCCATGGCGATCAACTCCGAGACGGTGACGAACTTGAATCCCTTCGCCTCGAGCTGATCGAAGGTCGCGGGCATCGCTTTGATCGTGCCGGGATGAATGTCATGCGAGAGAACAATCGAGCCCGGGCGCGTTTCCTTCACGATCCGGCTCGTCACAACCGCAGGGCCGGGCCGTTTCCAATCGAGCGGATCGACATCCCAGAGAATCGTGCGGTAGCCGAAGTCGGCGTGGATCCATTGTTTTTGCCGAGCGGTGATGGAGCCGTAGGGCGGCCGCATCAGGACCGGTCGGGTGCCGATGGCGGCGCGGATGGCGTCGTCCGTTTTTTGGAGCTCGGCTCGAACCCTATCCTCGCGCATTTTTGCAAAAGCGGGATGGGACCAACTGTGGTTGCCGATCTCGTGGCCCTCGCGCACCGCCCGTTGCAGGATCTCGGGGTGCTCCGCGGCGTTTTTGCCGATGACGAAAAAGGTCGCGTGAATGTGATGGGCGGCCAGGATATCGAGTAGCTCCGGGGTGAGCTTTGCGCTTGGGCCGTCGTCGAAAGTCATCGCAATGTAGGGCCCAGTCACATGCACGGCGCTGTAGCTGATCGGAGGACTCCCGCCCGGGCTCGCCGCCGGGACGACCGGGCCGGCGGTGGGCGGAGCCTGAGGCGGCGAGGGAGTCTGCGCGGTCAGACAACCAGCGAGACAGAGCGAAAGGGGACCGGCAAAAAGAAGGAGGCGCAAGGAAGCCATGGGCGGCGATTTCACGGTAAAAGAGATGCGCTGTACCTAGCAGAGCAGCCAATCAACGCAAGAGAGCGGCCCTTTCCCTGGGTGAGAGAGGGAGCCAAACGGCGGAGATTTTGCGAGCTTCTGCCGATAATTGGCAGTTTTCCTGCTCTGACATAACACCCGGGCGAGCCTCTCTCCCATTCAAGCTCACCCAGCCGGGACCGCAAGGTCCGAGTGGGAGGGTTTTTAAACATGAAAATTCTTCTCATCGAAGATCATCCCGATAGCCGGCGCAATCTGCGGCTGCTGATCGAAAAGCGGGGCCACGAGGTCGTGGACTGCGCCAGTGCCGAGGAGGCCGAAGTCGAGCTGGCGCGGGAAAAATTCCCTTTTCTCATCCTCGACTGGATGCTGCCGGGCAAGAGTGGGGTTGATCTGTGCCGCGACCTGCGGGCACAGCCGAATGGCGACGAGATGTATATCCTGCTCGTGACCGCCCGCTCCGATGCTGAAGATCTGGAGCAGGCGCTCGCCGCGGGGGCCAACGACTATCTCAGCAAGCCGCTCGATGCCCGCCGTCTCGGCGTCCGCCTTTCCGTCGCCGAACGTCACATCCGGGAGCTGGAGGAACGCAATCACGCCCGCATCGCCCTCCAGGATTCGGCCCGGCGGATGACCGATATTCTGGAGAAAACGAGCGACGGCTTTTTCGCGGTCGATACAGATTGGAATTTTACCTACCTCAACGCCCAAGCCGAGGTCATGATCGGCGCGAAACGGGAAGTGCTCCTCGGGAAAAATCTCTGGACGAATTTCCCCGCTCTTATCGGGACGATCTTCGAGGAAAATTACCGCAAGGTGATGCGCGAACAGGTCGCGATCGAATTCGAAGCCTTTGGGACCCAGGGCAAAGCCTGGTTCGAAGTCCACTCCTATCCCAGCGGGGGTGGGATTTCCGTTTTCTTCCGCGACATCACGGATCGCAAACAGGCGGAGGACGAGCGCCTCACGACAAGCAAACTCGAGTCGTTAGGCACGCTCGCCGGCGGCATTGCTCACGACTTGAACAACATTCTCACCGTCATCTCGGGCAACATCGGCCTCGCCCAGCTCGATGCCCCGAGCCACAGTGGCAATCTCCTTTCCTTCCTCGCCAAAGCCGGCCAGGCAGCCCAGCACGCCGCTCGCCTTTCCAGTCAGCTCCTTACTTTTTCCAAGGGGGGCTCGCCCTTGAAGAAAGTCGCCTCCGTCGCCGACCTCCTCCAGCATGCGGCGGAGTTTTCTCTCCATGGATCGAAATTGCGGGCCTCGATCGAGATCGAAGATCATCTCGGTAAGGCGGAGATCGACGTCGGGCAGGTCGAGCAGGTCGTGAACGCGCTCATGATCAACGCCCGGGAAGCAATGCCTAACGGAGGCTACGTCGACCTTTGCGCCGAGAACGTGCAGCTCGACGAAAAGGGCGGCCTGCCGCTCGCCGCCGGCCGCTACATCAAGGTCACGATCAGCGATCACGGCCCGGGGGTTGCGCCCGATCTGGTCGCGAAAATTTTCGATCCCTACTTCACGACCAAGTCCTCCTCCAGCGGCCTTGGTCTCGCCATCAGTTATTCGATCATCCGCAAACATGGCGGTTTTCTTCATCTCGAGAAAAATTCGCCGGCCGGCGCCACCTTTGCCTTTTATCTCCCGGCCACGAGCGGCAAGGTGGTGCACGATCCGCTCCAGCCTAACGACCAGTCGCTCCCTTACCATCACCAGCGGATCCTCGTCATGGACGACGAATCGGCCATCCGCGAGCTGACTTCCGAATTGCTCTCGACCATGGGTTACGAAGTGACGGCGGTCCCGGATGGCTCGGAAGCGGTTCGGATCTACGAGCGCGCGGCGCGCAAAGGCGAGAATTTTCGCGCCGTCATCCTCGACGCCACCGTCCGCGGAGGTCTCGGCGGAGTCGAGACGATCGAGCGTCTGCGCAGCATCGATCCGAAAGTCAACGCCATCATTTGCAGCGGCTACTCCGATGAAGCGGCCCTTTCGGAATTCCTCTCCTACGGGTTTCGCGGCGCACTGCCCAAGCCCTTTACCCGTCGCGAACTTTCCGACGCGCTGCAAAAAGCGTTCAACGGAAGCTGACGAAGGGGGATGCTTCGCTGGGCGAAGCTACCCGTTTAATGCCAGTGCCCCATTTGGAAATGGGGAAGGAGAGCGAGGTGAGGTCCCTCGCCCCGAAAGCGTTCGGGGCTCCGGATGACAATCCTGAGCTGGGGGAGCGCTGGCCGCGCTAGCTCTTCGGGAGCTTCTTCAGCTCGTCGAGGAACGGCCCCGGTCCCCCCGGCATGTAACCGAGCAGGCCGACCTGCTTCCCCTCCCCGCTCAAGACGACAATCGTCGGGAACCCATCGACATCGTAACGCTGCGCCAGTTCCTGATTCTGTTTGCGCACTTCAGCGCTCAACGGCTTGGCCCGCGGAAAATCCGCCCGCACCAGGACGAGGTTCTTCTTCGCAAAGTCGGCAAATTCCGGCCGCGAAAAAACTTCCGCCTCCAGCCGCATGCACCAGATGCACCAGTCGGAGCCGGTGAATTCGAGGAGGATCAATTTGTGCCCGGCCTTCGCCTCCGCCTGGGCCTTTTGGAAATCGGTCAGCCAGGTGGCCTCCGCTCGCGTCGAGCCGAGGCCGAGCAGGCCGAGGAGGAGGGTGAGCGCCGCAACTCGAAATGTCTTCACCTTCAACCCTTCGCCGAGAGCCGGCCTTTCCGCAAGAAATCCGCGCCGCGCCAGTACAGGGGAGCGCCCGCGAACAGGTGATTCCGCTCGCGGGCGAGAAAAAATTGCCCCCGGACCAGCCGTCAGGCTATGATTCGTTAGGCGAGAAAACTACTTCAAATGACCCGAGACGAGCTTGGTCATTTCGAACATGCTCACTTGGCTCTTGCCATTGAAAACCGGGCGCATGTTTTCATCGGCGTTGATCTGCGTCCGCTTCTTTTTGTCCTGCAGGCCGTTCTTCTTAATGTAATCCCAGAGCTTCTTCGTTAGTTCCGAGCGCGGGAGTGGTTTCGAGCCGACAACGGCTGCGAGCTTTTCGTCCGGCTGGACGGGTCTCATGAAAGCTGCGTTCGGCTTGCGTTTCGAGGGTGTCTTCTTGGCTGTGGTTTTGGGCATAAAGGCTGATTAATCGCTGCTCCGCGGGAGAGCAATACTAAATTTCTCCTCTGTAGAAAAAAAATTGCGCCCTCAGGAATCCATCCGACGCACCACCAGCGCCGCCAAATCATCCGCCAAGGGCGCTTCCTCGCCCGGCCCGATTCGCTCCAGCACCTTCTGCAACAGTCCCTGGGCGCTCCCCCGTTCGTTAGTCAGGAGCGTCCGCAGACGTTCCGGCGTCCAGGGCTCGCCTCCGTTTCGCGAGTGACCGCAGAGGCCGTCGGTGTAGAGGACAAATCCGTCGCCGCCTTGCAGGTCGATCGCCGTCTCCTCAAATTGCGAGCGCTCGAGCAAGCCTAACGGCGGGGCGTTGGAGGCGATCAATTCCGCTGCCCCCGCCGCTCGAATCACGACGAGCGGGGGATGGCCCGCTCCCACCACGCTCGCCCGCCCGCGCTCCGCGTCGAGCGCCACGCACATCGCGGTCATGAAAGAGCGCGCGCCGAAAATGCTCCGGAAATCGTTGTTCACCGCCTCCATGATTTGCGCCGGGCGCGCGTGCTCGACGCTGCCGTGATGGAAAAGCAATTTCGCCAGGGTCGTGAGCAAAGCTGCCGCCGCGCCGTGCCCGGTCGCGTCCACTATCCAGAAGAGCGTGCGCTGATCCCTCATCCGCAGCCAGCCATAGAGGTCGCCCCCCACCTGGATAACCGGTCGATAGACCGCCGCCACTTCCCAGCCCGGCAACGTTGGCGGCTTTTGCGGGATGAGCGATTGCTGGGTGAGCCGGGCCGCCGCCAGATCGCGCTCAAGATTTTCCCGCCACGCCTCCAGCTCGGTATTCTGCTTTTGCAACTGCCGGCGGAGCGATTGGAGGCGCAACTGCGTCTCGATCCGCGCCCGCAGGACCGGGAGGTTGATCGGTTTGGTCACGAAATCATTCGCGCCCGCTTCCAGGCCTCGCACCTCGCTTTCCTCGCCGCCGTCCCCCGTCAGCATGATGGCGGGCAATTGCGCGATCGCGGGATCCTCGTCGGCCCGCAAGCGGCCGAGGACTTCGGCGCCGTTCAGTCCCGGCATGTGAAAATCAAGCAGGAGGAGCGAAGGAGCCGCGGCGTGCAGCATTTCCAGCGCCTCCACCCCGCCGCTCGCCTCGCGGCAATCGTAGCCCGCGTCGGCCAGCGCCCGCACCAGCATCCGGCGGCTCGCCCGGTCGTCGTCGATCACGAGGATCTCTTCTTTTTCCCGCACCATCTTTTTTTGATTCGAAAAGAAGCTCCTCTGAATTTGTATTTTTGTCGGGAAGGGAATTTGCGCCGGGAGACGAGGATGCAAATAAGTTTTGTCACTCCCGGCCGAATGAATTAGAAAACTGGCAGACGGTCCAACGCTCAAGCTCTATGAAACTATCGATCTCGCTCGCGCTCTTCACCGCCCTTTTCATCACCGCCTGTTCCGAACCCGCCCCGCCGTCGCCGCGTCCGCCTGTGGCCACCTACCAGACGGCGCCCCCGCCGGTCCAGCAGCCGTTCGAGCAGCCGCAGCCTTCGCCCACGCCCGATTATCTTGCCTCCCCCGCGCCGCAGAGCACCGCTCCCCCCGCCGGGAGCGTCGCGCAGACCAAGGGCGACATTCCCTACGGGGTGCCAGTGCCTAACAAACCCGGCTTTGTCACCAGCCCCTACGCGCCTAACCAGGGATATGTCGACGTGCGCGGCTTCCCTCCCGGGACCGAAGTGCGCGATCCCTACACGAATAAGATCTTTCTCGTCCCCTAACGAGTCAGCCTGGTTTGTCCTCCCGGCGTCTGGAGAGCAGCCGCGCCCGACTCGTGCGCCGCCGCGCTGGACATTTGCGCGCAACTTGAGATTCTTCTCGTCTTTGGGGAGCGGGGACCTCTGACACCATGGACGAGATTCGGATAAAGCGCGCGGCACGGCTCGAAGCCGAGATTACCGTCTCCGGCGACAAGAGCATCTCGCATCGCGCCGTCCTCATCGCCTCCCTCGCCAACGGCCCCTGCGTCCTGCGCGGTTTTTCGCGCAGCACCGATTGCATGCAGACCGTCCTCGCGATGCGCTCGCTCGGGATCCCGATCGAACAACCAGAGCCCGAGGTGCTCATCGTGCACGGCCAGCGCCGCCGCCTCGCGGCCCCCAATGGCCCGATTAATTGCGGCAACTCCGGCACCACCATGCGCCTCCTCGCCGGGCTCCTCGCCGGGCAGCCGTTCAAGAGCCGCCTCGTCGGCGACGGCTCGCTCTCCAAGCGCCCGATGGGGCGCATCCTCGAACCGCTGCGCCTGATGGGAGCAAAGATCGAGGCGGAAGGAGAACATGACGCCGCCCCATTGCGGATCGAGGGCGCCTCCCTCCACGGAATCAAATATTCGTCGCCGGTCGCGAGCGCGCAGGTGAAAGGCGCGATCCTTTTCGCCGGCCTTTTTGCCAAGGGGAAAACAACCGTGATCGAGCCGGTCGCGACCCGCAATCACACCGAGTTGATGCTCAATTATTTTCTGGTTCGCAGCCACAAGGACGAGGAGGGAGTGAGCGTCTTTGGCGACCACGTGCCGGAGTCGCGCGACTTCAGTATCCCGGGCGACATTTCCTCCGCCGCCTTCTGGCTCGTCGCGGCTGCCGCTCAGCCGGGGGGTCATCTTCTCGTCCGGGACGTCGGTTTGAATGAAACCCGCACCGGGATTCTCGGGGTCCTTGTCCGGATGGGGGCGAAAGTGCGTGAAGCGATCGAGGACGTGGACCAGGTCGAGCCGCGCGGCATCCTCGAAGTCATGGGCGCGAATCTCAAGGGGACCGTCATCCAGGGGAAGGAAGTCCCGGGCTTGATCGACGAACTGCCGATCCTGGCTGTCGCGGGCGCGCTGGCCCGCGGCACGACCATCATCCGCCAGGCCCAGGAGCTGCGGGTCAAGGAGACCGACCGCATCGCCGCCATCGCGCACAACCTCCGTTCGATGGGCGCGCAGGTCGTCGAGTTGAGCGACGGGCTCGAAATTCACGGTCGCGCTCCTTTGCACGGGGCGCATCTTTCCAGCTTTGGCGATCACCGCATCGCGATGGCCTTCGCGGTCGCGGGCCTGTTCGCGGAGGGCGAGACCGTGATTCAGGATGTCGACTGCGTTGCGACTTCGTATCCCGGTTTTGAGAAAATGCTGGACGAGCTGGCGAACCCGAAAGCCTTTCGCACCACGACGCCGGTCATCAGCTCGCTCTCCCCCGCGCGGGTGGAGGAGGAATAGGCGGCCCGCCGCCGGTCCTGCCATGAACTCGCCGGCGGCCCATGAGGTCATCGCGATCGACGGTCCCGCCGCCTCCGGCAAGAGCAGTGTGGCCCGCGAGCTGGCGCGCCGGCTCGGCTTTGTCTATGTCAACTCCGGCGCGATGTATCGCGCCATGACCTGGCTCGTGCTCGAGCGCGGCTTCCCCCCGGACGATACCGCCGCCATCGAACAACTGGCGCAGCACGCCCCGCTCGTCTGCGAATTGCGCGGCAACGAATCAGTCCTGCTGATCGACGGGGTCGATCCCGAACCCTTTCTGCGCGACGATCGGGTGAACGAAAATGTGTCGTTAGTCAGCAGCGTTCCGCGGGTGCGCGAAATTCTGGTCGAACATCTTCGTCGTTATGCCGAAAAGAACGACCTCGTCATGGAAGGGCGCGACATTGGCTCGGTCGTTTTTCCGGAGACGCCTTTCAAGTTTTACATCGACGCTTCGCCCGAGATTCGTCTTCGCCGCCGCGCCGCGCAGGGCCAGCGCGACCGCATCCGCGCGCGGGACGAGGCCGATTCTTCGCGCCGCGCCTCGCCCCTCATCATCGCCGAGGACGCGCACGTTATCGACAGCTCCAACCTCACGATCGACGGCGTGGTCGGCGAAATCATCGGCCGCCTGAAGCTGAAAGGCCTGACGAGCGCGCGGTGAATCCCTGGTATTTCACGATCTATCACCTCACCCGCTTCGTCGCGCGGATCTTCTTTCGTTTTCGCGTGATTCATCCCGAACGCATCATCCAGGATGGTCCGGTCATCCTGGCGATGAATCACCAAAGCTATCTCGACCCGCCCTTTGCCGGGATCGGCTCCCGACGCGCCATTTATTTTCTCGCCCGCAAATCGCTCCTCGAGGTGCCGGTCCTGGGCTGGCTCCTGCCCAAACTCAACGTCATCCCGGTCGACCAGGAAGGGGGCGATCGGAGCGCGCTCAAGGCTATCATTCGCATCCTGCGCGCCAACCACGGCACGCTTGTTTTCCCGGAAGGCTCGCGCACGCTCGATGGGAATCTGCAGCCGCCTCAGCCCGGGATCGGTTTTGTGATCGCGAAAACGCTCGCCCCCGTTGTGCCGATGCGAATCTTCGGCGCGCACGAGGCTTTGCCGCGCGGCGGTAGCCGTCTGCGTTTTTGCCCCATCACGATCGTCGTCGGCGAACCACTCTACTTTAGCGCCGCCGACCTGGAAGGGAACGGCCGCGAAGTTTACCCGCGCCTCAGCCAGCGGGTGATGGACGCGATCGCCGCGCTCGAGCTGTAACCAGAGCGCGGCGCCGGGTGCGAATCCCACCCGGGTTCCGAATCATGCGTCCGCCTCGGCTTCGCTCAGGCGATGGCCGGTCCGGGCAATGAAGACGTCTTCCAGGGTCGGCTTGGCCAGGGTGACGGAGTCGATCTCGCCCGGGAACTTCTGTACGAGGCGGGCAATGAAGCTGGCGCCATCCGGATGCTCCATTCGCACTTCGTCGTTCAGGACGCTGACTTCCACGCCTAACGACACCGCAATCTTCTCGCCTAACGACGTGGCATCACGGGAGCGCGCGCTGATCACGTCGCCGCCGATCTCGGCCCGCAAATCTTCCGGCGCGCCTTCCGCTACGATCCGGCCCTGGTCGATGATCGCGACCCGGTCGCAGCGCTCCGCTTCTTCCATCAGGTGGGTGGTGAGGAGGACGGTCACCTTCTGTTGATCGCGCAGCCGGTAAAGCGTTTGCCAGAGATCGATGCGCGCTCCGGGATCGAGCCCGGTGGAAGGTTCGTCGAGCAGGAGGAGCTGGGGACGATGGAGCAGACTCTTAGCGATCTCGACCCGCCGTTGCAGCCCGCCGGAAAGCGTCTCGACGAGGTCGTTCGCCCGATCGCGCAGGTTGAATTCGATCAGAAGATGATCGATGCGCGCGCGCAGCGCGGCACCGGCCAGGCCGTAGAGGTGCCCCTGGTGCGCGAGGTTTTCGCGCACCTTCAATTTCTTATCGAGACTCGGCGCCTGGAAAACCACGCCGAGCTTGCCGCGCAATGCCTCCGTCTCGCGCCCGAGATCGAACCCGAGGATGCGGGCCCTACCGCTCGTTGGCCTAACGAGAGTGGAAAGAATGCGGAAGAGGGTCGTCTTGCCCCCGCCATTCGGTCCGAGGAGGCCGAAGATTTCTCCGGAAGCGATTTCGAGCGAGACCTGGTCGAGCGCAACCCGCTCGCCATAGCGATGGGTCAGGTCCTTTGTAACGAGAGCGCGCGCGATCTCTGGGACTGCCGGCATGGACGAAGACGATAGCGGCAATTGGGGGACAGCGCACGCGACGCCCTGGCTGTCGCGCAAGCCAATCGGGGCGCGCTGGACTAGCTCACTCGTTAGGGGCAAAGCCCGCCTACGGCAATTTGGTCCGGCCGGCGCGGGAAGGCGCCCGACCGCGGGTCGTGCCCCCTGTCAGGTCCGGTCCCTCTTTTCTCTGCGCGCCGCCCCGGGGATCTTTGCGGACTGCCAGGTCGCGCACATTGGTGGCAGATTTTTTGCGGCTGGTCGGTTTTTTGGTTTTGGTCGCCATATCGATTCCTTTGGGTTGCTTGTCGCTGCAAAGCGGTAACGCCATTTGAGCGGAATGACAACCGGAGGGCGGATGCGGCGCTTTACACGGCTCGCCACCAGTCGCAAATTCGCCGATGCCTAACCTTGCCAGCTGGATCCGCCGCTCCGATGAGCCGCGCTTCCGGCCCTTCCTGGCGCCGCATATCGAAATCCTGAATGCCGCGCGCGGTCCAATCGCGCTCGAAGAGATGGACGGGCTCCTGCTCACCGGCGGCAACGACATTGCCGAACAATACCTCCGCCAGCCGGTGCCCGATCCCTCTGTCCTCGAGAAGCCCGACCCGATGCGCGACGAATGGGAGTTCCGCGCCGTCGAGCAGGCGCTCGCGCGCGGGCTGCCGATTTTTGCAATCTGCAAAGGGATGCAACTTCTCAACGTCGCCCTCGGCGGCACCCTCCGGCTCGATATTCCCGGGCATAATCTTCCCGAACAAAAATCGGACGATGTCCAACCCTTGCGCAACGATCGCTCGGCCGCGCATCGCTTCGAGAAAGTCAACAGCTCGCATCATCAGGCGATCGATCAGTTGGCGGATGGTTGTGTGGTGGAATCGTGGTGCGTGGAGGACGACGTGATCGAGCAGTTCCGCCTCCGCAACCGGCCGTTTGGTCTCGCGGTGCAGTATCATCCCGAGCGCGGGTCGATTTATGGGGCGCTCTTCGAGGATTTCCTCTCCTGGATTAACGGAAGCAAATAGAAGCTCGGATTCTCTTCCCGGTTGATCTGTTACCTGTCTCCCGTTCTCAATCTCCACACCACAAAAGAGCATCCCCATCGTCTACGATTTCGATCAGAGCGCCTAACGATTCTCTTCCGCCAGCTTGCGCGCGTAGGCCAGGGTATCGATCGCGTCGACCGTCTTGTCGCGCCGGATCGCCTTGATCCGCGGGAAACGCAAAGCCAGCCCACTCGCGTGCCGGGTGCTTGGCTGGATGGAATTGAAGGCCACCTCCAGCACAACGTTCGGTTTTAGCTCCAGGTAACGCCCGCGATCGCTGATCGCGTTCCGGCGAAAATGTTCGGTCAACTCGGCGATCTCGACATCGGTCAGGCCGCTGTAGGCTTTCCCGATTGGCAGGAGTTCCCCGGTCTCCTCATCGCGCACCGCAAAGGTGTAATCGCTCAAAACATGATTGCGTTTCCCGTGCCCGAGCTCCGCCGCCACGACCACGACATCGAGCGTGGCCAGCTCCTTCTTCAGCTTGAACCACGACAGTCCGCGCCGGCCCGGCGTGTAAAAACTGTCCGGATTCTTAATCATTAACCCCTCGTTCAAACGCCGGCGCGCCGCCTGAAAGGCGGCTTCGATTTCTTCCGCCGATCTCGCCGCGGAAATTTCCACGACCTGGAATTGCGCCGGCATCGTCAAACCGCGGAGCAGTTCGCGCCGCTCCCGGAGCGGAGCCTTGAGGAGCGAGCGGCCATCGAGCCAAAGAAGATCGAATGCGACGAAGACCACCGGCACATCGGCCGACGGGGTGGCAAAGAGATCCGCGCTCTCGCTCTTGCGCCCCAGCCTTTTTTGCAGATCGAAAAAGGTCAGCTTCTTCCCCTGCTCGAAGGCCATGATCTCGCCATCAAGGATCACTTCGCTTCCGAAGTTTCGGGCCCGCTCCGCGATTTCTTCAAACTGTCCCGTGATCTGGCGCAGGTCGCGTGAGAAAAGCTCGATCCGCTCTCGACCGCGATGGAGCTGGGCGCGGATGCCGTCGAACTTGTCCTCGACATAAACCACCGACTCGTTAGGCGACTCCGCCGCGAAACGCGCCCAGATCGCTTCCGCCGTCGGCTCCGGGCTCGCCAGCATGCATTTGATTGGGCGAAAAAGAGTCAGCTCCGCTCGATCCAATTCCTGCCGGGAAGCGAGAAGCGCCGTCCGGCCGATATCGCCTAACAACATGTGGGCGTCTTTCAGGTCATCGAGCGGGACCTCGAAGGCGCGTGCGATCGCTTCCTCGACCAGGCCTTCGCGCAGGCCGATGCGGAGGTCGCCAGTCAGAATCTTGATGACGTATTGGGCCTCGAGTGGCGAGAGCGTTTGCAGGCGGGCCTGGAGCCGCTCCGTTTTGCCGGCCGGGCCGCGCGTTTCGTGCAGCGCTTCGAAAAGAGTCTGCGCCTCACCTAACGAGAATGGCTCGGACGTGGTCCGCCCCTCGAGGGCTTCGAAAGCGGCCTTGCTCGCGTCGCCGTGGCTGCTCGCGATCCGGCGCAGCTCGGCGTTGCCGCGCCCACTCGCGGCGAGGAGAGCGCGATAGATGATCGCCCAGCCGGTCTGAAGAGTGCGCTGATCGGTTTGGGCAAATGGTTTACCCGTCAGGAAGGTGGCGGCGATGCGGAGTTGGTGCGGCCCGAGGGTGCGGAGGTAGTCGGCGAGGAGGCGGATTTTTTCCAGCTTGGCCGGTGTCGCGGCAATCTCTTCGCCGAGCTGGGCGAAAGTGCGGAATTCTGAAATCCCGGTAGGGCGAGACTCCGTCGAGCCGGGGAGAGCGGATCGTTGCCCAAGCGGAATTTTTCCGCCGGCTCGACGGAGTCTCGCCCTATCGGGGATGGAATCCAAGGGCAGTTCGAGCTGGCTCTGGGCGCTGAGGGGGGCGGCGTCGATCCCGCGCTCGCGCAGGTCGCGCGCGAATTCGGCCGCGAAGCCGTGCAGGGTGAGGACGCGCTTCGGTTGCACCAGCTCGACGTAGCGCAGGAGATCGTCGTAATCGGCGTGATCCGAGAGCGGGAAAGCGGCGTCGACCTGGTAACGATAGATCGCGTTCGGCTCCACCGCCCAACCGCTGATCATTGCAACCCGCTTGTTTTTGATCCGCTCCAGCATGCGCGAGCGGTTGGCGCTCGGCGGGCAGATGAGGACCTTGCCCGCGACGGCCCGCGCGTCGTAGCGCTCGTAATCGCAAAAGGCCTGGCCGAACTGCTCGTAGATTCGCGTCATCTGGTAAACGGAGCCGTGCAGCATCGGCACGAGATTGGCCTCGGCGAGCGAGCAGAGAATCTCCTGCGCTTTGCCTAACGAGTAGCCGAGCAGGACAGGCGTCGCCCCTTCTTCGAGCGCTTCCCGGCAAAAAGCGACGATCTGTTGCACGACCAATTCGGTCGGCGGCAGGCGATAACGCGGCCGGCCGTAGGTCGTCTCCATGATGAGGGTGTCGGCCGCTTTCCAGGCCGTCGCTTCGGCCGACCGGCCGGGCCGCAATTTGAAGTCGCCGGTGTAGAGCAGACTGCCCCGATCGCTCTCAAGAAAAAATTGGGCTGAGCCAAAAATGTGGCCGGCCGGGAGGAGGGTGACGTCGAGGCCGCGGACGATGGCAGCGACCCCAAAGGGCAAAACATGCTCCTGGCGTACTCCCGGCAGGCGGGCCTGCATCAGGTGCGAGGTGCGCTCGGAAACGATGATCTCGTCATGCGACGCGATATGATCGCTATGGGCGTGCGAGACAAAGGCGAATGGTTTCGCATCCCAGGGATCGAGCCAGATGTTTTCGTTAGGCAGGTAGACGCCTCGTTCGTACTGCACGCGAATCACGGCGGAATTTTAGCCGGGTCTAGGATGATGCGCGAACCAGCGGCGTTGGCCTTTGCTCTTAATCCTGCTCCGGCTCGTAATCGATCCCTCTTCTGGATTCGAGGATGAGCGCGATCACGATTACGAACATGAGAAGGAGTAATTGTAGGGCGGGCGCTTCGCCTGCCCCGGGATCGGAAACGGGCAACCGAAGCGGTTGCCCTACAATTCGCCGATTCGAGGACAAGGACGAGCAGGAGCGGGAGCAGGGTTGCGAGGGAAATTGACACGGGAGCGCCCTTCTCGTTTGATGCTCGCGTCGTGAGAATCTCGCCGGCTCTCTTTTGCCTTTTCCTCGCCGGCTGCGCCGCCACCAGCCCGACGGTTCACCAAGTCGAAAAACCGAAACCGTTGCCGATCGCGCTGGATTCGGCCTTCGAGTTTCGCAAGACGAAGCAGTATTTCCTCGATCCGGCGGCGCCCCACCTGAGCGGGCAGGTCGATGCTTCGGTCACCTTCGAACGCGCCTACCGCATGTATGGCGCAATCACCGCGCTCGATCAGCACCAGCGTTATGGCAATTATTTCGACTTCTTCTGGGTGGCGCGGCGGCCGGCCGAGGTCATGGTGCGACTCGAATATCGGCAGGAAAAGTTGCACGCTTTTGTCCAAGCCCGCGAGGTTCGTTATCCGCACGGGCTCGGCCGTCACAAGACTGAATTTGCGATCATTGGGGACGACTTTTTCGACGATGGTCGGGTCATTTCGTGGCGCGCCTCGCTCATTGTTGACGGCCGAATCGTGGCCACGACTCGATCTTATCTTTGGGAGTGAGGCGCGGCCGCGCGCACGCTCCTTTTTGTTCGGATTTCCGATGCAAATGCTTCCCTTCCAATCGCCGCGCGAGTCTCCTCCGCATCTCGTTTCTCCCGCGCGCGGAGAAGCCGTCGGTCCTGGGGAGGTGGGCCGCTGGATTGACAGTCTCTCGCGAAATTTTATCATTACTTAGTCGTGCAGTCCTCGATTCAAGTCGGCGTTAACGGCCCAGTGGTCTGGGTGCGAGTAGCGGGGCGAGGCAGCTTCCTCGAGAGCGGCAGCCTGAAGGAGTTCGGACGCGAGATGGTGAACAGGGGCTACCGTGAATTCGTCTTTGATCTCGAGAAATGTGCCATGATGGATTCCACTTTTATGGGGACGATGGCGGGAATGGCGCTGCGCCTGAAGGAACTCGGACAAGGCCGGTTGCACGTCATCCACTGCGGGCAAAGAAGTCGCGACCTGCTTTCCGGTCTGGGTCTGGATCAAATTTTCGATATCCAGGCCCAAGGAGAGAGTGCCCCGGAATGCGAGGCCCTAACGAATGCCAATGGCGAGACGCCCGCAGAGCCGGCGACGACCAAACGCGAGCAGGCCAGCACGATGCTCGAGGCGCATGAGGCGCTCTGCGAGGCGCGGCCGGAAAATATCACCCGCTTCAAGGACGTCCTCGAATATCTCAAGCAAGACCTCCGGCACGAGAGCCCGGCGAAGTAACAGCCCGGCTTCGGCTTCATGCGTTTTCTTCTTTTCGGGCTGCTTGTTGCCGCGCTTCTCGGCTGGCTCATCACCTATCAGCGGCAACGCTGGCGCATCCGGGTTCTCGAGCGCTCGAACGAAAAGATTCAGGTCGAAGAAAATCTCGTCTTCGATTTTCTGCACGGGCTCGGTGAAGCCTTCCACGATGTCATTCGCCCGCACGATCTCCATCGTCTGATTGTCGAGAGTTGCGTCCGCATTCTCGACGCGCACGGCGGCGCGCTTTACCTGGTCGATCGCACCGGCACCAAGTTGATGCCGGCTTTTCTTTCCAAGGGTTGCCCGCCGCTCGTCGATGTCCCCGATCGCATCCTGCAACAGGCCGCCGTCACACCGTTCGCGCTCGAGAGTTATCTGCGTTCGCATTTGATCGACGCCGAGGAAGGCCTCGTCGGCCGGGTCTGGAAAAACGGCGAAGCGATCCATCTCGCCGACTTGGCCGACGCGCCGGAGCTTTCGAAGTTGCGCGCGACGGCGCACGGCACCGCCTCGGTCATGGCGACGCCGCTCCTTTACGGGCGGCAGAATCTCGGCGTGCTCGCGGTCGCGAACGGCCCGATGAGCGCGGATTTTTCCACGAGCGATTTCGTCGTTTTCAAATCGATCGCCGAGCAAAGCGCCTTCGCCCTCTACAACGCAATCGTCTACTCGGAAGCGAACGAGAAAAAACGCCTCGACCACGACCTGCAAATCGCGCGCGACATCCAGCGCATCCTGCTTCCCTCGAAACCGCCGCCGATCGAGGGCTTCGATATCGCGGGGGTGAATTACGCCGCCCGGCAGGTGAGCGGCGATTATTTCGATTACATCCAGGTGGATGAGGACCGGCTCGGGGTCGTGATTGCCGACGTCTCGGGCAAAGGCGTGCCCGCCTCCCTCATCATGGCCATCTGCCGCAGTGTCCTGCGGGCCGAAGCGCGCCTCGCCAAATCGCCGGCGGAGGTTTTGCAGAAGGTCAATCGCCAGCTCTATCCCGATATCAAAGAGGACATGTTCATCAGCATGGCCTACCTGATTCTCGACCATAAACGCAACCAGGTGACTCTCTCCCGCGGCGGCCACGACGCCCCGCTCCTCTACCGGGCCGCGACCGGCGAAGTGGAGGTCCTGAAGCCGCCCGGCATGGCCCTCGGGATTGACAGCGGAGACGTGTTCGATAGGATAACCGGCGATCTTTCCGTGCCCCTCGAACGCGACGATTGCCTCGTCCTTTACACCGATGGCGTGACCGAAGCGCTCGATGCAAACGGAGATGAATTTGGCTCGGAACGGATGATCCGTTCTCTCCGGGCGAGTGCGAGCGAGGGAGCCCAGGGCGTGATCGACCGGCTCACCAACGATGTCCGCAGTTTCGCCGGCGGCCATCCCCAGCATGACGACATCACTTTGATTGTAGTTCGAAAGACATGAAACATTCCAAACCCGACCGCGGCCGCGTGCCCATGACCGATGGCGAGCCGTCACCTGACGATCCGATACCCGCCGCCGAGGATGCTCCAACGGAGCAGAACGGCGACAGCGACGATCCGACTGCCGGTTTGCAGGCCGATCTCGACCGCTTCCGCGACCTCGCTCTGCGCAGCCAGGCCGATTTCGACAACTTCAAGAAACGCGCCGCGCGCGAAAAGGAGGAGGCGATCAAATACGCCAACAGTTCCTTGCTCGAGCGCCTGGTCGCGATCGTCGACAATTTCGAGCTCGGCCTGACCGCGGCCAGGAGCGAGGGCGAAAAGTCGCCGATCTACTCCGGCATGAGCATGGTCCTGAAGCAGCTGAGCGATTTCCTGGCCGAGAACGGCCTCCAGCCGATCGATGCCGAAGGGCAGAAGTTCGATCCCAATCTGCACGAAGCGATCGCGCACGAGCCAAGCGAGAACGTGCCGGAGGGCAACGTCGTCAGGCAAATGCGTCGCGGTTACAAGATGAAGGACCGGCTCCTGCGGCCCTCCGCCGTCGTCGTCTCGAGCGGCCCGGCGGCGTAGCAGTTGCTTTTCAGCTCGTGCTCCTGCTCGTGATCGTAATCGCGCTCGGAAATTGCGATGCTCGATTACGAGCACGATCGCGAGCAGGAGTAAGATTTTTCAAATGACCACGAAGCGCGATTATTACGAAATCCTGAGCGTCGAGCGCACTGCTTCCGGCGAGGAGATCAAGCGCGCTTATCGCAAGCTGGCGGTCAAATTTCATCCCGACAAAAACCCTAACGACCCGCAGGCGGAAGAGAAGTTCAAGGAACTGGGTGAAGCCTACGACGTCCTGATGGACGACCAGAAGCGCGCGGCCTACGATCGTTATGGTCACGCCGCCTTTGCTCAGGGCGGGCGCGGCCCCGGGGGCGGGTTCCATGATCCCTTCGACATCTTCCGCGAAGTTTTCAGCGGCGCGGGGGGTGCGGGCGGCATTTTCGAGAGCTTCTTCGGGGGCGGGAGCGGGCTGGAGGCCGATGGCAGCCAGCGCGGAAGCGATCTGCGTTACGACATGCAGATCACTCTCGAGGAAGCCGCTTTCGGGGTCGAAAAGGAGATCGAATTGCGCAAGCTTGGCACCTGCGACAAATGCGAAGGCACCGGCGCCTCGCCCGGCTCGCGCGCCGTCACCTGCCCGACCTGTCGTGGACGTGGCCAGGTCGTGAGCGCGCGGGGCTTTTTCCAGGTCTCGCAGACCTGCCCGCATTGCCGCGGCCTGGGCGAAGTGATCGAAAAGCCCTGCCCAATCTGCAACGGCGAAGGCCGGGTCGAAAAGACCAGCCGGATAAAGATCAAAGTGCCGGCCGGGATCGCGCACGGATCACGGCTGCGCTCCAGTGGCAACGGGGAAGCGGGCTTGCGCGGAGGCGAGCAAGGCGATCTCTACATCGTCATCCACGTCAAGGAGCACCCGGTTTTCCAGCGCGAAGAGGACAACCTTTTCTGCGAAGTGCCGATCTCCTTTGTCACCGCGGCCCTCGGCGGCGAGGTGCCCGTCCCGACGCTGGAAGGCAAGGCCAGCCTGCGCGTTCCGGCTGGAACCCAGAGCGGGCAGAGCTTCCGTCTCCGCGGCAAAGGGGTGGCGCAGGTCAACAGCCGCGAGCGAGGCGATCTCTACGCCAAACTGCTGGTGGAAGTGCCGAGCCACTTGAACGGCGAGCAACGCCAGAAGCTCGAAGAATTCGCCGCCCTCTGCGGCGAGGACAACGCCCCGCTCCATCGCACCTTCTTCGAGCGCGCGAAAGAATTCTTCCGCTAGTGACAAGTGACGAGATGGAAGTCAGCGCCGCCTTCTCGTCACTCATCACCGTCACCGCACCAGATCTGACAGTTGGACATGCGCCCTTTTTGGTGGGGCGAGACTCCGTCGAGCCTGAGCGGCGCCTCCATCGCGCGATCCACCGGCAGACCCGGGCTCGACAGAGTCTTGCCCCACCAATGAATTGCGAGTCTTCCTAAGAAATGCACCGTTTCCATCTTGCGCCTAACGACTGGCTATCGGCCGAGCTCACCGGCTCCGAAGCGCGCCACGCCGGCAGCGTCCTTCGCCTCGGGGTGGGCGATCGCATCGTTCTCTTCGATGGCCGCGGGCGCGAAGCGACGGCCGAGATCCGTGCGCTCGAGCTCGGTGCGGTTCGCCTCCGCATTTTGCAGGAGACGATCACCCCGCCGCTCCGCGCCCACATCACGCTCGCCCAGGCCATCCCGAAAGGGAAAAACATGGACCTCATCGTACAGAAAGCGGTTGAGATCGGCGCGGCCGAGATCTACCCGCTGCTCTCCGCCCGCACCGTGGTCCAGCTCGACCCCGAGGGCGCGGCGCAGAAGCAGGCCAAATGGCAGACCGTCGCGCTCGAGGCGGCCAAGCAATGCGGGCAAAACTGGCTCCCGCAGATTCACCGACCGCGTTCGCCTAACGACTTCTTCGCCCTCCACGCTGCCGCCGCTAGAAGCAGGGCGGATTATGACCTCCGCCTTATCGGCTCGCTCCAGCCGGGCGCGCGGCATTTGAAAAAAATTCTGACCGACTACGCGGAGGCGCACGACGGGGCCCGGCCGGCTCGCGTCCTCATGCTGATCGGCCCGGAGGGCGATTTCACTCCGGCGGAGATTGGGCTCGCCCGCTCCCAAGGTTGCCTCCCGCTCACCCTCGGGCCCATCATTCTGCGGGTGGAGACGGCGGCGATTTATTGCCTGAGCATCCTTTCCTATGAACTGCTCGGCGAAGGTTAGGCGTTCGTCAGGCAAGACGGCAATACTTTTCCCTCTAACCGTTAACCTCCAGATCGGGCCGGCTTCCTTCCGTCCTAAAACAAAAAGCGCCCGGGAATTCCCCGGGCGCTTTCGCAAAGTTTACTGGCTGGTTTAGCGCCCGCGACGCTGGCCGCCGTCCCGGCGTCCACCGCCGCCACCACCACCGCCGTAGCCGCCACCGCCGCCGCCATAGCCGCCACCGCCATAACCGCCCCCGCCGCCGCCGTAGCCGCGACCACCGCCGCCGCCACCGCCACCCGGACGGGCTTCCCGCGGGCGCGCTTCGTTCACGGTCAAGGGCCGGCCTTCGACGGTTTTGCCGTTGAAGTCGGCGATCGCCTTCTGCGCGTCAGCCTCACTGCCCATCGTGACAAAGGCGAAGCCCCGTGATTTGCCGGTGAATTTGTCCTGCATAAGAGTGACTTCCTGGACCGCGCCGGCTTGCGCGAAGAGATCTTGGAGGTCCGTTTCGGTGGTATTGAAGGAAAGATTTCCTACGTAGAGTTTGGTGCCCATCTGAGTTTATTCTTTTTCTGCGAAACGCTGCTCGGTCTTTGTTCCCGCTTATCGGATTTCAAATCGTCACTGAATAAACTCAACTGACAATCCACCAACGGCCGGGGCCGCTATTTCTGGGCGACATGTAAGGTAGGTCGCGATTCAAAGCAAGCGGAATAAAAGGGTGGGAAATCGACCGCGGATTTCACAGGTTTAATGGATCAAAAAAAGGCCCCGACCACGAAGTCGACGGGACCGGTTGCACGAATCTTTCTTCATCCGTGTCATCGGCGCAATCCGTGGTTAATCTCTAAAAGGATGAAGAGTCAGGCGAGCCCTCGCGAATACCGGAAAGAGGCCCGGGTTGCGGTCGTCGCGGCCGGCATCGTGAGCCCGCTGGGTGCGGGACTGGCGGCGACGCACGACGCTTTGCGCGAAGCGCGCGATTGCGTCTCGCCCATGACCAACTTTCCGGTCGAACAATGCCGTTGCACGACCGCTGGACAGGTGGCGGACGCGTGGCTCACGGATTTCGCCCCTAACGACCGGCGGGCGCGCCGCCTCCATCGCGCCTCCCGCATGATGATCGGAGCTCTCGCCGAGCTGCGGACGCAGAGGCCGGAGTTCCGTCCGCAGTTGACCGTGGTCGGGACAACGAGCGGCGGGATGAGTTTCGGCGAACAATATTATCGCGCCCTCCAGGAGCCGGCGAACCGGACGAGGCGGAGTCCAGGCTGGATCGCGAATTATCCGCCGCAAAAACCGGCGATCGACGCCCTCGAAACCTGCGGCCTGACCAGCCCCTGCCAGGTGATCGCGAACGCCTGCGCCTCGGGCACGAACGCGATTGGACACGCTTTCGAATGCATTCGGTCCCGGCGCTACGATCGTGTCCTGACCGGCGGCTACGACGCGATCTCGGAGCTCGTTTTCGTCGGGTTCGATTCCCTCCAGGCGGCGACGCCGGAAAAATGCCGGCCTTTCGATAGCGCGCGCAGCGGCCTCGTTCTCGGGGAAGGAGCCGCCCTTCTTGCGCTCGAAAATCTCGAGCAGGCTCAGGCGCGCGGCGCGGAAATCCTGGCCGAGATCAGCGGTTACGGCATTTCGACCGACAACCATCATCTGACCCAGCCGCACCCTTCCGGGAGCGGTCCGCGGCAGGCGATGGAGCGCGCCCTGCAGAGCGCCGGGCTTGCGCCGGAAGCGATCGGTTACGTCAATGCCCACGGCACGGCCACGGCTTTAAACGACATGACGGAGGGGAAAGCGATCGCGGAGTTGCTCGGGCGGGTGCCGGTCAGCTCGACCAAGGGCATGATGGGGCATTCGTTAGGCGCGGCGGGCGCGATCGAGGCCGTCTTCACCATCCTGGCGCTGCGGGAGGGTTTTCTCCCGGCCAACATCAACTTCCGGGTCTCCGAAGCGGGACTCGATCTCGACATCGTGGCCAACCAGGTGCGCCCCGCCAGCCCCCGGGCGGCGCTCTCCAATTCGTTTGGCTTCGGGGGAACGAACGCATCGATCGTCATCCGGGCAATGGCGGCATGACTTTGCGCCTCGCCGGCCTGGGATGGGTCACGCCGCTCGGGAGCGGGCTCGAGGCAGTGTGGAAAAAACTGCGCGCCGGGGTGGAAGCGGAAGCGAGCGTCGTCCGCGGTTCGTTAGGCGGACAGAAGGAGTATCCCATCTTTGCCGTCCCCCCGGCGGCAATCGCAGAAGCGGCCCGCCACCCGCGGCTGCGGCGGGCAAGCGCGATCTCGCGTTTCGCGGTCGTGGCCGGGCTGAGCGCGCTGCGCGACGCGGGGCTGCAACTGAATGAAGCGATGGCCTCTCGGACGGCGCTCATCTTCGCGATCTCGAATGGCGGAGTCATCTACACCCAGCGCTTCTATCACGAGATCGTGCACTCGGGTGCCGCGGCCGCGAGTCCGCTGCTCTTTCCGGAAACGGTTTTTAACGCGCCGGCCAGTCATCTCGCGGCCATTCTCGGGATCACGGGCGCGAGTTACACCCTGGTCGGCGACGGCGCGGTCGGCATTCTGGCGTTGCAGATGGCGCAAGATCTGATGACGAACCCGGAGCTGGATCGCTGTCTGGTGGTGGGAGCGGAGGAAGCCGACTGGCTGCTTTGCGATGCCTATCGCAAATGGCGCCTGCTGCGCGCGGCGCCGCCGATCGAGCCCTTCGCGCAGCCCGCGCGCGGGATGATCCTGAGCGAGGGGGCGGGCGCGATCGTGCTCGCGCGTGAGGGAACGATCGCGCTCGAGGGCGTGCATCCGGGTGGAAATTTTGCCCGGCAACGCGACGCGGCGGGGTTGCTCGATCGCATCGCGGGCGAACTGCGGGGTGAGGCTGGCGCGGAGGTGTTGATCGCGAGCGCGAATGGAACCTTTATCGACGCGGGGGAACGGGCAGTGGCGGCAAATTATTTCCCCGACTCCGATGTCTATACTGCCAAACCCGCGTTGGGAGAAAGCGTGGCGGCCGGCGCGCTCTGGCAGGTGATCTGTGCCACGCAGGCGCTCCGCCGGCAGGAGTTGCCGCCGGTTTTGCACGCGCCGAAAAATTGCAGCCTCACGAGCGCACGCGAGGCGGGAGAAAAAGCCTGGCAGCGCGCCGTGGTCACGACCTGCGGCTTGAATCAGCAAGTCGCGGGTTTGGCCCTTGGGGATGCGGCGCTTTGCGAAACACGACGGTAATCTGGCTCGGGAGGTTGGGCTGCGAATGTCCGGAGGAGGGCCTTTTCGCTTTGCAACCCCTTCCCGGCACCGCTACCTTCGGCGTCCGCGATGCGTAAGCCGGTTTTCCTGCTCCTTTTGCTGCTCGTCGCCGCTCGTGCGGGGGCGCAGGATTTGGAGGGGCCGGGTTCGCTCCCGATCGAGATCACCTCCACCGGCGAGACGACTTACGAGAACGGCATCGCGACGGCGCGCGACAATGTCGCGATCCGCTTCGGCGACACCGATATCTATGCCGATTTCGCGCAGTACGACACGGAGAAGCGGACCATTTTCCTGAAGGGAAATGTCCGCATTTATCGCGGCGCCACTCTCTACATGGGCGAGCAGGCGACCTACAACCTCGAGAGCAAGGCGATCAACGCCGACCAAATGCGCACCGGCACCTATCCGTATCTGATCGCCGGCCAATCGGTCGCGAGCGCCTCCGACGAACAGTACCTGGTCCAGCACGGCACCTTCACGACCCACGATTCGGAGAAACCCGATTTTCATCTCAACGCGCACACGGTGCGGATTTATCCCGACGATCGGGTCGTGCTCAAGAACGTGACTTTTTACATCGGGCAGACGCCGGTTTTCTGGTGGCCGTATCTTTACCAGTCGCTCGATCGCTCCTTCAGCTATTCGATCGCGCCCGCCTACCTCAGCTCGTGGGGACCGTCGCTCCTCGGCCAGATCACCTTTCCGATCGGGGAAAAAATCACGAGCACGGTGAAGTTCGATTACCGCAGCCGGCGCGGCCCGGCCCTCGGGTTCGACTCCGACATTCGCTATGGCAAAAACGACGGCAGCATCGCGAAGCTGACGACTTATTACCTGCAGGACCAGAATCCGGACCTGAACCGCACCTCGCTCCCGCGCCAGGGGACGCCGACGAGCCGCTACCGTTTCTCGCTCCAGAACCGGACCCAGATCACGGACGACTTGGATTTGAAAGTCGACATCACGAAATTGAGCGACAGATTTTTGCTCCAGGATTTTTTTCCGGGGGAATTCCGGATCAACCCGGAGCCGGACAACGTCGTCGCCCTAACGAAGACGAGCCCCTTCTACACCCTCACGGCCTACACCCGCTGGCAGTTTAACTCTTTCTTTGAAACAACCGAGCGTCTGCCGGAAGTGGCGCTCGACATCAAGCGCCACGGCCTTTTCGGCGGCCCGATTTTTTACGAGGGCGAGACGAGCGTGGGCGAGCTGCGCCGGAATTTTCCGGCCAACTCGATCTTCGAAGATTACGACGCCTTCCGGATCGACAGCTTTCATCAGCTGACCTATCCGAACACCTACTTCGGATGGCTCGCGCTTGTTCCCCGGGTCGGATTTCGCGAGACCTACTACAGCCAGACGCACGACCTCAATCCGGCCCTCTTTCCCGCCACACCCGATCCGCTCGCGCCGGAGTTTCCGCTCCCCAACCCGCAGACCGCTTTCCCGAGCCCCGGGACGGGGGAGACGTTTCGCTCGATTTTCAACGCCGGAATCGAAGGCTCCTTCAAAATCTCCCGCGCTTGGGACGAGGTGCAGACCCGCGCCCTCGGGCTCGACGGGCTGCGCCACATCATCCAACCGTTCTTCAACTTGTCCTACGTCTCCTCGCCGAATGTCGACCCCGCCACCATCCTCCAGTTCGATCGCGTCCAGCCCTCGACTAAGCTGAACCCGATCGATTTCCCGCAATACACTTCGATCGACGCGATTGATAACTGGACGATCGCCCGCATCGGGGTGCGCAATCGTCTCCAGACCCGGCGTGACGATCTGACCGTGAGCTGGCTCGAGCTGGAAACCTATGTCGACGTCAACTTCGACAATCCGTTCGACAAGACCGATTACTCGAATGTCTTCAACCGGCTCCGTTTCACGCCCGTGCCCTGGGCCACGCTCGTGATCGAATCGCAGATCCCGCTCCTCGACGACGGCTTTACGGAGGTGAACACGAGCATCAACTTCCAGCCGACGGCCAACACCGTTCTCACCCTCGGGCATCGTTACCTGGAGGGAAATCCACTTTTCCTCGACAGCAGCCTTTTCACCGTCGGCGGCTATTACCGGCTGAACGACAACTGGGGCTTCGGTTTCCTCGAGCAATACGAGGCCAACACCAACATCGTCGAACAACAGCGCTACTCGATTTACCGTGACCTGACGAGCTGGGTCGGGTCGTTAGGCGCGATCATTCGCAATAACGGCGGAGTGAAGGAATATGGCGTCCTCCTTACCTTCACTCTAAAGGCTTTCCCGAAATTCGGGCTCGACCTGAACTTCGATCCCGCAGGCACGAACCAGGGACAGTGAGGGGAAAAGCTGAAAACTGAAACTCTGAAAAACTGACATAATTTTCCGATGGATGTCTCAATCATTGGTTCGGGTTACGTCGGGCTCGTAACGGGCGCCTGCTTTGCCGATGTCGGCCATAACGTCGTCTGCGTCGATAACGACGCCCGCAAGGTCGAGTCGCTGCAGCGCGGCAAGATCCCGATCTACGAACCGGGCCTGGAGGATATCGTGCATCGCAACGTTTCCGCCCACCGGCTCCGGTTCAGCGACAGCATCAAGGAAGGAGTCGACAACGCGCAGGTCGTTTTCATCGCCGTCCCCACCCCGCAGGACGCGGACGGAAGTGTCGACCTGAGCTTCATCGAAAGGGTCGCGCGCGAGATTGCAGGCGTCCTCACCGGCTACCGGGTGATTGTCGACAAGAGCACGGTGCCGGTGAAAACGGGCGAGAAAGTGGCGGAGTCGATCAAGCGTTACAACAAACATGGGGCCGAGTTCGACGTCGTGAGTAATCCGGAATTTCTCCGGGAAGGCTGCGCCGTGGCCGACCTGATGAAGCCGGACCGAATCGTGATTGGAGCCTCGAGTGAGCGCGCGATCGACCTGATGAAAAAAGTTTATGAGCCCTTCATGGCGCCGATTCTCGTCACCGACATCAACAGCGCGGAGCTGATCAAGCACGCCGCCAATTCCTTTCTTGCACTCAAGATTTCCTACATCAACGCCGTCTCCGCGATCTGTGAAGCGAGCGGAGCGGATGTGGAAAAAGTGGCAGATGGGATCGGGATGGACCGGCGGATCGGGCGGAACTTTCTCAACGCGGGGATCGGCTATGGCGGTTCCTGTTTCCCGAAAGACATCGCGGCTTTCATCACGATCAGCGAACAGCTCGGGGTGCCATTCAACCTCCTGAAGGAAGTGCAGCGGATTAACGCGACGCAGAAGGACCGCTTCCTCAAGGCAGTGCGCGACGCCCTCTGGGTCTTGAAGGACAAAAAAATCGCGGTCTGGGGGCTGACCTTCAAACCGGACACGGACGACATTCGTTCTTCGGTCGCGATCGATTTGGTGGCCGACATGCTGAAGGAAGGCGCGCAGGTCTCGGCTTACGATCCGAAAGGGATGGATAAGGCGCGCGAAGTGCCGGCGATCGCAGGCGCACGCCTAACGAACAGCGCGCTCGAAGCGGTCGAGGACGCGGAAGCGCTCATCATCGCGACGGAGTGGCCCGAGTTTGCCAATGTCGATCTCGAGACGGTGCGCTCGAAGATGCACACCCCGATCATCTTCGACGGGCGCAATCTCTACCGGCCGGAGACAATGCGGAAGCTGGGCTTTCAATACACCTCGATCGGGCGCCCGCAGGTCAAGCCGGCCTAACGAAAGCAGCCGGGCGGGCGCTGTCGGGAGGGACGATCGCCGTGCGTTCGCGGACCCCGCAACAAGCTCGGACGGGACTGCGCCCATCCCTCCAGGTGGCCCGCGGGATGTTTTCGGTCGAACGGTAACGATGCCATCCGCTCGCGCCCTCGCTCTCGATGCCCTCGCCCGCTGGCGCCAGGGGACGGAATTTGCCGACAAAATCATCGGGGAGTTACTAGCGCAGACCTCCCTTGAGCCTCCCGATCGCGCCTTCGCCTTCGAGCTTTTTTATGGTCTCCTGCGCAATCTCACCCTGCTCGATTTCTGGATCGCGCAGCTCCGCTCCGACCCGCTCGATCCCGGGACGCGCGACCTGCTCCGCATCGGCCTGTATCAGATCATGTTTCTCGAGACCGCCGCGCACGCCGCAGTTTTCGAGACGGTGGAGCTGGCCCGCCCCCGGGTCAGGCCGGTGATCAACGCCATTCTTCGCCGCGCCTTGCGGGAGAAACTTATCCTAACGAATCTGGCGGAAAACCAACCGTGGCCGATTCGTCTTTCCCATCCGGAGTTTCTGGTCGAACGCTGGCAGCGGCAATTCGGTCGCGAGGCCGTGTTGGCACTGTGTCGCTGGAACAATTCTCCCGCGCCGGTCTATGCGCGGATCAACCGGCTCAAGACGACAGTGCGCGAATTTCTGCTGAGTCATCCGGGAAGTTGTATTCTGGCGGGCCATCCGAACTTTGTCTCACTCCCCGAGGCCGCAACTGCGATCTCGGCTGGCGACTATTACATCCAGGATCCGAGCACCGCGCTGGCCTGCGAAATGTTGCGCCCGGCGCCGGGGGAAAACGTCCTCGATGCCTGCGCAGCGCCGGGCGGCAAATCGGCTTACCTCGCCGAGATGATGGAGAATCGCGGTCTGCTTGTGGCGGTCGATCGGGAGGAGTCGCGCCTCGAACGTCTGCGCGCCAATCTCGTTAGGCTGGGGGTGACCGGCGCGCGCATCGTCTGCTGCGATTGGTGGGAGGCGGGGTCGATCCGCGCGGCCGGCCTGGAGGAGAAATCCTTCGACAAGATCCTGGTCGACGCGCCCTGCACCAACACGGGTGTGATGCGACGCCGAGTCGATCTGCGCTGGCGATTGCGAGCGGAGGACTTCGCCAGGATGCAGCGCCAGCAGCTTGCGATCCTCGCCGCCGTCGGGCCGCTCCTGCGACCGGGCGGTTCGTTAGTCTACAGCACCTGCAGCCTGGAAGAGGAAGAGAACCTGGAGGTAGTCTCGGCCTTCCAGCGCGATCTGGGGGCGTTTTCCCTGACGAATCGAAAGCAGACTCTGCCATTTGGCGACGGGATCGACGGCGCCTTCGCCGCGCGGCTGGAACGCTCTTCCTCGTGATCGTGTTCGTGATCGATCCATTACGATGACGATTCCGGGCAGGAGCAGGAGACGGAGGGCGGCGGTTGCATCGCCTTTGTGCGGTGGAATGATAACGGCCTATGCAAGATGCCCGCTTTGACAAGCTCGCTTCCCTCCTGGTCGATTATTCCACCGAACTGAAACGCAATGAGAAGGTGCTGATCGAAGTTTTCGACGCGCCGGATGAGATGACCATCGCCCTCATTCGCGCCGTCCGGAAGGCGAAGGCGATCCCGTTCGTCCAAATCCAGCGGGCCCGGGTGACACGCGAACTGGCGCTCGAGATCGATCCACGCGCGCTCGATCTGACCGCCGCCCACGAGCTGGCGCGGATGAAAAAAATGGATGCCTACATTGCGATCCGCGGGAGCCACAACATCAGCGAGCTGGCCGATGTGCCGATCGACAAGATGAAGCTGGTCGCGAAGAAACTTCGGCCGTTACAGGACCAGCGGGTGCAGAAAACCAAGTGGGTCGTGCTCCGCTGGCCGACCCCGGCAATGGCCCAGCTCGCCGGGATGAGCACGGAAGCTTTTGAAGATTTTTATTTCAAGGTCTGCACGCTCGATTACCGGCGGCTCCAGCCGGGGATGAAAGCGCTGAAACGCATGATGGAAAGCAGCGACAAGGTGCAGATCAAAGGGCCGGGGACGGATCTGCGTTTCAGCATCAAGGGAATTGCCGCCATCATTTGCGGGGGCGATCGCAATATCCCCGATGGCGAAGTCTTCAGCTGCCCGGTGAAGGACTCGGTCCAGGGGCACGTGACCTTTAACGCCCCGAGCATCTACCAGAGCACTGCTTTCGATAACATCCGGCTCGATTTCCGGGACGGAAAAATCGTCGAGGCGACGAGCAACCAGACGAAGAAGCTGAATGCGGTCCTCGATTCCGACGCGGGGGCGCGTTACATCGGGGAGTTTTCGTTAGGCTGCAATCCCTACATCATGCATCCGATGCGCGACATTCTTTTCGACGAGAAGATCGCGGGCTCGTTTCACTTCACCCCCGGGCAGGCCTACCAGGAAGCCGATAACGGCAACCGCAGCCAGGTGCACTGGGACATGGTCAGCATTCAGCGGAAGGATTACGGGGGCGGCGAAATTTATTTCGACGGTAAACTCGTTAGGCGCGATGGCGAGTTTCTGCCCAAGGCGCTGCAGTCGCTGAACTGGAAGAATTTCAACTAGAGGGCCTATAACCCCCGGCGCTCTGATTCGAAACCCAGCCACCGCCTGCTTGAGATTTCTCCGGGCTAGTGACCGGGAACGATTTCCAGCAGTGCCAGCTCGCCATCGGGTCCGAGTTGGACGTTTTGGATCTCGTAAAGTGGAAGATCGTCGGTGGAGCTCTGCGTCTGCCCGGGTAATCGGATTGAGACTTTGTTCGAGCGAGCATTCAGGACGACCGCGCTGATTTCGAAACGCGGATCAAATTCAATCGCCGCGATTTGGAACGCCTCCGCAAGTTGAACCGAAGCCTGCTCCTGATGCGCGGCGGTTAATTGGACGCGCGCCGCGCCCTCGCCGGGCACGAACCTCAGAGTCTCGATCACGAGTGAGCCGTTGTTCGAAGTCGGGGGCGGCTTGCGGTTCGACGGCGCCAGAGAGATGCGGCTCATATTTCCGTTCGTCAGCTCGATTTTGCTGATTTCGAATGTGACATTGAGATCCAGCGGCGACTGCGCATTTTGAGCGGAGGCGAAACGAACCGAAACCACCTTTGAGGCCGGTTTCAGACGCAGGCTCGCCATCTTCAGATTTGGCGCGAGCTGCATCGAGGCGATCTCAAGCGAAAAAGTAACTTCGACCGCCGTCCCACCGGTTTCGCCTGATCGTTCGGCCGAGGGTGAGAACGCGAAGGGCTGAGCGGCGGGAGAGGAAGCGGTTTCGGTTTCAGGCATGGCAGGTGTCTCGGATTTAACCGGGCTGGGGCCGGTCGAGATGACTTTAGGAGCAAACGAAGGAGCTTCAATCGAAGATTGCACGGCCTCGTGGGCCGCGATCGGAGCCGCGATTGGGCCGTCGGGCTCAACCAGAATCAGGTCGGTTTTCGGTTCCGGCTGTGCGAGCTCCGATATAACAGGCTCAGGGGAGAGGGCGCTCGTCAGTTGCGGAATGGGTGGTCCCTGTCCAATCGGCTCGTCCTCAAGGCTGGCTAGCGCTTCATCCGCGGCGGCTGTTCTGGTGACCGGCTCAAGATCCGGCTGCTCCTCTTGCGGCTCAGCCTGGTCGGCAGTCGCACGTCTCAAATCCTCTTCGGCCGGCTCGCCCGCTTTCTCGAATTCGTCGGGTGCGCCTGCCTGCAGGTCGAGGGAGACTTGCGGTGGTTGACCCGCAACAAGCGCGGCCGAAAGTTGACGCTCCTTCCTCCAAGCTTCGGCATGCTCGGCCGCGAGCAAATCTGCCGAGGCCTCCTCCGGGGCGTGCATCGCAAGTTCGCGCCTGCGACGACTCCGTCTCGTCACCAGCCAGACGAGAAATACGACTCCAGCCAAAAACAGTCCGGCCGCGAACAAGAGGCCGCGATTGGAAATTCTACCGAGCAGCCCGTTGGGAGGTAACGCTCTCCAGTCGGCAGTCGCGTGGGACCGAGCGGAAGTCCCGGTGGGAGGAGCAACCTTCGTAATCGCAGGACCAGCTGGCTTGATCGTCGGGGCGGCGCGCTGCAGCCCCGGGCTGATCGACGGCGCAACCAGCGCCGCACCTCCGATAGCGGTGGGGTTGGCGGCGGGTTCCTCGGTTTTCGCGATGCTCGGTGCAGGGATGGGTTCAGCCTGGCCTAAGCGCATTTCGGGTGTCGGTTCTTTCTGTGGAGAAGCGTTCGCCTGCGCGAGCGCTGCTGTCGGAACGGTATTCTCCGCGCCCTCTTGTTTCAGCCATCCAAAATCATACAGGCTGTCGGCAAAGACGATGTTGAGCGGCGGCGAATAAAGCTTGTGCGCCGAAGCGACCCAGTCGTTACCCTGCTCCGGGTCGCCATGTTGAAAGTTCCAGGCAGCCTGGGCGTAGTAGAGGGCCGGGGTATCGCCGGTAAACTTGAACTGATCCAGCATCCGCTGCGCCTCCTCATCCTTTCCTTCGAGCAGAAAAGTGAGGTAGATCTTGAACTTGATCAGTTGCGCCGCCTGGTTCTTATCGTCCGCCGGCGTTTCGGCGAAAAGAGCCTCAAAACGGTCCCGTGCCTTTTGGTATTCGCCTTTCTTGAGAGGAATCTGCGCGACATTATACTCGGCCTCGCGGAATTTCGGGTTTGCCTCGAGAGCCTGGCGGAAAGCGGCTTCCGCCTCGTCGAATTTTTTCTCCGCCAGGAAAATTTCGCCTCTCAGATTGGAAGAAGCGGCATCGTTAGGCGCGCTTTCCCCCGCGAGATCGAGCAGGTGCAAGGCCTCGTCAAAGTCGCGATTCTGGAAAGCTTGTTCCGCTTTCTCGAAGTTGGCTTTTCCCTCAGCCCTCAGTCTGTCGGCGCGTTCTCCTGATCCATTCCCAATCGCCGGCCGGGGTTCGCCGGCCGGTTTTTCCATGAAGCCGACCTCGTAGAGCGACTCGGCATAGAGCTTGTTTTGCTCGGGCGAGAAACGCTTCCCGGCCGCGGCCAACCAATCCGTTCCTTCCTTCTGGTTGTCGTGGTCGAAAGCGATTGCGGCACTCGAGTAATAGAGGGCAGGGCTGTCCTTCCAGAGCTCAAACTTCTCCAGGAGCCAGTCGACCATGCTCTCGTTGTCCTGTAGAAGAAACGTCAGCAGGATTTTGTACTGGATGAGGTGGGTGGTCTCAGGCTCCATCCCATCGCGCTCCCCCGAGACCAGCGCCTCGAAACGGTTACGCGCCAGAGTCCAGTCCTTTCTCAGAAACGGAATCTCCGCGAGATTGAAGCGCGCGTTCCAAAACTTTGGCTCGATCGAGAGCGCCTTGCGAAAGGAGGCTTCCGCCTTCTCGTACTTGCGTTGCCGCATGTAAATGACCCCGCGCAGGTTGAGCGATTCCGCCAGATCCGGCTGGCGCGCATCGATCGCATCGAGCGCTTTCAGCGCTTCATCGTAATCCGCGGCGTCGAAAGCGCGGAAAGCCGTGTCATACATCCGCTCGAGTTCGGGCTTGACCGGAGAAACTCCCGAAGCGGAAAGAGAAGTGAGGAGGAGCGAAATGACCGCCAGCTCTCGAACCTTCATTATAGGACCCATCAAACCGCTATTTCTTCGCGCAACAAGTTCTAATTCTTGCGCGTTCCGGGGCCCGGCGGCGTAGGCGTGGCACTGGCCTGCGCTGAGGGAACTGAACCGTTAGGCGCAGGATTCTCTGCTTTCTCCGGCCGATGTTTGAACGGAGAAAGAAGCAGACCCCTTACCTTGTCACCCAAATTCTCATGGGGCGTCGGCGTGGGCTGGATCGGATAGACCGGCAGGGCCCGCCGGATTTCGATCGGTTTCCGTTGGGGCTTCTCTTCATTTTCCTCGGACCGAGCGCGCGCGGAGCGTCGCTCTGGCTTTTTCTTCTTCGCGACTCTACCTGAGACTTCATCTGCCGGCTTTTCCTTCTCCGCGGCTGCGGCCTCTTTCGGCGGGGGCGCAGCGTCTGCGACCTCTTCGGGCGAAGGCGATTCCTGCGGTAGCGGCGTCGATGACGAAGGTGTTTCGTTCTTCAACACGGCCGGGGCAGCCCTTTCCTTCTCCTCCCGCGGAGTTGACGTTGCGGTCGGCTTTGGAATCGCGGCAATCTCTTTTGCCTTCTTCTCCGTTGCGACCGGCGCTAAGGTTGCTTCCGCCGTCGGCGTGGGATGCGTGTCGGCCAGCGCGGTCTCCGCTGGAGTGGGCTCAGTTTCCCGACCCTTCAACCAGCCAAGAGCCGCGAAGGGCGCGGCAAAAGAGCGGTTCAGCTCGGCCGAGTAAAGGTTATCCGCGTTCGCCACCCAATTATTTCCCTGTTTGAAATTCCCATGCTGAAACGCCCAGGCCGCCTGCGCGTAATAGAGCGCCGGCGTCTCGTCCATCATCTTAAATTCATCCATCGCCTTCTGCGCGACGGGGTCCCGGCCTTCCCGCAGGAGGGTGAGAAAAATCTCGTAGCGGATGAGTTCTTCGCGTCGCCGTTCTTTCGTGCCACCGCCGGTCGCGCCCAGGAGCGCTTCGAATTGTTTGCGCGACTCGTCGTAATCGCCTTTGCGAAACGGAACGAGCGCCAGATTAAAGCGCGCATCCGCAAATTGCGGATCGGCCGCGAGCGCGTTGTGGAAGGAGGCTTCCGCTTCGTCCGGCTTCCCTTGCGCGAGCAAGACTTCGCCGCGCAAATTGTAGGAGACCGCCTGGTTCGGCGCCGCCGCGTCCACGCCATCGAGCAATTGCAGCGCGCTCTCGTAATCGCCCTGTCGGTAGGCCCGCTCCGCTCTCCCAAAGCTTTCCTGGGCCTTCGCCACCCGGTCGGCCTGCGAAGACACTTCGAGCGCGACCGGCATCGCCCCCTCGGCTTTCTCAAGCCAGCCGACCTCGTAGAACGATTCGCGAAAAAGCTGGTTCAGCTCCGGGGAAAAAGTTTTCTCCGCCGCCTTCAACGCCACCCGCGCTTCCGTCTCGTCCTTGTGCCGAAAAGCAAAGGCCGCTTTCCCGCAATAATAGGCCGGACTCGATGCTTCCTGCAGCCGCCCCAGAATCTCCGCCGCCTGCTTCTCCCTGCCTTGGAGCAGCCAGGTCAGCAGAATCTTGAATTGAATGAGACCGCCGATCGCGCCCTGCGCCTGTTCATTTTTCTCCGCCGCCAGGCCCTCAAAACGATGGCGCGCTTCCGCCCAGTTTTTTTGCAGGAAGGGGACTTCCGCGAGGTTGAAACGCGCTTCCCAGAGGTCGGGATCGAGCTCCCGCGCCTTGTGCAACGCTTTCTCCGCCGGGCCGTAGTCGCCCATTCGCATCAGCGCGACCCCGCGCAGATTTTTCGCCGCCGCCATGTCGGGCTGGCGCGCGTCGATCGCATTGAGTTGCTTCAGGGCGGCGCCGTAACGGCCGGCATTTACTTCTTCCGCCGCCGCGCCATACATGGCCTCCAACTCCGATTTGGTCGGCCCGACATCATTCGCGCCTAACGAAACCAGAACGAGGAGGAAAACGACGACTCTTTCCTTCATTTTCATCCGCCGCCGCTCATCAACTCCATCTCATTTCCCCCCGATAAGATACAAAACAGCGACATGACCGATTGGACAAGCTGGCAGCCGCGCGTTCGCGCCAATCTCCTCTTTGTTGTGCGCAACGGAAAGATTCTTCTTATCCGCAAAAGCGCGGCTTCGGCGCGGGCAAGATTAACGGCCCGGGCGGAAAGTCGATCCGGATGAAACGCCGCTCGCCGCTGCCCTGCGCGAAACTTTTGAGGAACTCGGCATCATCCCGCTCGGCGCCGAGCAGCGAGGCGAACTGCATTTCCAATTCCGCGATGGCTACAGCCTCCACTGCGCCGTTTTCGTCGCCCACGACTTCCAGGGCCAGCCCCATGAGACTCCCGAAGCAGTCCCGCTCTGGACCCGCTCGACCAGATTCCCTACGACGAAATGTGGCCCGACGACCGTGATTGGCTCCCTCTCCTCCTCCGCGGCGCCCATTTCCAAGGCTACTTCGACTTCGACGGCGAAACGCTCCTCCACTGCCGGATCGTCGTTAGGCACAGCGGGAGTAGCTCGGAAGAAAATGAATCTCCACTAATCAACCCGTTGGCGCCGAGGACATCCCCGCACCGTCTTTAGGCAAAGTTGAGAGATGACCCCGGGGTCAACGAAGGATTCATGGTGGGGCGAGAGACTCCGTCAAGCCTGAGGCTACGGCGGGCAGGAGCAAAGGTTACCCTCCGGCTCGACGGAGTCTCGCCCCACCATCCCACCCATGAAGCCTATGTCCCCTTGGTGGGCTTTGTCCGAGGCAATCGATCGAGCCCGAGCGCCGCGCTTCCAATCATCCCGGCATCATTCCCCAGCTTCGCCGGCACGATCGTGAGCCCCTCGTGGAAGATCTTCATCGTGCGCTCCTCGATCACCTTCCGGATCGGCCCGAAAACGTATTCCCCGGCCCGCCCCACGCCGCCGCCGATCACGATCCGGTCCGGGTTCAGGAGCCAGACGACATCGCAAAGCGTAATCGCGATCGCGAACCCGATTTCGTCCCACACTTTGTGCGCGATCGTGTCGCCGGCATTGGCCGCCAGTTCCAGTTCGAGGGGCGAACATTCCGCCAGCGTTCTCGTTAGGCCGGCTTCCCCATAGAGCAGTTGCGCGCGCGCCGCGATCTGGTTGTTGCCCACGTACTTCTCCAGCGCCCCGAAGTTCCCATACTGTCCCGGCACCCCGTGAGGATCGATCGTCATCTGGCCGATCTCGCCCGCCCCCAGCCGGCTTCCGCGATAAAGTTTGCGATCGAGGATCAGCCCGCCGCCGACCCCTGTGCCTAACGTCATGCAGACCACATTCACCCCGTCCTGCCCGGCGCCGTAAAGCCATTCCGCGTAGGCCATCGCGTTGGCATCGTTGTCGATCGCCGCCGGCAGGCCGGTCCATTCCTCAAGCAAGCTGGTCAGCGGGACATCGCCCCAACCCGGCACGTTCGAAAGCTGCCAGACGCGACCGTTGATGCTGTCGACCATTCCCGGCAACCCAGCCCCGACCGCCGCTACTTCCGGATGCTCCTTCCGTAACTCCTCGATCGCCTCGCGGATTGCCTCCAGCAGCGAATCATGGCCGGAATATTCCCGGGTTTTGATCGGCGCGAGCCGGGCGATGATTTTGCCATCCGCCACCACCCCGGGTTTCACGCTCGTCCCGCCGAAATCGATCCCGATTGCCATTTTGCTCATGCTTTTGAATTCAGGTTTCCGATGATGCGCAGACCTTCTAACGTTAAATGCGGATGGACCGCATCGATCTCCGGGAGGCGCGCCGCGATCAACTGCGCGTAGCCACCGGTGGCCACGACCTGTGCTTTGCGCCGATCGAAAGCTTCCGCCGCGATCCTGGCCAGGATTTCCTTCACCAAACCACGATAACCAAAAATCGCGCCCGACATCATGGCGCCTTTGGTCGAACGCCCGACCGCGCGCCGCGGCTCGGCCAGAGCGAGCTTCGGGAGCAGCGCCGTTTTTTTGTAGAGATAGGTGGTCATGGATTCAAGACCGGGCGCGATCACGCCGCCGATATAACAACGCTCGGCCGAGACGACATCAAAGGTCACGGCCGTTCCAAAATCCACCACCACCGCTGGACAACCGTAAAGTGCGGCCACCGCCGCGGCGTTCGCCAGCCGGTCGGCACCGATCGTACTCGGGACCGGATAATCGACCCCGACGCCCAACTCGCATTTTGCGCTCACAAAGCAGATCGGAGTCCTGCCCGCCGCCCGGCGAACCACCGCCTCCTTCTTCGGCACCACGGAGGAAACGATGAGGTGCCCGACTGATCGGCGCCGGAGGATTTTCGTGAGGGAACCCGCGCTCAGCCGCGCCGTCTCGATTCGCTCCGTCGCGCCGATCTTTTCCCGGGAAGCAAACGCCAGCTTGGTGAAGGAATTGCTGACATCGATCAGAAGGTAATCCGACTTCTTGTCAGGCGAGCGCCCCAGCATAACGAACGCAACAAACACCGCCGCTGGCCGGGGCACAACCGCGCGCGCCTCCCGGCCCAAAAATCTGCTAACGCTTGCCCGCCCCAATCCGAGCGCGTAGCCTCGCCCCGTGAGAAAACTGGTCCACCGTCCGCGCCGGCTCCGTCGCACCCCGGCGCTGCGCGACCTCGTGCGCGAAACTCATCTCAGCGCGCACGATTTCATTCTTCCCCTTTTCGTGAACGAAAAGATCAGCTCGCGGCGTCCGATCGGCAGCATGCCAGGGGTGGAACAGCTCGCGCCTGACGATATTGCCGGCGAAGCCGCCAAAGCCTGCGCCGCCGGCCTTCAGGCTGTTCTGCTCTTCGGCATCCCGAAGGAAAAGGACGAACAGGCTTCCGGCGCCTATCCCGAGAAAGGCGTCGTGCAGGAGGCGGTGCGCGTGATCAAGAAGGAATGCCCCGATCTCCTCGTCATCACCGACGTCTGCCTCTGTGAATACATGAGCCACGGCCATTGCGGGGTCACCCGAATCGACGGCGATCATTTTCATGTTCTCAACGACGAGAGCGTCGAGCTGCTCGTGAAAACATCGCTCTCCCATGCCGCCGCCGGGGCCGACATCGTCGCGCCGAGCGACATGATGGATGGCCGCATCGGAGCGATCCGCAGCGCGCTCGACGAGGCGGGCTACGACGAGACCGGCATCATGAGTTACGCCGCCAAATTCGCTTCCGCCTTTTACGGTCCGTTCCGGGAAGCGGCCGAGAGCCCGCCGCAATTTGGCGACCGGCGCGGTTACCAGATGGACCCGGCCAACGGCCGGGAAGCGTTGCGTGAGGTTGCGCTCGACGTGGAGGAAGGGGCCGACATCGTCATGGTGAAACCAGCAATGCCCTATCTCGACATTCTCTGGCGGGTCCGGGAGCGTTTTGGCCTAACGACGGCGGTTTATCACGTGAGCGGCGAATACGCCATGGTCAAAGCCGCCGCCGAAAAGGGCTGGATCGAGGAAAAGGGGGCCGTGCTTGAAATCATGACCGGCCTGAAACGCGCCGGCGCCGATCTCATCGTCACCTACTGGGCACGGGAACTGACGGAATGGATTCCTCGCTAGTTCTCCTCGCGCAGTGACTCCTGCTCATGCTCGTAATCGATCAGTCGAAACGAGCACGATTACGATCATGAGCAGGAGCACGAGTAAGCACGGCGAGACAGTTGCCCATCTCAAACTGAAGCGCCTCGCCCTCCTCTGGGCGCAGGAAAATGATTACCCGATCGCCGCACTCGAAGTTTCTCTCCCAAAATGCCGCTATCGCGCGGATGTCGCCGCCTACCGACCGCAGCGCAATGGCGCCATCGGCCAGACCGTCGTTTTCGAATGCAAACAATCTACGCCGGATTTGCGCCGGGACGATTGCCGCAGCGCGCAAACGCTCGCCCGGCTCGAATCGGTCTACCGGCGCCGGCAGATTCTGGAGAAACATCTCCGCATCCATTACCCGACGTTGCGCACCGGCGAAACTCTCTTCCCGGAATGGGACGGGCACGATTTCGGCGCCATCGAGCATCGCGGCTATCGGCGCGTGACGCGCGAGCTCACCGCCTTGCAGAACCAACTGCGCGACGGTCGCAAGTTTGAAAAGCTGGCCCGCTACGCCTGCGCGAATCTTTTTTACCTCGTTCTGCCTAACGAACTGCTGCGCGAGCCGGCAGCCCCGTTAGGCTGGGGCCTCCTCGTCGAGAAAAACGCCGCCCTCACCCTGGAGCGCAAACCAGTCTGGCACGACAGTTCCGAAGCCGCCCGGCTCCGCGTCCTGCAAAAAATCGCCGCCACGGGCACCCGCCAGCTCAACCGCCGCCTCGAACTGGCGCCCGCCCCTCCGCGGTAGATTTTCGCTTTGCGAAACGCCGGTCCACGCGGGCATCCACACGCTCCCGCCTCGCTGGACGAAATTGGGATTCGTCCTAAATTTATTTTCGCGATGCGATCGACTCACGAAGTGCGCCGCCAATCTCCCTGGTTTCTCTTTCCTCTCCATCGTTGCCGCGCACGGCGCTTGCTTTGGAAGAACCGATGAAACGCGATCCTGCCCCGGCACCGCTCAGGTTATTGTCGCATTACGACGTTCTCGGCTTGCGCCGCGCTTCCTTCCCGTCCATCGCGGCGCAATATCAACCGCGCCACGACGGGCCGCCCGGCGGTGGCGGGGCGTTTGACGGCGACCGTCGTCGCCCCGGCTTCACTCGTCTGGCCGGTGAAGTCCTGCGTGCCGACGCGAGTCGCCCCTTTCGGCTCGAGCCGATCGTGCTCGGCTTCGTCACCCTCGTCTCAGCCTGGCCAATCGCGATCATGATCCACGAGGTGATCCGGTTTCTGAAATAGAAGGCCGGAAAAGGCCGAGTGCGCGTGCGTCGCAAAAAACGCGCGGGAACGACCGCTAGTCAGGACTTTGGCCGTCCCTCGCCGCCACCGTCGGGCCCGCTTCCCTAACGAGAAACTCCTCCCGATAGCGCGGCGTCTCTTCCGGCGCGAAGCCGTGGCGCATGATGTTTTCGGTCACGATCCGCGGGATGAGGAATTGCAGAAGATAATCGCTCCCGCCTGCTTTCGTCCCGCCGCCGCTCATCTTGAATCCGCCAAACGGATGCCGCCCCACCACTGCCCCGGTGCAGGAGCGGTTGATGTAAACATTGCCCGCCACCAGCTCGGCTTTGATCCGCTCAATGTTGGCCGGGCTGCGGGAGAAAAATCCGGCCGTGAGGGCGTAATTGATGCCGTTCGCGACCTCGAGCGCTTCCTCCAGGTCGCGCACTTTGATCACGCTCAGCACCGGGCCGAAAATCTCCTCGCGCGCGATCCGGGCGTCCGGTTTCACATTGGTGAAAATCGTCGGCGGAATGAAGTATCCCTCTTTCGGAATGTCCTTTGCCTGATAGGCGAGGGTCGCCTCTTTCTTCCCCACTTCGATCATTTCGAGAATGCGTTTGTAAGCTCGCTCATCGATCACCGGTCCGACCGTGATCCCTGGCTCCTCGGGATTGCCGACGCGCAGACTGGCCGCGGCCGCAAGGAGACGCTCGATCACCCGGTCGTAGTTTTCCTCCAGCACGATGAGGCGCGAGAGCGCGGAACATTTCTGGCCCTGGTAACCGAAAGCCGAGTAAATCGAATCAACGATCGTCTCATCGAGATCGGCGTCGGAATCGACGATGATGGCGTTCTTGCCCCCCATTTCGCAGACGACCCGCTTCAACTCCGGCTGCCCCGGCCGTGTCTCGCCGGCCGATTCCCAGATCCGGAGACCAACTTCGAGGGAGCCGGTGAAGGCGATCATCACCACTTGCGGATGATCGACCAGATGCTGCCCGATGACCGAACCGTGACCCGGCAGATAATTGAGCACGCCCCGCGGCACGCCCGCTTCCTCGAAGATTTCCATAAGAAGCGCGCCGGTGACGGAAGAGGGCTCCGCCGGTTTCATGATGACGGTGTTGCCGGTGACGAGCGCGGCCGAGACCATGCCGCAGAGAATCGCGACGGGGAAATTCCAGGGCGCAATCACGAGCGCGACCCCCCGTGGCCAGTAATGCTGGTAGCTCTCTTCGCCGAGGACGTGCTGAGTCAGTTTGGGGCGGCCGAGGATCCGCATTTGCTGAGCGTAGAAGAGACAAAAATCCATCGCCTCGCGGATGTCGCCGTCGGCTTCTTCCCAAGCCTTGCCGACTTCGTAGACTTCGACCGCGGCGAGCTCGAACCGCCGCCGCTCCATGATGGCCGCCGCGCGCTCGAGCAATTGGGCGCGATCCTCGACCGAGTTGCGGCTCCATTTCTCGAAAGCGGCGCTGGCTGCCTTGACCGCGCGTTCCGCGTCCGGAATGCCCGCCTCAGCCACCTGACCGACAATTTCGTTAGGCGCGCTCGGGTTGAGCGACTCCATCCATTTGCCGGTCGTGACTTTCTCGCCGTCGATGACGAGCGGGTATTTTCGTCCGAACCCTTTTCGCGCCGCGCGCAGGGCGGTCCGCATCTGCTCCTGCGTCTGGCGATGGACGAAATTGACGAGCGGCGCGTTTTCATAGCTGTCGCCCGGCGCAGAGGCGCGATCGGCGCCGTTGGCCGAATAAAGCGGGACGGCTTCGACCGGAGGGCGGACGGGCGTTTCCTTCGTGATCAGTTCGTTCGGGTCGCGCAGCAACTGCGGGGCGGAAAGATTTTCGGAAAACTTCGCGCGCAGGAATCCTTCGTTGGAGGTGTTCTCGAGCAGCCGCCTGACGAGATAGGACATCCCGGGAAGCAATTCGCCGACCGGCGAATATTCCCGCACCCGGTAACCCATCTCGACGAGGGCGCGCTTAATCGGCCCCGCCATTCCGTAAAGGAGCTGAAATTCGAAGCGGCTCTTGTCGATTCCGATTTCCTCCGCGTAAGCCATCGCGTGCGCGATGCTCCGCACGTTGTGCGAGCCGAAGGCGGCGGTCACGATCGATTCGTTGTCGAGCAGGATGCGGGTGCAGCTTTCAAAACAGGCGTCGCTCTCCGGTTTCTGGAGAAAGACCGGGCAAATCCAGCCGTTCTGCTGCGCGACAATTTTCTCGTAGTCCCAGTAGGCGCCCTTGACCAGGCGGACGGCGAAGCGCGTGCCGCGGCGCCGCCCCCATTCAATCAGGTCGCGCAAGTCGCGCTCGGCATCGCGCAGATAAGCCTGAACGACGATTCCGACGTGCGGCCAGTCGGCGAACTCGGGCTCGGTGAAGAGCTGCTTGAAGAGGTCGAACGTGCTGTTCTTCTGCGCATAGCTCTCCATGTCGAAGTTGACGAAGGCGCCGACTTCCTTCGCCCGGCGGAGGATGGGCCGGAGCTTGGGCGCGAGATGGGCGATCGCTTCCTCGGGCGCGGCCGGATCCATCTGGGAATAGAAGGCCGAGATCTTAAGCGAAAGATTCACGACCGGGAAAAGCTCGCTCTTTTTGCCTAACGGATCGATCCAGCCGCGGGTTTCGCGGGAGAGGGTGTCGAGCAATTCCATGGCGCGGGCCGCGTATTCCTCCGCCTCCTTTTCGCTCACGACCGCTTCGCCTAACAAATCGACGGTGAAGCCGATGCCTTGTTTGCGCTTCTTGCGCAGCGTCTTCATGACATCGGCGCCGTCCTTGCCGGCGATGAACTGCCGCGCCATCCCAGAAACGTTGCGGCGCAGGATGTAAGCGGTCAGCCAGGGAAAAACGCCAGCCAGCTTCAGCCCGGTCTGCATCATCGGGACGAAGCCGTCCATCCCATGGAAATATTCGCGCAGATGTTCGACGATATCGCCCGAGCGGCGGAGGGAAGCGAGGACGTCGACAAAGCGAAACATCTGCACCTTGAAGGTTTCGTCCCGCATCGAGAGAGCCATCATCTTCTGGTAGAAGCCGGCTTTGCTGAAGATGGATTCCGGGTGTTGATCGACGAGGTCAAAAATTCGCTGGCCGCGGCGTTCGACGGCGGCTTGGAGAGCGCTCATGGCCGAGGATAAAGCGGAGGGCGCATTTCGGCAATGTAGGACGGTCGCTGTGGTTGAACGCTCGCTCCGTTTGCTCTGGTCCACGCTCCCTCCGGGAAGCGCGAGAGCGGCAAGCGAGCGGGAGTGAGCCCGGCGTTTTGCAGGGCGAAACGTCCACCGGGCCGTGCGGCTACGAATAACGAGTGAAGCAATTTAATTTCGCCTCGAGTCACTCGGGGCAAGGTTGGCAAGGTAGAGGTGAGTCGCCTGGCGGGAACTCTCCTGATTGGTTAGGTCAGGAAGCTTTCCCGGCCAGGCGCATCCTTTTCGTTAGGCAGGTTGCCGTTTCGGGCAATGTCGGCTAGGGATGCTCCCGATGCCGATTCCTCCGCGCCACCAATTCGCGAGCGACAATACCGCCGGGATTTGCCCGGAAGCCTGGGCCGCTCTGGCCGAGGCGAATCACGATGCCGCGGTCTCTTACGCCGAGGACTCGTGGACGCGGCGGGTTCGGGAGCAAGTGCGGGAAATATTCGAGACCGATTGCGAAAGCTTCCTCGTTTTCAACGGCACCGCCGCCAACTCCCTCGCCCTTGCCCAGCTTTGCCGGCCGTTTGAGAGCGTTCTCTGCCACGAGCGCGCCCATGTCGAGACGGACGAATGCGGTGCGCCGGAATTTTTTTCGGGCGGTGCCAAGTTGCTCAAGGTTGGCGGCGAAAACGGCAAGATCGATCTTAGCCAGGCCGCGGACGTCATGGGCCAGCATCGCGATGTGCATTCGACCCGCGTGCGCGCGATGAGCATCACGCAGGCGACCGAAGCCGGGACCCTCTATTCGCCCGCCGAGCTGGAGACGATCGCTGCCTTTGCGGCCGAGCATTCCCTCGCCCTCCACATGGATGGGGCGCGTTTCGCCAACGCCATCGCGTCGTTAGGCTGCAAGCCGAAGGAAATCACCTGGGAGCGTGGGGTGCGTGTCCTCTCCCTGGGCGGAACGAAGAACGGACTCGCGGTCGGCGAGCTGGTTGTTTTTTTCGAGCGGGCGCTGGCGCGCGAGTTCGAGTATCGGGTCAAACAAGGCGGGCAGCTGGCTTCCAAGACACGCTTTCTCGCCGCGCCCTGGAATGCCCTCCTGGCCGATGACATCTGGCTGAAAAACGCCCGACACGGCAACGAGATGGCGCGTTTGTTGGAGGAGAAACTGGCCAAGGGCGGGCTGAGGCTGGCCTTTCCAAGAGAAGCAAACGCGCTTTTTGTCCGCTTGCCTAACGACGTGGCGGAGCGCCTGCAGGCGCGCGGCTGGCACTTCTACAACTTCTTCGAGCCTGGCGTTTACCGCCTGATGTGCTCCTGGGCGACAACCGAAGCGGACGTCGAGGCGTTCGCGACCGATGTGGATGTCGCCCTGCGGGCGACACGAGAGTGATTTGCGATCGAGAGTCAGTCCCGCGTTTCGCCCCGTGAAACGTCCACAATTGTCACCTTGGAACGACGCATCTTTCTCGATGAACCCGCGCGATCTGCCCATCTACGAGCTCGCAGACGAAATCGTCCGCTCGCTCACTGCCCAGCCGCGTCTCATCCTCCAGGCCCCAACCGGTTCCGGAAAGTCCACTCAGGTCCCTCAGATGTTGCTCGATCGGGGACTCCTCGGCGAAGGCGAAGTCGTGATCCTGCAACCGCGCCGGCTCGCCACCCGATTGCTCGCGAGCCGGGTCGCGTTCGAACGGGGCGGCCGGCTCGGCGACGAAGTCGGCTACCAGATTCGATTCGACAAAGTCGCTTCGAAGAAAACGCGCATTCGCTTTGTGACCGAAGGCATTCTCTTGCGCCAACTCCTCCAGGACCCCGGGCTGCGCAGCGTCGCCGCGATTCTCTTCGATGAATTCCATGAGCGTCATCTCTATGGCGACATCACTCTCGCGCGCGCCCTCCATTTGCAGGAAACGAATCGACCGGATCTCAAGCTCGTCGTCATGTCCGCCACCCTCGAGTCGGACAAGTTGGAAAAATATCTCTCGCCCTGCCCGGTCCTGACCTCGAGCGGCCGAATGCATCCCGTCGCGATCGAATATCTGCCCAAACCAGTCCGGGGCGAAAAGTACCCGATCTGGGACCTGGCGGCCGACGAATTGGAGCGCCTAGTCTCCCAGACCGAAGGCGACGTGCTCATCTTCATGCCGGGGAAATATGAAATCACCCGCACCATTTCCGCGATTCGCGCCGCGCGGGCGAGCGACCGCGTGCTGGCGCTGCCGCTTTTCAGCGAGCTTCCCCCGGCCGAGCAGGACGCCGCCCTCGCGCCCTCCGCCAAACGGAAGGTGATCGTGGCGACGAACGTCGCGGAAACGTCCCTAACGATCGAGGGCGTGCGGGTGGTGATCGACAGCGGGCTGGCCCGGATCGCGCGCTTCGATCCGCGCCGCGGGATCAACACCCTTTTCATCGAAAAAATCAGCCGGGCCTCGGCCGAGCAGCGCGCCGGCCGTGCCGGTCGGACCGCGCCCGGCCATTGCTTGCGGCTCTGGACGGAGAGCGAACATCTCGAACGCGCGCCGCAGGAATTGCCGGAAGTAAAGCGGCTCGATCTCGCGGAAGTCGTTCTCACCTTGAAAGCGAGCGGGATCGAGGAGATCGCCGCCTTTCGCTGGCTCGAGCCGCCCGACCCCAAGGCGCTCGAAAATGCGGAACAGTTGCTCGACGATCTCGGCGCAATCGCCGCTGGCAAACTGACCTCGTTAGGCCGAAGGATGCTCGCCTTCCCGGTTCATCCCCGTTACGCGCGAATGTTGCTCGCGGCCCAGGAACAAGGCTGCGTGCGCAGCGTGGCGCTGATCGCCGCGCTCACCCAGGGACGCAACCTGCTCCGGCGCGCCGAGGGCAAACAGATGCGTGAGGAACGCGAAGATTTTCTCGGGAGCGATGATGAGTCCGATCTTTTCATTCTCCTGCGCGCCTTCCGGTTCGCGGAGAAAAACAATTTCGATCCGCGCCGCTCCGCGCCCCTCGGGATTGATGCTGGCGCCGCGCGCGAGGCGGGACAACTTTGGGAGCAATTTCTTTCCATCGCGCGATCGGAAGGTCTCGAGGTGGAGGAGCGCGAACCCCAACCGGGCGCGATCGCCCGCTGCGTGCTGGCCGGATTTCCCGACCAGGTGGCGGTGCGGGTCGATCAAGGGACGCTGCGTTGCACGCTCGTCTACCATCGTCGCGGCGTGCTCGCACGCGAGAGTGTCGTCCATCGCGCCCGGCTTCTGACCGCTTCGGAAATCCGCGAGATCGAATCGAGCGACGGCGAACGTCAGGTCCTCCTGACCCTCGCGACCGCGATCAAGGAAGAATGGTTGCGGGAATTTTTTCCCGCAGCCGTCGTCGAGAAAACGGAGGTCGCCTACGACCCATCGCTGCGCCGCGTCGTCGGGCGCAGCCTGATCCTCTTTCACGATCTCGTGCTGTCGGAAAAGAAAACCGAGCGGGTGCCGGCGGCGGAAGCGGCGGCAATTCTGGCGCGGGAAGTGATGGCGGGAAATTGTCCGCTCAAGAAATGGGACCACGGCGTCGAGCAATGGATCGCGCGCCTGAACTTCGCGGCCACAACTTTTCCCGAGCTGGAACTGCCACCGATCAGCGAAGCGGACCGCGCTCTCCTCATCGAGCAGGTCTGCCAAGGCGCGACGAGCTACAAGGAGATCAAGGAGCGCCCGGTCGCGCCGGTCTTGAAATCCTGGCTAAGCGCGGCGCAAGCGGCGGGGCTCGAGCAACTGGCGCCGGAGCGGATCAGGTTGCCTAACGACCGAAACGCCCGGATCAGTTACGGAGCCGCCCAGGCCCCGACGATTGCGGCCCGCATCCAGGACCTTTATGGGGTGGAAAATGGCCTAACGATCGGGCACGGCCGGGTTCCGCTCCGGATCGAAGTCCTGGCTCCGAATCATCGCCCGATCCAGATCACGGACAACCTGGCCAGTTTCTGGCGGGAGAGTTATCCGAAAATCAAACAGGAGTTGCAGCGCAAATATCCAAAGCACAGGTGGCGCTGACCTCTTCCTTTTGGCGCGAGCTTTTAGCTTGCGCGCGGAAGAGGCTGCAAGCTGGAAGCCTGCGCGACCCTCAAGTTGCATCGGTTGTTGCTTTGGGTTCGTCCGCCATAACGTGCTTCTCTCCTCTGTAGAATTTACCGCCCGGCAGCATCCCTTTCTTCAAGCCAAGGGCACCTCGCGCGGCCGTTGGAAAACGGAATCGATGGGCGCAAGAACGCCATGGCGTGCGATATTAGGCGTATGAAGAATTCGAACGGAGACGACTTTACGGACAACGATCCGATGTCCGAGACGGAGTTTGGGAGTGAGACAAGCGGACGCGGCGCCCAGAGCCGCATTCAGGAAGGTGCACGCAAGATTTCCAGCGCCGCCTCCGACACCTGGGATCAGACCCGCCAGAAAGCGATCGTGGTGCGCGAGCGGACGGAATTTTTTCTGCGGGAAAATCCGGTCCCGACCGTGCTCGGCGCGCTCGCGCTCGGGTTGGCGATCGGGTTGGCGATTCGTTACTCGTCGCGCCCGCCAGAGCCGCAGCTCTCAGTCAATTCGGTCAAGCGCGCGCTGCGGGAGATGGATTGGAGCAGCATTTCGCCAGCCTTTTTGCCCGGGCTGCTGCGAAGCGTGAAACGAGGATACGCCGATTCCGCCGAGGCGGTCAAGGGAGGCTTGGAGCGGGTGAAAGACGTGGACGTGGATGACTACGTCAAGCCGCTGCGCAAGCGCTGGAAGAAGCTGCTGAGCTAAGGGTCACGCGCCGCGCATCGGAAATGTGGACGTTGCCCTGTGGGCGACACGCGTCTGCCTACGTTTGCAGAACCGATACCCGCGTTTCGTAGAGCGAACCGTTTACCTCGCGTACTGCGCCGCGGCGCGGCCGGCGCGCGTGCCAGTCGAGAAGCACCCTTGAAGCAGGTAGCCGCCTGTCGGCGCCTCCCAATCGATCATTTCTCCAGCCAGAAAGACGCCCGGCATCTTGCACAGCATGAGGGTTTCATCCAGTTCTCGCCAGAGGACGCCGCCCGCGGTTGAGATCGCTTCGGCGATCGGCCGCGGGCTGCCCAGCGGGAGAACTAAGTTTTTGATCCGCGCCACCGCCCGCGCGCGCTCGGCGCAATCCTCCGGGTAAAAACTCTCGATGATCGCAACCGCGCCGGGACTCAGTTTCCAGCGCTGGAACCATTCGTTAGGCTCGGCCAATTCCAGCACGCGATCGCGCAGCACTTCGGCCCTGACCTGCGGTTTGAAGTCGATCCGTAGTTCGGGCCGCGGCATCGCGCGCAGGATCGGGCCGAGCCGATAGATCGCGCCACCCTCCAGCCCGTAGCGCGTGATGAGCAACTCGCCAGCAACTGTTTCTTCACCGGCGCTCACGCTCAGGTTTTTGAGCGGGAGCCCTTCGGCGCGCTCTCGCACCGCCGCCGGCCAGGCGACATTCCAGCCGCAATTGGCTGCGACGAAGGGCGCCAGCTCGACTCCATCCGCAGTAAGCAACGAGGGCCAGGTGCCATCCGAACCCGTCTCCGGCCAGGACGCGCCGCCCAGTGCCAGCACGACAGCGTGGGCGGCGACGGGCTCGCCTTGCTGAAAAGTGAGCCGCCACAAATTTCCTTCCTTCGTGAGAGCAGCCAGTCTCGCATTGGTCCGAAATGCCACCCCCGCGGTCTGCAATCTTCCCAGCCAGGCGCGCAGGAGAACGGCCGCTTTCTGGCCCCGGGGAAAAACCCGTTTGCTTGTCCCGACATAGGTTTCCACTTCCAGCTCCTGCGCCCACGCGCGGAGCGCATCAGGACCGAACTCGGCCAGTAAATCGCGCCATCTTTCTCGTTCGGCGCGGTAGCGGCCCGGAAAATTCTCCATCGGTTCGCTGTGGGTCAGGTTCAAACCACCACGACCGGCCACGAGGAACTTGCGGCCGGCGGAACCCTGCGCGTCGCAGAGGAGGACGCGCGCTCCGTGCGTCGCCGCCACTTCCGCCGCGCGCAGACCAGCCGGCCCGGCGCCGACGACGGCGACGGTTTTTGCCTCGCGATCATTTTCGCTCACAAATTCTTCTCCTTTCTCGCGGCACGAGATGCAACTGTCCCGGTAACGCCCTGATCTGCGATGGCCTTGCCTAACGAATCAAATTCAGACCCGGCCCGGGCGGTGGCGCACCCGAGTTTTGGGGAAGCCTTTCGCTTCTGGCTCAAACTTGGATTCATCAGTTTCGGCGGGCCGGCCGGGCAGATCGCCATCATGCAAACTGAGCTGGTGGAAAAGAAGCGCTGGATCGGTCAGGCCCGTTTTCTCCACGCGCTCAATTTCTGCATGCTCCTGCCCGGCCCGGAAGCGACGCAGCTTGCGATTTACATCGGCTGGCTCCTGCACCGGACGACCGGAGGCATCGCGGCCGGCGCGCTTTTCGTGCTCCCGTCGATCGTGGTGCTCTGGACGCTCAGCTTTGTTTACGCCGCCTATGGCGAGGTGGGGTGGATCGCGGCCATTTTTTACGGCCTGAAGCCGGCGGTGATCGCGATCGTGGCGACGGCGGTGATCCGGATCGGGCGCAAGGCGCTCAAGAACGAAGTGATGTGGACGATCGCGGCCCTCGCCTTCGTCGCGATTTTTTTCCTCGGGGTGCCCTTTCCCCTCATTGTTCTGGCGGCCGCGATCATCGGGTTAATCGGAGGAAAATTTTGGGCCTCAAAGTTCACGGTTCTTCAAGCGCAGGCCGAACCGGCGACGAGCTCGGTCCTGAGTGATGAATCCGCCTCGCCACTGCATTCCAGGACCACCTGGTCACGATCGCTGCGCGTCGCGTTCGTTTGCCTGACGATTTGGGCGGCACCGCTCATCGTGGTCGGGTTATCGTTAGGCACAAATCACACGCTTTTTCGCGAGGGCCTATTTTTTAGCAAGGCGGCGGTCGTTACCTTCGGCGGCGCCTACGCTGTTCTGCCCTATGTCGCGCAGCAGGCCGTCGCCCACTACGGCTGGCTCGGCCCCGGGCAAATGATGGATGGCCTCGGTCTGGCTGAGACCACCCCCGGTCCCCTCATCATGGTGGTGCAATTCGTCGGGTTCATGGGCGGCTGGAACCACCCCCACGCGCTCGCCCCGCTCGTCGCTGCGACCGCCGGCGCGCTTCTCACCACCTGGGTCACCTTCGTCCCCTGTTTCCTCTGGATTTTCCTCGGCGCGCCCTACATCGAGCGGATGCGCGGCAATCTCCAATTGAGCGCTGCGCTCTCTTCCATCACCGCGGCGGTCGTGGGAGTGGTTTTGAATCTGGCCGCCTGGTTCGCTCTGAACGCGCTCTTTCCGAACCGTGGCGGCATCGACTGGTTT
>DATBDG010000113.1:0-1589 GCA_036270055.1 Chthoniobacterales bacterium
AGCAAACTGCCGATGGCGGAAGACGATCAGCTCGGGAAGACGAGAGAATTCTGGAAGTTGATCGAGCAGGGTGAACGAACGCGTAAGACCTGACAATAGGATACGTTAGGTAAAGCTTGACACGAATGCGTCGGCCCGAAAGGCTCGCTGGAGTCAAGGCAGTTGCTTTGATCAAGATCGCAAGATGTGGCAAAGCGGTGCCGGCGAACTTGGCGGCTAACCCAATAAAGAAAGAACCCAATGAAATCACCCACCTGCGCACTCGCGCTTCTCATCTTGCTGCCGCTGACGGCTTTGCAGGCACAGCAACCTTCGTCGAACACCGCCAAATCAAGCGCGGCTCCCAAACGAACCGACGTTTACCACGTCTTTGTCGTCAAAGCGGCGCTCGGCAAAGCCAAAGAACTGCAGGACTGGCTGAAAGAGCCGGATCCGGATCATCCAAATGCCAAAGCAATCCTCCTCCGCCATCAGGACGGCGACTCCTGGGATTACATCGCGATCGAGCACATCGGCGCCAAGGCCACCGTCGAGATAGGCGGGACGCCGATGACGCCACAGCAACGCATGCTCACAGAATGGCATAACGACACCTTTGTCGCAGGTCCGACGTGGTCGGAATTCGCGAAGGCGATGGGACTCGATGGCGACGCCGCCAAGACGGCCGGTTCGGTCTATGTCGTCTCTGATTATCGAGCCGCGCCCGGTCATCGCGACGAGCTGGAAAAAATGTTAAGCGAATCGACCCCCGGCGACACGGCGTCCGGCAACGTCCTGTTCGCGCACATCGAGGGTGCCAGTTGGAATTTCCTTGCCGTCGTGCGCTACGACAACTGGGAGAGATTCGCCGAGGGCGAAAAGACCAGCACAAGCCAGACGAACAAAGGTGAGGGCGGATGGTTCGAGTTGCGCAACCAATGCGCACTGCACCACGACACCCTGACCGACCGCATCCAACCGTAGCGTACGGGCGGTTGCGATTCGCCTATTTTTCCCGGCGGCCGGACCGCGTTCTAACGGTTCGGCCGCATGGGAAGCGCGGCAGAGAGACGCGCTCCCCGCTTACTTCATCAGGAGGACCGAGCGACTGCGCTTGATTTCGCGCGTGATTTTGCGGTGCATGTGCGCCGGCATCCCGGTCACGCGGCGGGGCAGGATCTTCCCGCTTTCAGTGACGAACTTGCGAAGCAAATCCGGATTTTTGTAATCAATCGCCTCGGCCGCGATGTCGATGCGACGGCGCGGCATGGTCCGGTTGGCGCGGCGAAAGGCGGAACGACGTTTGGCAGTTTTCGGTTGCATGATTACTTGGTCTCCCGGTGAAGCGTGTGCCGCTTCATGAAGGGATTATATTTTTTCTTTTCGAGCCGGTTTGGCGTCCGCGGACTTTTCTTGTTCCGCGTCGTCATGTAACGCGAAACGGGCGCCCCCGCCGCCTTTGCTTCCGTGCATTCAAGGGTAATGATTTCCTGGGCCATGTTCGTTATTCTTTGGTTTCGGCCACCGGCTCTTCTTCGTCGCCGTCGCGCGCTTCCTCATCCGTCAGGCCAAAAAGCGAGGTGACCGACTGGCGAACGCGCGAGGCTTTG
>DATBDG010000114.1:0-8205 GCA_036270055.1 Chthoniobacterales bacterium
AATGATGATAATCCGGCACGACGAGGAGCGAGCAGTTCGGCACGCCGCCATCCGAGAGTTGGGCCAGGATCCGTTCGACGCGCCTCCGCGTCACCGGAGCGACATCATGAATGGAAACAACCAGCGCGCGTTGCACGTCGCTAGCGTCGTCGGAACCGAAAACCGGACAAGCCGAAACTGCGGGGCGCGGAGCGACTGGTAGTGTCAATTATCCGTTGATCGACTCGTTCACTTCACGAGACCGATTTGTAGCCGGGGCGGTTATCCCGGTTTGGCGAGAAATGTGGCAATCCGCCAGACCAGCCGGGGTCAACGCCCCCGGCTACAACCCGCAACTGACAATCAACCAAGAATACCGGAGCGCCTACAAGCGGCAGATCAACTCAAAGTCCGATCTGCCTAACGGCTGGACCGAAAGCCGGGAACAGCGCAACAAGGCGATCTCGCGCAGCTTCGGCTCCGCTTTGATCTGCTCCAGCGTGACCGGTTTCTTGAGCGGCTTGACCGGCTTCAATTCGACCGCGCTCCAGTCGCCTTCCTTCGCAGTCGGGTCGGGAAACGCTTCCCGCGTCACCTGCGCGAGGCCGACGACCGCCTTGTCGCTCACGCTGTGATAAAACAAAACCCCGTCCCCTTTGCGCATCGCACGCAGATGTTTGCGCGCGAGAAAATTTCGCACCCCGGTCCACTGCGTGCCGCCGTCGCGGACGAAATCGTCCCACGAATAGGCCTCTGGTTCCTGCTTCACGAGCCAGTAATTTTTCATCGCCCGCTTCGATAACACAGCCTCGCTCCGGGCGACAGTCCCGCAACTTCTTCGCCTTCCTTCGTTGGTTGGCTTGGTGATCCTGGAATTCCCAGAGATCACTCCCGCGACTTCTTCGCCTTCCTTCCTGGGTGGGGCGAGACTCCGTCGTGCCGGGGGAAACGCCTGGACCCGCAGAAGTGAGTCGCCCTCAGCTCGACGGAGTCTCGCCCCACCATGGTTAAAGTTGCGGCCTTCGGTTCGCTGTTGTTTCATCCTCTCCGCGATACCGTGCCATATCATGAATGCTCTCTTCCGCCTCACGCCTCTGGCCCTTTCCTTCTTTCTCCTCCACGCAGCGGTCGCCGCCGATTATCCCGCGCCTAACGAAGGAGATTTTGTTCTGCATAATTTCCATTTCAGCTCCGGCAAAACGACGCCCGAGCTGCGGATGCATTACCGCACCCTGGGGAAGGCGGCGAAGGACGAAAACGGCATGACGCAAAACGCCGTCCTCATCATGCATGGCACGACCGGGAGCGGCGCGCAGTTCATCCGGCCGGAGTTTGCCGGCGAACTTTTCGGGCCTGGTCAGCCGCTCGATGCGACAAAATTTTTCATCATCCTGCCGGACGACATCGGGCATGGGAAATCGAGCAAACCGAGCGACGGAATGCACGCGAAGTTTCCCAACTACGGCTATCGGGACATGGTCGCGGCCGAGTATCGACTGCTCACCGAAGGCCTCGGCGTCAACCACGCCCGGCTCATAATGGGCACTTCGATGGGCGGCATGCACACCTGGATGTGGGGAGAGATCGATCCCGATTTCATGGACGCGCTTATGCCCCTGGCCAGTTTGCCGACCCAAACCTCAGGCCGCAACCGCGTCTGGCGCCGCATCATCATCGACGCGATCCGGAACGATCCGGCCTGGGATCATGGGGAATACAAAACCCAGCCGCCGAGCCTGCGCACCGCCGCGGAAATGCTCTGGTTCATGAGCAGCAACCCGGTCCTGCGCCAGAAGGAGGCGCCGACCGTGGCCAAGACCGACCAGGTGCTCGATCAATTCGTGAACGAGTATGGCAAAACCGCGGATGCCAACGATGTCCTCTACGCGGTCGCCGCCTCCCACGATTACGACCCGGGCCCGGGCCTGCCGAACATCCGCGCGCCTCTTCTCGCGATCAATTCCGCCGACGACCTGATCAATCCGCCGGAGCTGGGCATCCTCGAGCGCGAGATCAAACGCGTGCGGAGCGGACGGGCCGTCATAATTCCATTGAGCGACAAAACGCGCGGGCATGGCACCCACACAATGGCGGCTTTGTGGAAAGATCAGCTCGTCGATTTGCTCAAACGCTCCGCTCGTTAGGCGCGGCGTTCCCCTTCGGCTCGCAAGAACGGCTCGCGCAGGTGACGTTTGCGATGCGTAGTCTAGATTCGAGCAAGGCATGAACAGGATCCGCGGAATCAAACTGCGCTGGCTGCACGAAACGCTTGGCGATGTCACTTATCAATTGACGCGCTTTCAGCTCCACCTGCCCGGTCCATATCGCTGGCGCCCGGCGATCAACGCCTTTCAGTGCGACAAAGGTATGCGCATCTGCGTCGATCTCGCCGGTGTCGATCGCTCCCAGGTGGATCTCACGATCGAGCCGCAGCGGCTCGCGATTCGCGGCACCCGCCAGGCGCCGGAGCCGGCCGATGATGAAGATCGCGCGGTGCAGATGATTGCGTTCGAAATCGATTACGGCCCCTTCGAGCGCATCCTTGAACTGCCGTTGCAGGTGGACGTCGCGCAGGCGAGCGCCGAGCAGCGGAATGGTTTTCTCTGGATCGAGCTGCCTTTCAGGAAATGAACGAACAACCTCTCAGTGCCTTGCAGGAATCCGGCCAGACCCCGCCGCCCATGGGTCAGGCGGCGCGGCAAGGTGGCTCCGACGAAATGCCGGCGATTCCGGAGACGCTCGCCATTCTGCCGGTGCGCGGTTTTGTGGTTTTCCCGAGAACCGTTTCGCCGCTCAACGTGCAGCGCGCGGCCTCGATCCAGTTGCTCAACGAAACCCTGCCGCAAAACAAAATCATCGGCCTCATCACCCAGCGGGACGAGGAAAAGGAAGAACCGGGCGTGTCGGACCTTTACCATGTCGGGACGGCCGTGATGGTGTTGAAATTGTTGCGCCAGGCCGACAACAGTGTGGTCGTGATCGCGCAAGGCTTGCGCCGGTTCGCCATCCGCAAGGTCACGCAAACCGCGCCGTTTTTGCGCGCCGAAGTCGAGCTGCTGAACGTGCTGCCGCCGCCCGCGACCAAGGAATTCGAGGCCGCGTTCCGCAACCTTCGCGACTCGGCCGCGAAATTGCTCGAGCTCACGCCCGACGTCCCGGAACAGGCGCGCGCGATCGTGCTTGGCCTCGAGGACGCCGAGCAACTGACCGATTTTCTCGCGCCCAACCTGAACATCGACGTCGCCGCCAAACAGGCCTTGCTCGAGGAGAACGATCTCGAAAAACGGCTGCGGACGGTTCAGGTCCATATATCGTCGCAGCTCGAGATCGCGCAGATCCAGCAAAAGTTGCAGCAGGATGTGCAATCCCATTTCACCGACGCGCAACGCCGCGCCTACCTGCGCGAACAGGTGAAGGCGATCCAGCGCGAGCTGGGCGAAGGCGATTCCGGCGCCGAGGAACAGCGCGCGCAGTTGCAAAAGAAACTTGAGGAAGCGAAACCTCCCCAGGCCGTAATGGAACAGGCAGAACGCGAGCTGAAGCGGCTCGATTTCATCCCGCAGGCCAGCCCGGATTACTCGGTCATCGTGACCTACATCGAGACGATCGCGGAACTCCCCTGGTCGAAGATGAGCGAGGACAATCTCGATCTCGAAAAGGCGCAGGAGATTCTCGACCGCGATCATTACGACCTCGAAAAAGTGAAGCGGCGCCTGATCGAATATCTCGCCGTCCGCAAACTGAATCCTAACGGCCACGGCCCGATTCTTTGCTTCCTCGGCCCGCCCGGCGTGGGCAAGACGAGCCTCGGCCAATCGATTGCTGACGCCCTGGGCCGCAAATTCGTTAGGCTGAGCCTCGGTGGAATTCGCGATGAAGCGGAAATCCGCGGCCATCGCCGCACCTACATCGGCTCAATGCCGGGGCGCATCATCCAGGAACTGCGTCGGGCCGGGACGCGCAACCCGGTGATGATGCTGGATGAAATCGACAAGCTCGGGACTGATTTCCGGGGCGACCCGGCGAGCGCGCTCCTCGAGGTGCTCGATCCGCGCCAGAATTTTTCCTTTGTCGATCGTTACCTCGATGTGCCGTTCGATCTCTCGCAGGTCATCTTCATCGCGACCGCCAACTACATCGAAGGCGTCCCAGAGCCGATGCGCGACCGGATGGAATTGATCTCGCTCGCCGGCTACACCGGACGCGAGAAGCTGGAGATCGCGCGCCGCTATCTCGTTAGGCGACAGCTCGAGGAAAACGGCCTTAAGCCGGAACAATGCGTCTGGGAAGAGGACGCGATCGTCAGGGTAATCGACGATTACACTCACGAGGCCGGCGTGCGCGAGCTCGAGCGCCAGCTCGGGGCGGTTATTCGCGGCGTCGCCGCGCAGGTGGCGCGCGGCAAAACCGATCACGTCACCGTCACACCCGCGCTCGTGGCGGATATGCTCGGGCCCGCGCGCTACATTCACGACGCGAAGCTGACCGGGAACAAACCCGGCGTTGTCACCGGCCTCGCCTACACGCCGGCCGGTGGCGAAGTGCTCCACATCGAGGCGACCCGCTATCCCGGCAAAGGCAACATCACGCTCACCGGTCAGATCGGTGACGTGATGAAAGAATCGATGCAGGCCGCGCTCAGCCTCGTCCGAAGTCGGGACGGACAGTTCGGGGCAACGGCGGATGAGTTTCGCGATACCGATATCCACGTCCATGTTCCGGCCGGAGCGATTCCGAAGGACGGACCCTCGGCCGGTGTGGCAATGTTTACCGCGCTCGCCTCGCTCTTCAGCAATCAGCCGGTCCGCTCCGATGTCGCGATGACGGGCGAGATCACTTTGCGCGGCCTCGTGCTGCCGATCGGCGGTTTGAAAGAGAAAAGCCTGGCCGCAATGCGGGCCGGGATCACGACCGTCATCATTCCGAAGCTGAACGAAAAAGATCTGGTCGACATCCCGGAGGAAGCGAAGCAAAAAATCCGCTTCGTTCCGGTGGAAACAGTCGATGAAGTGCTCCAGACCGCGCTCGAACAGCCCCCTTCGCCTTACGAAGCGTAGCGCAAGGTTCCAGCTTGCATGCAGGAACGGCGCAAGCTGGAAGCTGGCGCTACCTCCGTGCCCGTCCGAGGCCAAATTAAGTTCTTGTCGCGAACAGGTGCCGCGTTAAGATTGCTGCCCCGAATGGGAAATCGCGGCCCGGCCCGAGTCGGCCTGCGAGATACCAAAGGATGCATCCTAAAACCAACAATTCAGGCCCGCAGCTCAGCCGGAGATCCGGAGGAATTCTGCCCAACCCATTTGCCGCGCTCTCGTCAGGCGCGGTTTTTTTATGAACGACAATCCCGCCGATCTCAGCCTCAGTAACTTCCTCGCGGGCGAAGGAGGCGATCCCCTGCAGGCGCCGGCCAGCTTCACCCGATGGATGGAAGCGGGCGCGTGGGCGGTCGAACTTTACGAGCCGGAAATGCGCGCCCCGGCCGAGGCCCGCACCACCATCACCTACGGCGGGCGGCCGCAACCGGTCATTAATCTCTGCTCCTACAATTACCTCGGGCTCGCCAATCATCCGGAAGTTATCGCCGCCGCGCATGAGGCTCTCACGACCCACGGCCTCGGGGCCTGCGGTTCGCCCATGCTCTCCGGGATGACCGATCTCCACCGCGAGCTGGAGCGGAAGATCGCACAGTTCCTCGGACGCGAAGACGCGATGCTTTTCAACAGCGGGTTCGGCGGCGCGCTCGGCACCATCTCCGGTTTGCTCCGCAAGACCGATGTCGCGGTTCTCGATAACCGCTCCCATCTCAGCCTGCGCGACGGCGCCACCCTCTCGCGCTGCCGGGCGGAGAAATTCGAACATAACGATCCGGCGGCGCTTGATGCCTCGTTAGGCCGGCACAAGGGCAAGCGGCAGTTGGTCGTGATCGAAGGGATTTACTCCATGGACGGTGATTTCGGGAACCTGGCCGAGTTGATCACGGTCGCCGAATCGCATGGCGCGAGCGTCTTCATCGACGAAGCGCATTCTATCCTCGCTTGCGGCGAGCATGGGCGCGGCGCGGCGGAAAAGTTCGAGGTCGAGGACCGGGTGCGGTTGACTTACGGCACGTTCTCGAAAGCGTTTGGCGGGCTGGGCGGTTTCGTCGCCGGCTCGCGCGAAACCCTGCAGTATCTGCGCTTCTATGCCCATCCCTACGTCTATTCCTGTGCGCTCCCGCCGGTCGTGGTCGCCGCCATTTTGAAAGCGCTCGAGATCGGCACCAGCCAGCCGGAATTGCGCCGGCAACTTTGGGAGAATGCCGAGTACTTCCACCATCACCTCTGCGGGATGGGGATCGACACCGGCAACTCGACCACCTACGTGATGCCGATCGTGATCGGCGATCGCGAACGGATGTACCGCCTCGGCCACGAGCTGCGCGCGCGCGGACTCTGGGTCGCGCCGGTAGATTATCCGGCGGTGCCGCAGGACCGGATTTGCTTCCGCGCCTGCGTCACGGCTCTGCATACGCGGGCTGATCTGGACGAGGCGCTTAATATTCTTTCCGACACGCTTGTGCCGGCGCAAATCGCGCAGCACGCTTAGGGGACCTTTCGTGCAACAATCTTTCTTTCACTCGGAGCAGGGTCATCCCCATACCGGGCGGGCGCGCGCCATCATCAAGGCGCATCCGGAAGTCCGCCAACTCATGGGCCGCAATCCCTGGACGCTGCTGATCGCTCTCGCGGTCGTTAGCCTGCAAACCGCGCTCGCGTTTCTTTTTGGGAAACTGGGTTTCGGCTATTGGTGGCTGAGTCTGCTGGTCGCTTACGGCGTCGGGGCTTTCGCCAATCATTCCATGTATGTGCTGATCCACGACGCGATCCATAATCTCATCCTGCCGAGCAAGAGCTGGAACAAGATGATCGCGATTTTCGCCGATCTGCCGAACCTGCTGCCGGGCGCGATGGGGTTTGGCATTTATCACCTCAAGCACCACTCGCACCAGGGCGATTACGAGTATGACGCCGACCTCGCCAACCAATGGGAGGCGAAGCTGGTTGGAAACAGGTGGTACGCCAAAGCGCTTTGGCTCCTCCTTTTTCCGATCGTGCAATTGACCCGGCCGCCACGGATCAAGGCCCTTCGGATGTGGAACCGCTGGATTTTCCTCAACCTCATCTGCGCCCTCGCCTACGACGCGATCATCGTCTACTTCTGCGGCTGGGCCGGCTTGTTTTACCTGTTCTGTTCCTTCTCGTTTTCGATCGGCCTGCATCCGGTCGGGGCGCGCTGGATTCAGGAACATTATACGAACGATCCGGAGCAGGAGACCTACAGCTATTACGGTCCGATCAATCGGGTTTGCCTGAACATGGGTTACCATAACGAGCATCACGATTTCCCGACCATTCCCTGGAATAACCTGCCCAGGTTGCGCGCGCTCGCCCCGGAGTACTACGACACCTTGAAGTATCATCCCTCCTGGAGCGGTCTTCTCTTCCAGTTCATTTTCGATCCGGAATACACCCTGTTTTGCCGGGTCGAGCGGACGCGAGATCGGGAGAGGCAGGCGAGCGCTGAGCAACCTCGCCCAGCCCGCATGCCCGAGCTGGCCTCACACAACTAGTCCTCCAGCTCTCGGCCTCGCTCATGCCAGCCGCCATCGAGGGCACCTACAAGAATCGCGACGTCGAAGGGCTGGTCGACATCTATTTTTATCGCAGGATCGGTTTTGCCCTCGCCCGTCTTTTCGCACGTGTGGGCCTGACTCCGACCGGCGTGACGCTGTTGAGTTTGATCGCCGGACTCGCGGCCGGGCATCTCTACTACTATCGCGACTTGCGCCTCAATCTTTTCGGGATGGGCTTGCACATCCTCTCCAATGCTCTTGATAACGCCGACGGACAACTCGCCCGCCTAACGAACAGAGGAAGTCGCGTCGGCCGCATCCTCGACAGCCTTTCGGATCACATCGTCTTCGTCGGAATTTACCTGCACCTTGTCCTGCGCTGCCTCGCCGGCGGCGCTTCGCCGACAATCTGGCTGCTGGGTTTGGTCGCCGGACTGAGTCACGCCGTGCAGGGCGGCTTCGCCGATTATGCCCGCAACGCTTACCTCTTTCTGGTCGCCGGCCGCTCACGAGCGGAGGTTGATTCCTCGACGCGGCTGCGAGCCGATTACGAGCAACTCCTCTGGCGACGCGACCCCTGGCAGAAATTTCTCCTGCGCATCTACCTGAATTTCACC
>DATBDG010000115.1:0-7924 GCA_036270055.1 Chthoniobacterales bacterium
TCATCCGGGTCCGGCTGGACGAGGGCGAAGCGGCGGGAGTTTGTTTCGTCTATAGTTACAAATGACACTCGGTTGGCTGTGCGCGTGTGTGGCCGGCGCAGTGTTGGCGGCGGGCTGTGCTTCCTCGATCAAGACCGGCGCGCTTTCTGGAACGATCGAGGGCTGGTATGCCGCCTCCTCCAGCCAGACGCCCTTTTATCGTTATGGCCCGCAACAGGGCAATGGCCCCGATATGGAATTGCCACACGATGCGATCATGAAAGTCATCCGGCCCTCCTTCGGTTACGTGAAGGTGCAGTTGCAGGATGGCGAAAGTGGCTACGTCGCGAGCGAAGATATTCGCCCGGCATCCGCGGCGCTGGTCGCGGAAAAGCTGGCCCCGCCTCCCGCTCCATCGCCCGCTTACGCTAGCCAAGGTAAACAATATCAGCTCGACTCTGATGATCCGCGCCTGATCGCGCCGCCCGAGCCATTACCGGAAGAGAGCACGATCCCGGAATTCCGCTACTAGACTGGGATGCGGTCAGCATCCCGTCCCCGGTGAGTGGTCGCCGGGCTGCCTGCGGCAGAAGTGTGCTTGCTTCTCGGCTTTCTCCCCGCAAAGATTTGTCACTCGCGCCGCGATGCGCTGAATCTGTTTATGTTCTCGCTCCAGGTTTTCTTTGCCGGCAACGTCCAGGGCGTCGGGTTTCGCTGGTCGGTGAAACACGTCGCGAAGGGCTTCGACGTCATCGGCTGGGTGCGTAATCTGCCCGACGGCCGGGTCGAACTCCAAGCCGCCGGCGAGGAGGCGGAGGTGCGCGCCTTTGTCGAGGCGATCGGCCAAAGCGAACTGCGCGCACACATTCGCGAGCAGAGCCAATTTCCGGTGAAACATCCGCCGACCGCGCGCGGCTTTGAGATTCGCCATGACTGAGCCAGCGGTCACGGTCGAGGGTCTGACGAAGGTGTTCCCGATCCCCTTTCGGCGCACAAAGGTGGTCGCAGTCCGCGGCCTGGATCTCGCCGTCGCGCCCGGCCAGGTTTACGGATTGCTGGGCCCAAATGGATCGGGCAAGAGCACGACTCTGAAGGTGATTCTCGGTCTCGTCTCGCCCAGCGCCGGTCGGACCCAAATTTTCGGCCGCGACAGCCGCGAAGTGCGGAGCCGCGAAGGCGTCGGTTTTCTCCCGGAAAATCCATATTTTTACAAGCATCTCACTGGCACGGAAACGCTTCGATTTTATGGAAAACTTTCTGGCTTGAACGGAAAAGACCTCAGACAACGAATCGACGGCCTGCTCCAGCTCGTCGGCTTGGAGAGCGCGCGAGATCGACGGCTAGGCGGTTATTCCAAGGGAATGTTGCAGCGGATCGGGTTGGCTCAGGCCCTCATCCAAGAGCCAAAACTGGTCGTGCTCGATGAGCCGACAGCTGGGGTCGATCCGGAGGGCTCCCGCGAAATCCGCGATCTCATTCTCGACTTGAAGAAACGCGGCATCACCGTCCTGCTCTCCTCACATCTCCTCGCCCAAGTGCAGGAGATTTGCGATCGCGTCGGCATCCTCGCGCAGGGGGTTCTTGTCCGGGAAGGCAGGGTGGAAGATCTGCTCGCGATCGAGAATCAGACCGAGTTGATCCTGGAAGACGCCAGCCCCGAAGTCCTCGCGCGAATCTCCGCACTCCTCGCTGGCTCCGGCACCCGCCTTGTCACCCAGCGCCAGCCGCGGACGACCCTGGAGGGATTGTTCCTCGCCGCGACCAGACCGCCCCCCGAGAAGTGAAGAGTCGCCATCGCCGTTTCTCATTCACGCGGCTCGCCGCCCTCACCGGTAACACTTTTACCGGCCTCGTACGGTTGAAGGTCTTTTATTTCCTTCTCCTCTTCGCCCTGCTCCTGATTGGCAGCTCCCTCTTCATGGCCCAGCTCACTTTTCAGCAGGAATTCAAGGTCCTGAAGGACGTGTCGTTAGGCGCGATGAGCATCTTTACTTCCCTGCTCGCGATCGTCGCCACGGCCCAGCTCATTCCGCGCGATATCGAAGACCGCACCATCTACACCATCCTGGCCAAACCGGTGCCGCGTTACGAATATCTGCTCGGCCGGCTGACCGGCGTCCTCCTCCTCCTTGCCCTCAGTCTGCTCGCTATGAGCGCGCTCTTCCTCGCACTCATTTTCGTTAGGCACGAAATGCTCGCGCGCGAAGTGCTGCGGCAGAGTGCGGTTCTTCCGTCCGCTCAAATCCAGCAATCCCTCGCCTACCTCCAGGCCTCGGCTTTCAACGCTAACCTCCTCCCGGGAATCGTGATTATTTTCCTCAAGGCCTCGCTCCTCGCTTCCCTCACTCTCTTCATCTCGACCTTTGCCACCTCCAACCTCTTCACGATCATGGTAATGGTTTTTATTTATTTTATCGGCCACCTCCAATCCACCGCCCGCGCCTATTGGCTGCAAATCCATGGCGGCGGCTGGCTCGCGCAAACCTTTCTCGGCTTGGTCGCGCTCGCCTTCCCTGATCTTCAGCTCTTCAATTTGATCGATGACATTGTCGCCGGGACCGCCATCCCGCTCGTTCTTTTTGGCAAAACCGCGCTCCTCGGCTGCGTCTATACTTCGGTTTATCTCTTCTTTGCCTGGATCACCTTTCACGGGAAGGAACTATGATCCGCGGCGCCATCGTCGGCTTGCTCCTCCTCGCGTTTGGGGCGCTTCGCCTGCCGATCGAGTCGGCCCTCACTGAGCAACATCGCAGCGCCTATTTTGGGGGGCCGCGCCTTGAGCTCGATCTGCGCGAGCAAATCGGGCAGCTCGGATTTCTCGCCGTCCTGAGCGGGTTTCGTTCGTTAGTCGCAGACATGGTTTTCATCGAAGCGCACGTGGCCTGGGAGCGCACGGAATGGGGCCGCGTCCTACTCCTTTTCCGCCAGGCTACGACTCTGCAGCCGCGCTCGATCCTATTCTGGGACATGGCCGCCTGGCACATGGCCTGGAACGCGAGCGTCGCGGCCCTGCGCGACCCGTCTTTGCCTAACGACGCGCTCCGCCGCCAGGCGCAGGCTGAATACATTGGACTGGGGAAGGATTTCCTCGAGCGCGGGATCAGGAATAACCCGGATCGTCCCGAACTCTACGAATCCCTTGCCCGGCTTTACAGGCAGAAGCTGAAAAATCACGCCGCTGCCGCCCGCTGTTATGCCAGGGCGGCGGCGCTCCCGGGAGCGCCGGAATACGACGAGCGCTTCGCCGCCTACGAACTTTCCTACGTCCCCGGCGAGGAGCAGGAGGCGTATCAGGCGCTGCGCCAACTTTACGACCGGGGCGAGTATGAGCGACTCCCCACCTTGATCAAGCGCCTGAAGTTTCTCGAAGAAGCGCTCGCGATCCCAGCGGATCGGCGAATCCCCGGGGCCGCAAAGTAGCGGTCCGCGCGATTCGCTTAGGAAGAGCGCACGTCGAGCAGACCGCGGGCGATTAACCGCGCAAGCGCCTGCGGAATCATCCCGTAACCAAAATGGGCCTGAGCGACCGTCAAGAACTCGGATCCCGGCCAGTTCTCGCGCAACGCCTCGAGATCAGCCAGCCGGATGATGCGATCATGGGTTCCTCCAATAATGATCGTTCGGTCCGCGAGGTCGCCGGCAGGCCGCGCCTGCAGGGGCGAGGAGAGATGCGCATGTCGCTCCACCAACGAGCGATCGAGCCCGGCGCGGGCCAGAGCTCCGCGGATCGCCCAGCTCGTCGGGCCTTCGTAGAGCGCGTGCACGATGTTCACCATCGGAGCGAGCAAAGCGAGAAATCGCAGGTCCGGCTCAAGCGAAGCAACCAGCGCCCCGACCCAGCCGCCGTAGCTCGTGGCGAGGAGGCCAAACTCCCGCGCGCCTTCCGCCCGCAGCCATCCCATGAGCTGCCGAATCTCGACCACGGCCTGTCGCAACGTGTCGCCGGTCAGGAGGAGATCGGCCGTGAAGCATAACTCGCCGTTGAGATGTCCGCGCGGCCGGCGCGAATAATGAAACGGGAGCTGAACAAAAGCAGCGTTCCAGCCTAACGAATTAAACCGCCGAGCCAGTTGGCGGTAGCCGAGATCGGAAACCGACATCAGCGCGTGGAGCATGATCACAGTCGGCGCATCCGAGCGCACCCGGTAGAGAAGAACGCGGGCGCGTCCGTTGATCGGAAACTCCTCGCCTGAAGCGGCCGGGCTCGACCAACTGATCGTATCCGGCCGTTCAAAGCGAAAATCCTCCAGCGCGGCGGGCGGCGCGAAATGCTCAGCCCGCGTCTGCCGCTCGCACGCCGCAAAATATTTCTCGGCGACATCGCGCGGCGAGGTCCGGCCGGCGTGGCGACGGTGCAGCAATGCGAGGGTGCCACAAAGCGCTTGATCGACCGCCAGTCCAAAACCGCGATGGAGAAGGGAGCGCATGATCCTCAGGCTGGCGTAGCGGCGTCGCGTCCCTTGCGTCGCTGGGGCGTGGCCGGCAGATCATCGGGTCCAAGGTCAAACCCCGCGATGGCCTCAGCGCAAAGCTTCCGCAGCGCGCCGGCCATGCAGGCATCGGCCGCTCCATCATCCAAGCCCTCCACGACAAACGGCGCGCCGATCGAAATCCAGACCGGAGTGCGGGGCGGACCCGGGCGCCAACTGCGCGGAGCATAAAGCCGATCCGTGCCAAGAACGACGCACGGAATCATCCGCACGCCCGCCTGTCGGGCCAAGATCGTGGCGCCCCTTTTGGGGGCCGCGCCCTCCAGAATGGATGTGGCTCCCGCCCGAATGCCGCCTTCCGGGAAGATCCCCACGACTCGTCCGGCGCGGAGCCGATCCACTCCGAGCCGCAGCGCCCGACGATCGGGTCGCGCCCGGTCGACCGGGAAGGTATCGAGCGCGCGCAGCCAGGCGCCGAGAAATCGGTTGGCATAAAATTCCTCCGTCGTCATCCAGTCGATCTGTCGCGCGAAAACGAACGAGAGAAAAACAGGATCGAAATGCGAAATGTGATTGGCCACGATCACGGCTGCGCCGTTGGGTTCAACCGCACCGGGCGCGCGCCAGACCCGCACCCAAACGAATGGCCACGAAAGGGCTAGTCCGCAATTGCGGCTGGCAGAATAGCACCAACTGCTCACCGCCCCATCGATAGCGCAAGGGGCAGACGCCTCCCAGTAGATTCAGAAAAACCGAAGGCGGCGCCACCAGGATTCTTCCTCGAGCGCGGGGCGCGCACAGAACCGAATTAAGTGCTGGCAGTCGGGACGAAAGGCCGGCTACAAAGTATCTGCTGGAACGCCATGGCCCGAGCCTCCGACCGAGATGCCCATCGACCAGTTCACATGCGCCTAGTCGCTACGATTTGCTCGATTGCCCTCCTGTCCCTGCCCGGATGCGCCTACGAAGGAACGATTGTCCGGAAGGAATTCCGTCCCCTGCCCTTTATCGATTCGCTCGGGGTGCCGGGGATTTTCCGGTTTGAAGTGCGTGATCGCGCCGGGCGGGTCCACCACCAGATGGTGAGCGCGACCGTTTTCACGCGTTACGAGGCGGGCGATTACTTCAACGATCGGCAGCCGCCGCCCGCGCCCGCTTTCCGCTTCCCCACCCCCGGCCCCCGATTTCCTCCGATTGCTCCAGCAAAACCATTGCAGGCTTACGGGACTCGCTACCGCGATTAGCGATCGCTGCGGAGTCCTATTTTACGCCGGCAATTTGATCCTCGATCCCATCACCGCGAAGGTCGGGAGATGGGTTTGCGGGTCTCGCCGCGCCTCACGCGCTCGGCCGGGCTCGAAGAAACGACCTGAAATTTCTCGCAGAAAAGCTCGATCTTCCATTGCAAGCGCCGATTCCTGACCCACAAGTGTAACCTTCAAAATGCGCTACGCGCTTCTCAGCGACATCCATGCGAACCTCGAGGCGCTCGACGCCGTGCTGGCTGACGCCCGCGCGCAAAGCTGCACCGATTTTGTTTGCCTGGGCGATGTCGTGGGCTACAACGCCAACCCGGGCGAATGCGTGCAGCGCATCCAGGAGCTCGAGTGCCCGGTGGTGAAGGGCAATCACGATGAGCAGGCCTCGATCGTGATGTCGACCGAAGGTTTTAACGAGCTGGCCGAAGAAGCCATCGGCTGGACGCGCGAACATCTTTCCGCCGAGGACAAGGCGTGGCTGGGCGATCTCCGCCTAACGAGGCAGGTGGGCGACTTCACGATCGTGCACGCCACCCTCGATACGCCGGGGCAATGGGGCTACGTCTTCAATGATCTCGACGCGATCGCGAGCTTCACCTATCAGCAGACCGCCCTCTGCTTTTTCGGCCACACCCATTGGCCAACCGCTTTCGTGCGTGACGACAACGTGCGGCGTCTCGCGGTTGGCCAGATCGTTCTCAGCCCGGGGAAAAAGTATTTTATCAACCCCGGCAGCATCGGACAGCCGCGCGATCGCGATTGGCGCGCCGCCTACGCCATTTATGATGCCGAGCGCAACCTCGTTGAACAACGCCGGGTGAAATACGATCTCGCCACCGCCCAGCGAAAAGTTCGCGACGCCGGGCTGCCTGATCGTCTGGCCGAACGGCTCGCCGCTGGTCGTTAGGGCATCGGACAGGATTAACCGGATTTACAAGATTGGGAATTCAGCCGAACGAGGTTGCGCCGTTTCAATCCCGTAAGTCCTGTATTATTTTGAAGGCGGCGATTTCCTCCATTCTCATCATCAAGCCGAGTTCGTTAGGCGACATCGTTCACACTCTGCCTGCGGCCGCTCTCATCCGCGACGAGTATCCGGAGGCCGCCATCACCTGGGTCATCAACCCGGAATGGGCTCCGCTCCTGCGCGGCAATCGCGCCGTCAACCACGTTCACATTTTTCCGCGCGGCGATCTCGGCAGCTTTGGGATGTCGCGCCATCTTCTCCCATGGCTGAACGAGACGGCCCGGCTCCGGCCCGATGTCGCGTTCGATTTTCAGGGTCTCCTCCGCAGCGCTCTCATCGGAAAGATGAGTCATCCGAGAAAATTCTACGGCATGAGCGATGCCCGCGAGGGCGCCCATCTTTTCTACGGGCAGACGGCGCCGGTCGATCGCGAGGCCCATGCGGTGGAGCGCTATCTCTCGCTCGTCGAGAGCTTCGGCGTCCCCGTCACCCGACCCTTGCGTTTTCCGCTTCCGACCGGCGATCCGGTCACGCGTTTCGATGAAGATGAGCCCTTTGTCCTGCTCCACCCCTTCGCCCGCGGGCGGAGCAAATCTCTCAGCGATTTGGCCGTCGAGGAATTCTGCCGGGCGCTCGCTCCCCATCGCGTCGTGATGGTCGGCCGCACGAAAAAGAAACTGCCGCCGCCCGAGAATTGCCTGGACCTGCTCAATCACACCACGATCCTGCAACTGATCTGGCTCATCCGCCGGGCCCGTTTCACGGTCAGCGTCGACAGCGGCCCGATGCACATCGCCGCCGCCCTCACGAACCGCCTGCTCTCGATCCACACCTGGAGCGACCCGCGCAAAGTCGGACCCTACAACCCCGAAGCCTGGATCTGGAAAAACGGCCACCTGCTCCAGGTACGCGACCTGCCGCCACCGGCCCGGCGCTCGAAGGGACGCGTCTTCAAGCCGGCGGATGTTCGGACCCTGCTTCCGCTCGTCAGGCGAACGCTCCAGGCCTAGCGCTGAAACTATTCGCGAGCCTGTTTCGGGTCGGAAAAACTGATCCCGGCCTTTTGCACCTCCCGGTAGGGGAGGAGCCAGACTAACGACTCGTCGTGCAGGTCCACGACCTGGATCCGGTTGCCAAATGGATCGTGGAAATCGCAACGAAAACCCGGGATGAGCGTCAGGCCGTATTTCTCCGTCAGCTTCTCGCGGACCTCGTTGAGCTGTGCCTCGTCCTGGACGATGAGGCCGAAGTGTTTCGTTCGATCGGGCTGCAACTTTTCCACCGCAAAA
>DATBDG010000116.1:0-8460 GCA_036270055.1 Chthoniobacterales bacterium
CACCACTTACAACGCCGTCTTTACCTTCGATGCCCCGGTCACCTCGGGCCAGGCGACTGTTTTAAGCGGCACGGCCACGGTCGGAGCCATTACCTTCAGCGGTAACAGCATGACCGCACAACTCACCGGTGTGACCAGCGCGGAGATTGTCACTCTCCACACCCAGAACATCAACGGCGACAACCAACCGCATGGGGACGTCCAGTTTGGTTTTCTGACCGCCGATGCGGACGCGAGTCGTTTAGTGAGCAAGCCGGATCAAACCTTGGTGCAGGGGCAATTGAACCAGCCGGTGACGAGCGCCAATTTCCGCGAGGATCTGACCGCCGACGGTCGGATTAATAATTCAGACCTCCAATTGGTAAAGGCCAACAAGAACCATTCCATCCCGTAACAAGAAAGGATATCCATATGGATCGCCCCCGCGCGCGCGGGGGCGTCCGTTATGTCCGCAGCGAAACCGACGGCGCGGTGCATCCATCCTGTAGGGGCAGTTTCGCGCGACGGTGTGCATCTGCTGATTTTCCGGCGTGACTAGGGGCTAATCTGGAATGCGAACACATGTTGCTCGCCGCCTACATTCAGCCGGACGTTGAATGTGCCTGACGCGCCGTAGTGCTTACCTCGGCGACTCCCCCGAAGACTCGGCCGGATACAATCCCGTTGCAAAGGTTCCCAGCGGTGCACCGTCGCTGGCCCTGAGCTTCGAAATCGTGTTGTCGCAGAGATTAGCCACCCAGATGTTGGCTCCATCAGAAACCATCCCGCGCGGACAGCGGCCGACCGGGAACGTGTTCAAGGTTCAGGGAATCTGGCCCAGTCTTGCCCTTCTCGTTTGGGCTGGCGGCTCGCGCGGGAAGCTGATCCAGCCTAAGGGCTGCGGCGACGATAAAGGTGAGGACGAGAGAAGGAGCGTGAAGTTTTTCATGGATCTGGAGACGGATAGTCGTGCTCTTCTTCTACCGGGTTGCCGGAGCAACAGTCAAGAAATTGCATCGGCCGCGCGGCAGGCGTTAAGTTTGGGTTTCGACAGCGATACGCGCAGGCGCGCGCGCGGAGTGTCCGTTAGTCCGGAGTCCGTAGCGCTCGAGCCAAGAATAATCAACCTTAGGGCACAACCGTGAGCGTGAGATCATTCCCGTCGCCGCCGCTGTAGCTGGCTTGGAGATTGTTCCCGTTCACGTTCACGATTGCGGCGTTGGCGAGATTGCTGAAGGTGCCGCTGATCGGATTGGCGCTCGTGTTGCTCAGCACGGTCAGGACCAGCCCGCGCTTCAATCGGCCTTGCGTCGTCCCTTGCAAGGCGATGGTGGCGCCGTTGATCGTGATCCCGTTGGCTGTGACCAGGTCGGTGCGCGCGAGGTTCTTCTTGGCCTTAAAGGTGTAGGTGTAGGTCGCGTCCGCTTCGAGCGTGAGGCTGCTTTGCAATGTCAGGGTGAGCTGCTTGTTGCTCCCAGAGGCTGGAGCGAGGAAGGCGCCCGTCCCACCGCCAGTGCCAACGGTGACGGCTCCGGAGATGATCCCGCTCCCACCGAGCGTGCCGGCGTTGACCGCCACCTGGCCCGTGCCGGTCGCTGAACCGGCGGGGTTGGCAACGATCAAAGCCCCGCTACTCACCGTAGTGCTGCCGGTGTAACTGTTAGTCCCGCTCAGAGTGAGCGTACCGGTGCCTACCTTAACAAGGGAGCCACCGTGCCCCATCCCCGCACCACCAGACTCCTGGATAATTCCGGGAAATGTCGTGTCAAGATTGTTCGCGCCGACATTGAGTACGGTGCTTCCGAGGTAGACCATCCCATCTCCTTCTAACGAGCCGACGGTCACGCCTTTAACCGTCAACCGATCACTCACATCGAGGCTGCCGTTACCAAAGACCTCCATTCTTGACGTGCCCCCGGCCGCATTGGCGGCAATACTGATCGCGCCGCCACCAGCGCCATTGAGTCCACCTTGCGCGATGATCGTCGCATTTCCTGCGGTGCAATTAGAATTGCCTGGCTCATTGGAAGCAAAGGTAGCTGTTGCGCCCAATGCACCACTAACCTGGCCCGGATTCAGAGTTACGATTGCATTCCCGCCGGTGGCGCCGCCTGGTGACTGAAAGGTCACCGGACCGCCAATGGTAAATCTGCCTCCCAGCGCACCGCTAACTTCGCCTCCTTTAGTTGTCAAAATGGAATCGGCAGCCGTGCCGGAGTCCTCGACAACCATTGAACCGCCAAATGCGCCGCTTGCAGCCCCGCCTTCGATTGTAAAAACCGCACTGGCGGCTGAGCCATCCTCAAAGCAGGCGACCGAGGAGCCTGCTCTCACCTCAAAACTAGCGTGGTCTGCTGTCGAGTAGATGTTAACTGAATGGGTCGTAAGATCGAAAGTGGCATTAGCCGCACCAAAGCTGCTGGAGATATTCGTCGAGCCGCCCGGGCCGCCAATGACAGTTGCGTTTGCCGCACTGGAATCAAAGCCGAAGTTTAGCGAACCCTGATTGATGAAAAGGGCATTGGCGGCAGTCGAGTTCCCCTGAAACGCGATGTATCCGGCGCCTGTTCCCCCGCTGTTAAATGACCCAAGAACAAAGGTGCTGTCGGCGGCGGTCGAATCGTCATCAAAGATAAAGAAAGTATTCGAGGCCCCCGATGTAGGATTGGTAGGGATGGTATAAATGTTTTTCGACCCGGCGCTGGCGACTCCTTTGAAATTGATCTCGCCAAATTGGAACCCGTTGGCTGACGCGACAAAATTCTGCAGGACCCCGGAGTTGTTGGTCACTCCAGCTCCGCTGATCGTGAGCGTAATCAGGCCATTCTTCGGCGATTGCGCCGTGATCGCATATGGGCTGGCGCCCGCATCGAATACGATATCGCTCACTTCGGTATCACCGGTTATCGTAATAGCGGTCTGACTCGATGTGGCAAAGGTGGCGGCATCCGAGGGTCCGTTTGGGATTGTCATCGGATTCCAATCCCTGGCCCGGTTCCACTCGCCGCTGGACGGAGTGGCAAGCCAAGTTGCGCTGCCACCGTAGGCGTGAATGGTGAAGGCAAGGCTTAGAATGAGGAGCAGTTTGGTTTTCACGGGCGAGTTCTATTCCGGAATTTTGGTCAAAGTAAAGTCTGAAAGCGCTACGGAGGTCGGTGACGGCGTTACAGCAGGAGCTATGGCACGACTGTCAGGGTGAGATCATTCCCATCGCCGCCGCTGTAGCTGGCTTGGAGCTTACTGCCATTGACGAGGATGATCTTGCCATTCGCCAGGTTGTGAAAGGTGCGGACAATCGGTGTGGCGGCCGTGTTACTGATCACGGTAAAGATCTGGCCCGCAGTCAACGCGTTGGTCCCGCTGGGACGAGGGAGAACTTGGCCCCACTGTCCAAGGAGGCCAGCACGACGGAGGCGAGGATGGGTTCGCATCGGTGCGATGCTACGGAGGGTCCGACGCGGCTGTAAAGCTTAAAGCCGGGCCTCGCTGGGATTTCGAGAGCGATACGCGCGCACACGCGCGCGCGTGGTGTCCGTTGTGTCCGGACGGGTTTCCGCACAAGTATCGCGCGCGCGGGGGAGGGGCCTATGGATTTCGCTACCAGGTGCGCGCGCGCGAAGGCTGGAGCCGGCGCTTTAATTCACGGTTGGTTTCTACGGTGCGCGAAGTTTTTGCCGGGAAACTGCGCAAGGCTGCGACAGACCGCGCAATTTGCACCCGGTCGGATTGCCTCTGGAAAACGGGCTGCGCAAGCCCGCGAAAAACGGCGCAAAACATCGTTAGGCAATTATGAGTCCCCTGCTCTAACCGCTGAGCTATAGGCCCTTCTGGTCGCAAATAGAAGCATGACCCACCCCTCGTGGCCAATCCCGAATGCTTTTCGGGGCTGCTCTAACCGCTGAGCTGTAGGCCCGAAAGACAGAGACCATAGAGGCTGTTGGCGACGGGCGAAAACTACCGCACGCATTTCGACAAGGGGATTCCCAAATCTCGTCACCTGCGATCATCGCACCCGGCCATTTTTGTCGGAAACGTCCGCATTGCCGAGGGCATTTGTTGAGTAGTGTCTTATAATCCGGCCAACTCCTTTCCCGATCGCGGTCTACTATCGAGGTGAAGCAAGAAGAACCACCAAAAGTTTCGACAAGGGAATTTCGCATCGACGACTTCAGTGCGGTGGTTTCGATTTGGGAGACGGCCGAAGGTGTGGAGGTAGCGGAAGGCGATTCCAAAGGGGAAGTGCAGGAGTATCTCTTGCGCAATCCCGGCCTGAGCCGTGTTGCTCTGAACGGAGAGACAATCGTTGGCGCTGTCCTCTGTGGCCACGACGGCCGGCGCGGGCTGATCTACCACCTGGCGGTCGCGCCCGCGCACCATGGGAAAGGTATTGGCCGTCGGCTGCTTCAGGAGTGCGTGGACGGCTTGCACAGCGTTGGCATCACAAGGGCGCTCATTTTGGTTTCGGAGGAGAATGCGAAAGGCCGGGCATTCTGGCTTCGGAACGGTTGGGAGGATGTTCCTGGCGCTATCGTGATGGGGCTCGATATCTGAAATCAGCCAGCCGTAGGCTCTGCCAAGAGCTAGCCTGGCTCGCTCTTGGCGCCGAGGGGGCACGAGGCGTGCTCGAACTACAGGGACCGGCGCAAACGACCGGCCGAAATACCGCCCGCACCGAAGAACCGCGCAGCATTTCGACTGGAGTTTTCGCCCCTGCACCGGATAGAACCACCTGCCCGATACCATGCCCACGTCAAAAAAAATGCATCCGAAGCACCGGCGCATCGTGCTCAAGTTCGGCTCGGGCACCCTCACTCGCACCCGCACGCCCGGCCTCGACCTCCGGCAGTTCGCCCGCCTGAGCGCGGAAGTCGCGCGGCTCATGCAGAACGACTACCAATGCGTCATGGTGACGAGCGGTGCGGTCGCAGCCGGGACGAGTATTTTGGCCCTGAGCGAACGCCCGCGCGATCTGGCCACGGCCCAGGCGAGCGCCGCGGTCGGCCAGTCGAAGCTGATGCACGCTTATGAAAAGGCGTTTGGCCGTTACAAATTAAACGTCGCCCAGCTTCTCCTCACCCACAGCGATCTCGACAGCCGCACCCGCCGAGCCAACGCCGGCAACACCCTCGAGCGTTTGCTCGCGACCGACAATGTCGTTCCCATCATCAACGAGAACGACTCGGTCGCGACCGAGGAACTCTCTTTCGGTGATAACGATCGCCTCTCAGCCGAAGTCGCCACCCTGGCCCGGGCCGATCTTCTCATCATCCTGACCCAGGTCGACGGCCTGCTCGATGCCGATGGCAAAGTGATTCCGCTGGTGCGCGATGTCGATCGAGTAAAAAAGCTGGCGAATGGCGAAAGCGGCCGATTTTCCCGCGGCGGGATGATCTCCAAACTGGAAGCGGTCAAGATGGCGGTCGACGCCGGGATCACGACTGTGATAATGAATGGCCGGCGGCCGGAACGCATCCCGGACGTCATCGCCGGGAAACAGGTCGGGACCCGCTTTCTGCCCAGAACTGGGCGTCGTTAGGCAAATGGAACTGAAAGAGCAGATTTACGATTTCGGGCGCCGGGCGCGCGCCGCCGCCAGTTCCCTCAGCCAGCTTTCGAGGGCGCAAAAGGATGCCGCCCTCCGCGCCATGGCCGACGAGATCATGGCGCGGAGCGCGACCATCCTGGCCGCGAATGAAAAGGATCTCGCACCCGCCCGCAGCCAGAGGCTCTCGAGCGCGATGATCGATCGGCTGACTTTGAATGACGAGCGGATCAAAGCGATGGCCGAGGGCATCCGCGCGGTCGCCGATTTGCCTGATCCGGTCGGCGAAATGATTCGCGAGTGGACCTCGCAGAGCGGCCTGCGCATTTCCAAGGTGCGGGTCCCGATCGGCGTGGTCGGGATCATCTTCGAATCGCGCCCGAACGTGACGAGCGACGCCGCCGTCCTTTGCACCAAGACGGGCAACGCCACCATCCTGCGCGGCGGCTCGGAGTCGATTCACTCCAACCTGGCGATCGCCGAGGCGCTCGAGCAGGCCGGCGCGAAGGCGGGTTTGCCTAACGATAGCGTTCTTCTCATCCCGAGCACCGATCGCGAAGCGGTGCGCTTGATGGCGGAGATGGACCGTTACATCGATCTCATCGTCCCGCGGGGCGGGAAGGCATTGATCGAAGCGGTCGTGAGCGCCGCGCGCATGCCGGTGATCAAACATTCCGACGGCATCTGTATCGCTTATGTCGATCAGGAAGCCGATCTCGAGATGGCGACCGAGATCGTGGTCAATGCCAAGACGCAGCGTCCCGGGGTTTGCAACGCGATCGAGACCGTTCTTGTCCATCGCGCGATCGCGCCTCAGTTTCTGCGCACGCTCGCGCCCCGACTGAGGGCGAAAAAAGTCGAGCTGCGGGCGGATGAAACGGCCTTCGCCGAATTGTCGCAGCTCCAGTACGAGCCCCTGCAACGCGCAACCGAAGAGGATTGGAAGACGGAATATCTGGATTACATCCTCGCTCTCCGGGTCATCGATTCGCCTGACGAGGCCATCACCCACGTCGGCCGATTCGGTTCCCACCACAGCGATTGCATCGTGACCCGAAACGAAAAAACGGCCGAGCAGTTCCTGCGCGAAGTTGATTCCGCGACCGTTTACTGGAATGCCTCCACCCGGTTTACGGACGGCGGCGAATTCGGTTTCGGGGCCGAGATCGGGATCAGCACCGACAAGCTGCACGCGCGCGGCCCGATGGGTTTAGAGGAACTAACGACCTACAAGTACGTCATCCGCGGCCAGGGCCAGGTCCGCAGGTAGCTTGCGCTGCCTTGGCGGCAAAAAGTTCGAATCCCGCTGCTCGACAAACGGCATCTCGATCACCTCCGGCAATTCCACCTCCGCCGGGTTTAAATACGCCGGCACGCCGATCGTGATCGCGCTCTGCGGGACATCGGCTCGCAGGGTGCGATGCAGCCAATCCCAGATCGTCAGGCCACTCGACCAGTTCGAATTCACCTCATCCTCCACGATCGAATGATGAATCCCGTGCAGCCGAGGAGTGACGATGAACCCGCTGAGCCAGCGCTCCAGCTCGGGCGAGAGCGCGACGTTGGAATGATGGAACATGATTTCGAGGAGGAGGGCCGTCTGCCAGACGGAAAGGGCGAGCGGGCAGACGCCGATCGTGAGGATCTGGAGCGCGCGCCACGGAACCGAAATCATGAGCTCGCCGAAATGAAAACGGAGCGCGGTCGAGGCGTCCAGGTCGAGATCGACATGATGCACCTGATGAAAACGCCAGAGGAACGGGACGCGGTGGGTCAGGACGTGCCAGAGATAAAGGCTGTAATCGAGGAGCGCCGCGGCCAGCGCCACCTCCAACCAGACCGGGAGGGAAAATCGCTTCAGCAAACCGAGCCGCCGCCTTTCCACCATTCTGGCCAGCGGCCTAACGATCGGTTGCTCGGCCACCTGCACGCTGACCGCCCCCAGCATCGCGACCGCAAGATTACGCGCCGTGCGACGCAGTTTGGATTCGACGGAACGCCGGAGCGGTCGGCGATTCTCGAGCAAAACAAGCACGCCGAACGTGCCGAGGACGAGAATCGAACCCAGCCACCCCGGCACGTTTTTCTCCCGAAGCGTTCTCATCTCCTCTGAATCGCAAGAGGTGATCGAAGTGCTCCCGTCGCCGCGCCTGACAGGTGGACGCTGCGCTCTGCGAAGTGCGGGTATTCGCTCTGACAGCCACACCACTCTCGCGCCTCCCAGAGGAAAGCGTCCACATTCGCGCCCACGTTATTCGGTGCGCAGCGCCGTCATCGGTGTCACGCGCATGGCGCGACGCGCGGGCAGGAAGCAGGCGAGCAGCGCGGCCGAGCCGAGCATGAGGCTCGAGGCAATCAAGGCGGCCGGATCGCTCGGGCTCACCTGATAGAGCATCTGCGCCAGCACCCGGCCCAGGCCGAGCGCCAGTAAGAGCCCGATGCCGAGCGCGAATGCGGTCTGCAACGCTCCCTGTTTCATGATGAGGCTGAAGACATCGCCGCGGTCCGCGCCGAGCGCCATCCGGATCCCGATCTCGCGCGTGCGGCGCGCGACCGCATAGGCTTTCACGCCATAGACTCCCACGACCGCGAGGAGGAGCGCGATTCCGCCGAAGATGCCGAAGAGCACGGCGCCGAAACGCACCGCCCAAAGGCCGACGTTTTTTTCCACAATATTTTCGAACGGCTCGATGCGCAGAATCGGCATCGCCGGATCGACCGCGCGCAACGTCTGGCGAAGGGTCGGAATCATGGCCGCAACCGCCGCGCGATCGTCCCGCGCCAGGCGCACCTGCAATATCACTCCGCCGCTGTAAGCCTGCGCCAGCGGGGCAAAAATCCGCTTCGGCAGCTCGCTGTCCAACACCTCGTGCCGATGGGCGCCGACGATCCCGACGATCGTAAAGTCGTTAGGCGAGCCGTCGCTGGGCGGGAGGGCG
>DATBDG010000117.1:0-31670 GCA_036270055.1 Chthoniobacterales bacterium
AGGAGACCGATCCAAATACGGAGCAAACGTGGGATTTTGCTTTCAATGATGCGGTCAATGGGATCGCTTTCAACCAATTCGGCAGCGAAAATGGCCCATGGACCACGTTTACTGGGACAGACGTCGCCTTCCGGATCAACGGAACAACCGGCGTCCCGGAGCTGGGTAGTTCGTTGCTCCTTCTGGGGATTGGCCTGCTGGGGGTGGGCGTTGTCGAATCTGTGCGGCGGCGCCGTCTTAGCTGCTAAGCAAACTTCGCCCGAAGGCCCAGGGAAGCTGGGCGGAATGATCCGTGATCGGTGATCGGATCTCTCGGACAGGGTGGGCGTCTCGCCCACCCTTGTGCCGCGACTTTGGCGGTGTCGTCTCTTTTTTGAAGTCGACCAGTTCGCCGCGGTAGCGCACGCTTGCAGCTTCCTCGTTGCGAGGCTGCGACCAGGAGTTTTGCGCTCCGGGACGTGACCGGGAATCGCGCGCCAGGGTCCCTTCCCGGGCGAAGAGGATGCTGTAAACCTGCAGGCTGCGGGCGCGGAAGGCTCCGGCACAGCTGAGGAGGTAGAAGCCCCACATCCGGCGGAAGCGCTCATCGTAGCGCGGCGCAAAACGGGGCCAGGGGCGGCGGAAGTTCTCCTCCCAGGCCATGAGCGTCGGATCGTAGTGCGGTCCGAGGTTGAAGACATCCTCGACGAGTAAATTTCCTCGGCCGCTTTCGTCAGGCGGGAGAGCGACGGGAGAAGTGAGTTCGGAAAAATGTATCCAGGGATCGAGCTGCCAGCTCGAGATCGGGTTGCAGATACCCTGGCAAAGAAAGCGACCCTCTTTGCCTAACGAGTTGAAAACGGCCGCGAGATAGGTCCGATAATTTTTGAATCCGACATGCTCGACCATTCCGACGCTGACCGCCCGGTCGAACCTTCCTTCGATCTCGCGGTAATCGCGGAGCTGGATCTGCACCTCGAGCCCGCTGCACCAGCGCTGGGCAAATTGTTGCTGCTCGCGCGAGACCGTGAGGCCGACGACGGAACAGCCATAGTTTTGGGCGGCATATTTCGCCAGACCGCCCCAGCCGCAGCCAATATCGAGCAACCGGTCGCCGGGTCGAAGCTGGGGCCGCTGGCAGATCATCTCCAGCTTGCGCTCCTGCGCCGCCGCGAGGTCGTCTCCCTCGTGGAAAAGGGCGCAGGAATATTGCAGCCAGGGATCGAGCATCGCCTGGAAGAAATCGTTCCCGAGGTCGTAATGTTTTTCTCCGACTTCACGCGAACGAGCTCGGGTCTGACGATTGATAAGGAGCGACGTCGCCAGCGCGAGGAGGTTCGCGAAACTGGAGCTGAAGCGCTGCTCAACCCGGGCGCGAATGGCGCGGCAGCACATCTCATCGAGGGCCGCGCAATCCCACCAGCCATCCATGTAGGTTTCGCCGAAGCCGAGGGTGCCGCCGGCGAGGACCCGCGGGAAAAAACGCTCGTCGTGCACCTGGATATCGCAAGGGCGGGCGCCATCGATCTCGATGTCGGCGGCGCGGAGAAGATTCTCGACGGCTTCACGGGCGCCTGCCATAGAAACCGAATCGCGGGAGGACGAACGAGCCGATGCCACACAAAATCGCCGAAGCACAAACAAAGGCGGAGATCGCGCGCTGTTTTCCAGTCATGCGGCAGTTGCGAACGCACTTCGAGGATGAGGCAAAGTTCATCGAACAGGTGGAACGGCAACGCGCCGACGGCTATCGGGTGGCGTTCCTCGAAAATGAAGGCGCGGTCCGCGCGGTCGCCGGTTATCGGATGACAGAATCGCTTTTTGCCGGGCGGTTTTGCTACGTCGACGACCTGGTGACGGAGGCGGAAGGGCGATCGTTAGGCTACGGCGGCGCGCTTTTCGACTGGCTGGTGGCGGAGGCGCGCGCCGCCGGCTGTCAGAAACTGGAGCTGGATTCGGGGGTGCAACGGTTTGCGGCCCATCGTTTTTACCTAACGAAGAGGATGATCATCTCCTCGCATCATTTCTCACTCGAGCTTTGACTCGTGCTCGCGCTCCTGATCGTGCTCGTAATCGACCATTAAAGAACGAGCACGAGCACGACTACGAGCAGGAGCACGAGTGGGAAATCCGATTCAGGGCAATGAAAAATAATCCGCGCTCTGGTAGTTGCCGTCGACGGTCTTGGCGATCTGCATCAGGACGTCGTTCACCAAGGTGCTGGCACCAAAGCGAAAAAGATCGGGCCTAAGCCAATCGTCGCCTAACGTTTCCTTCACCATCACGAGATAGGCCAGCGCCTGCCTGGCTGTGCGGATGCCGCCGGCCGGTTTCATTCCGATGCGCATTCCGGTTTCGTAAAAATAATCGCGGATCGCTTCCAGCATCACGAGAGTGACCGGAATGGTGGCGGCGGGTGAGACTTTGCCGGTCGAGGTCTTGATGAAATCGCCTCCGGCGCGCATCGCGATCTCGCTCGCGAGGCGGACGTTGTCATAAGTCTGCAGCTCGCCGGTTTCCAAAATCACCTTCAGATGCGCGCTGCCACAGGCTTCCTTCGTCGCGGCGATTTCGTCGAAGACGCGGTTGTAATCGCCGGCCAGAAACACCCCGCGATCGATCACCATGTCGATCTCATCGGCGCCATCGCCGGTCGCGCGCCGCACTTCCTCGAGCTTCAAATCGATCGGCATCAGGCCGCTCGGAAATGCGGTCGCGACCGAGGCCACTTGAACGCCGGAAGTGCCGAGAAAGCGCTTCGCCACCCTGACGAGATTTGGATAAACGCAGACCGCGGCACAGGAAGGCACGTTATAGCGCGGATCGGCCGGTTGCATCGCCTTGCGGCAGAGGAAGGCGACTTTGCCGGGCGTGTCTTTTCCTTCCAGAGTCGTGAGGTCCATCATCGAGACGGCGAGTTTGAGGCCGGCGAGCTTGGCCGAAGTTTTGATGCTCCGTTTGGTGAACGCCGCGGCGCGTTCCTCGATCATGATCTGATCAACGCTCGGGATTTGCCAGCGCTCGCGGAGGGCGTTGTGGCGGTTGTTGGTGGAGGGCAGGGCTTTCAAAGCGGGCGCGAGCATAACGAAACGCGAACCGGCTGTCGACCTGCGGATGGCAGTGCAAGTTACGCCGAAGCGGCGCCCAGCACGCTAACGGCGATCTGTCGTCGATGAGGCGCGCGGCGATGCTCGAAGAGGAAAATTCCCTGCCAGGTGCCGAGCTGCATCCGGCCGCCCGCGATCGGGATCACTTCGCTCGAGCGAGTGAGCACGGAGCGAATGTGCGAGGTGCTGTCGTCCCCACCTTCCGCGGTATGCTCGAAATACGGGGTGTCCTCCGGCACGAGGCGCTCGAAGAATTTCTCGAGATCGCGCCGCGCCGTCGGGTCGGCGTTTTCCATCACGATGAGGCTGCAACTCGTGTGCCTGGCGAAGATGGTGACGCTGCCCGCGCCGACCCCGCTTGTCGCCACCTCGGCCGCGACCTGCTCGGTGATCTCGTAGGTTCCTTTCCCGCGGGTTGCGATCGTGAAATCTGCGGAATGAACGCGCATCGTCGGCGGCCACGCTAAGCGCAGCCACCGGCGACAGCAACAAACACCCGGGGAGTCAGTTTTCGGTCTAATTCCACCTGATCCGCCGCGCTCCCGGACGATTTCAATGCGGGAAGAATCGGGCCCGTCAGGATCGCGTCGTTAGGCGAGCTAAGGAATCTGGCGCTCTTCCTTCGGGGCGGGAGGGTTGATGAGGCGCGCTTCGAGCCGATGAAGGGTATGGAGAATGAAGAGCGCAATCAGAGTCACCCCGCAGGCGATAACGTAGCGCTGGAGCGCGATCGCGAGCCCGATCGGGGCGGTGGCGAGGAGGGAGGCGGCCGTCGTCAGGCCTTTCTTGCGCGTCTCATCGACATTGCGAAAAATGGTGCCCGCGCCGATGAAGGAAATGCCGACCGCGATCGCTTCAATGAGGCGGGTCGGATCGGTCCGGAGGTAGTTGCCGGGGAAGCGGGCGGCCGAATCGGCGATCAGGATCTGCCCCAGCCTAACGAAAAGGAAAGTCGCGACGCAGACCAGCATGTGGGTGCGAAAGCCGGCCCATTTGCCCGCCGCTTCCCGCTCCCAACCGAGGAGGCCGCCGAGGAACATGGCTACGAGAGCCTGAAGCAGGATCTGGAATTCCTCGACATATTGCGGGGCCATGGACGCGAGTATGTCATAGCCCGGGCAGGCAAGGCAAACGTTCCCGACCGGTGGACGATCGGAACTTCCATGCCCATTGTTTAGGTGGCGGTTGCCCATATTTTCATGCCTTCCGCAAAGCAAAGATGAGATGAGCGAGCAAAGCGCAAGAGCTGTCGTTATGATTCGGCCGTGTCGGTTTTTTCCAAACCCGGAGACGGCGCTGGACAATGCTTTCCAGGCGGAATTGGGTGCCCAATCCGCTGAGACGCTGAGCGCCCGGGCGCGGGCGGAGTTTGACGAAGCGGTCCGCACCCTCTCGGCGGCCGGGGTGACGGTGCACGTTTTCGACGACACACCCGCGCCCGAAAAGCCGGATGCGGTTTTCCCAAATAATTGGTTCTCGACTCATGAGGACGGGCGGATCGCGCTCTATCCGATGTATACTTCGTCGCGCCGGGCCGAGCGGCGGCCCGATCTCATCGCGGCGCTGCGCAAGATCTACGCGGTGCGCGAAGTGGTCGATTATTCGTCGTTTGAAGAGCGGGGACTTTTTTTGGAAGGGACGGGCAGCCTGGTGCTCGATCATGTTCATCGCCTCGCCTATGTCTCGATTTCCCGCCGGGCCGATCGCGAGCCGCTCGAGAAATTTTGCGGTGATTTCGGGTACGAACCGATCACCTTCGAAAGCACCGGCGACGACGGGCGCCCGATTTATCACACCAACGTCATGATGTGTCTCGGGACCCAGTTTGCTCTCGTCGGTCTCGAAATGATCAACGACCCGGAGCAACGGGCCAGGCTGCAAAACCGCCTCGAAGCGACCGGCAAAACCATCATCGCGCTCGATCGCGATCAGATCGCAAACTTCGCCGGCAACGCGCTCGAGCTCCAGAACGACCGCGAAAAGCTACTCGTCGTTTCCGCCCGGGCGTCCGCTCATCTCACTGGCGCCCAACGCTCGACGCTTGAACGCTTTGTCCGGCTCCTTCCACTCTCGCTCCCGACGATCGAGCTCGCCGGGGGCAGCGCGCGCTGCATGCTGGCCACGATCCACCTGCCCCGTCATTAGGCCGCGATCTCGGCAACGGACCATTTGGCGAGCACCTTGCCTGCAAAATTCCCGGCAAAGAATCCCGCCCCAGCGCTTGGCCCGGTAGCTGCTAAAGCCATGGCAAACCCATGGCGGCCATCGATCCAGCAGGAAGCGGTCCGAAGCAGAAGAAAAAATCTGCTTCCGCCCGGTCCAAACGCCGCCGCTCATCCTCCCGCAAAGCGGTCGCTGGCGCGGGGAAGACGCCCCCGCCAGAAGATAAATCTCCCGAAACTCAATCCCCGGTCAGCCGGATGGAACGTACTCGAAGGCTGCTCCTCGCCGCCCTCAGAGTCTGGGAATTGAAAAGGCGCGTTCGCGAATAGCTGGAACCGGGCGCGCCGCCCTTCCCGCCGCCTGCCGAGTCACCCAATCCGGTCATCCAGCTTTGGAAAATCGGGTCAGGCGCGTAAATTTGCCCGATGTCGCGTGGACGCGTAACCGATCGACGTGTGGCAGATTCCGGAATCAATCCGTTCGGGTGTGATCTCGTCCTGATCGATCAGGCGCCATTGCGCGCGCGGGCGGCGGCGGATTGCGCCGCGGCGATGGCGCGTTTGGAGCAGGCGCGCAGCGGCTGGCATCGCTTTGAGCGCAAGGACAAGCCGGCCTTCGCCCGCTGGCGAGCGCGAGAATTTGGCGCGCTCCTGAGCACGGCGCGGGAGGTCGAGACGCAGATCGGCGAATGCCAGGCGCTCATCCACGAAGTCGAAATGGAAATGCGCCGGGCTTTTCAGGATCCTTACAGCGCTTACCAGCGCGTTCTGTTCCGGAGAGAAAATCCCGCTGCGGCGGCCGCGGCCGAGACGAGCGCGCCGCGCGAGACGGGCCATGGGGGGCGCAAGCTAAGCGACTTTGAAAAGGAAGCGCTCTTCCAGGAATGGGTGCAGCGCTCACTCGGGACGAATCCGGACAAGATGGATGACGAGGCCTACTCGACTTCGTTCGAGGCGTTCAAGTCGCACATGTTTCAGGCCGCACCGCCGGAGCCGTCGTCGCCTAACAAGAACCGGGCGCGCAGCGGCGCGGGGGCGATCGAGGACGAGGGCGAGGAGGAGGACGAGAAAGATGAGGTGGACGCGCGGGTTAAGGAACTATATCGCCGGCTCGTCAGGCGATTACACCCCGATCTGCGGGCGGACGGCAATGCGGCGGTCGGCGCGCTCTGGCACGAGGTGCAGGAAGCCTATGCGGGGGGCGATGTCGCGCGGATGGAAATTCTGCTCGCGCTGAGCGACATCGAGGCGAACCGCGCCGCCGATCAATCCGTCTCGCAGATGCACGCGTTGCTCGCCGAATTACAACGTTCCCTGCGCGCGCTGGAGAAAAGCCTGCTCGAAGCGGAAGGCGAAGACGCCTGGGATTTTGCCCGCACCGGTCCGAGCGCGGATCTCCACCTGCGAGTGGAACGGGAGCTCAAGCTTGAATTTGCGCGCCGCAGCGCCCGGCTCGATCTCCTACGCCGCACGATTGCGGAATGGGCCCAGGCGCCGGTCAGCGGTCACCTTGTAGCCCGCGGACATTGAGTCGGGCGGGGAGGAAGCGTCGCCCTAGAAAAGCCGGGCTCAACGCCCCCGCTACAACCGCCGCACGGGAATCCCTGTCCTCAGATAGTCGGCCCCCGAGTAACCCAGCCGCTCCAGCACCGGCGCGAAAATCCGGTCGAGTGCCCGGATCGTTTCCGACTGCAATTTCTCGCGATGATCGCCGGGCGTGACTTTGCGTTTGTGCGACCAGACGTCCTCCTCTTCCTCGGCCGCGACGCTGTTGGCGTGACGGGCGGCAACGACGGCCCGCGTCTCCTCCGGCGCGGGCAAGTCAAAGGCGTTCACGATTTTTTCCAGCCAGCTCGGAAAGGCCAGCACCATTTCTTCGTAGGAAACCGCGATCGTATTCGGCCGGCTGAGCAGTTCCGCGAGATAACGCTGATAGCGATCGAGCACGGTCCCGACATGCTTTTTATAGCGCGAGCCGATCCCGTAATCGCCGCGATATTCGTAGAACGCTTCGCCCACCATATCGAGCACGAATTTGTCGATCCCCGCTTCCGCGACCGCTTTGCGATAGCCGGTGTGGCGCTCGATCTCCCCCGCATGCATGTAGCAGTAGGAAAAAAACATCGAGACGAGAACGTCGCGCGGGTCGCGCAGATGGAGAATGACGCTCGCCTCCGCGAGCGCCTGCGTCGGAACGAAAAAACGGATCGGTCCAAAGCAGCCGCGCTTTTTCGCGATGAAATCCTCCCCGGCAAAGATGCGCTCGAAAGGAAGCTGGGTCCTGCTCTCGTTAGGCGAATAATAATGGATCCGGTTCAGCTCGCAGATGTCTTTGAGGACGCGATGCAGGACCATCGAGCCCGCCTTGTGCGTGGTGTAGGCAATGATGTTGCGCTTCGGATGGCGCCATTTGTTTCGGAAAATCATCGGAGCGCCGGACGGGCGGCGGACCTCAAGTTTGTTTTTACCGGACGCTTTGTCCATTGTTTCAGATGAACCGCCTCTTCTGCGGGCTGCTCGCGCTCCTCCTCTGCGCATCGAGCGCGTCCGCCGCCGAGCAGGAGCGCATCGCCGACCTCTACGCTCGCGGACTGGCCGGGGACGAAAAAGCGGTGATTGATTGCATCGCGGCCCTCGAGGCTCGCCTCACGACTGAACCCGGCGACCAATTGGCCCGGGTCTACCTCGGAAGCGCCTGGACCTTGCGGAGTCGCGACCTCTCCATTGGTCCGGGCAAACTTTCCGCGCTGCGCAAAGGGCTCGCCCTGATGGATGAAGCGGCGGCGGCCGCGCCTAACGACGCGAAGGTTCTTCTCCTCCGCGCGGTGACCAACGAAGCACTCCCGGTTTTTCTCGGGCGTCGCAAGGTGGCCCGGGAGCAACTGAACGAGCTGGTCGGGCTGGTGGAAAAAGATCCGGCAAGATTGTCGCCGGCCGATCAACAGCTTCTCTTCCTGAAGGCTGGCGAAGCGGCGCAACGCGCGGGTGAGAAAGCGCGAGCGCGCCAACTCTGGGAGCGGGGCCTAACGATTTCGGCCGATGCGAAGCTGCAAGCGGAGATAAAGGCGGCTCTCGACCATCTTTGAGCTTCCCGAGCCTGATTTTGAAAACCTTCCTGCTTTCCTGCTTTCCTGGTTAAATAATTCAGATGCAGGAAGACCTCGAACGCGTCCTTTTCGATGAGCAGACGATCCTGCGTCGCCTCGACGAATTGGCGGCCGAGATTTCCGCCGAATACCAGAACCGCGAGCTGACTGTGATCGCCATCCTCAACGGGAGCTTCATCCTCATGGCCGACCTCCTGCGGCGCATCCCGCTCCCGCTCAAGCTCGATTGCCTGAGCGTCGCGAGTTACCACGGCGGGACCAGGAGCACAGGCGAAGTTGTCTTCAAACAAATTGCCCTGCCCGATGTCGCCGGCCGTCACATCCTCATCCTCGACGACATCCTCGACAGTGGGGTGACCCTGGCCGCGATCCGCGACAAGCTGGTCACGAAGCGTCCGCTCAGCGTGAAAACCTGCGTCCTCCTGCGCAAGCTGAAGGCGCGGGCGCGACCGGTCGAAGCCGATTACGTCGGGTTCCAGATCGGGGACGAATTTGTCGTTGGCTACGGGCTCGATTACATGGAGCAATACCGCAACCTGCCTTGCATCGGGGTCCTGCGAAAAGAGAAGATTCTCCCGCCTCACCAAGCCTGATGCAGATCACGGTCCAGTTCTATTCGCAGCTCAGGGAGATTGTCGGCGCGGCCGAGCTTTCGCTCCGGCTGCCCGAGCAGACCACGGTCGCCGAGCTCCTCCGGCAGCTCTACCGCGCGCATCCGGGCTTGGAGAAATGGGATGGCAACATCCTGCTCGGGGTTGGACTGGAATTCGTCGGGCGCGATTACGTGCTTCAGCCTAACGACCAGGTCGCGATCATGCCGCCCGTGCAAGGCGGCTAGCAAGGAAGGACGCTGGCCTCTGCATCTCTCCTCTGGGAGACACCGGTTTGTGTCCTCGCCGGGAGCAACGGTTTCTCCCGCGCTTCGCAGCGAAGCGTCTACATCAGTCGCGGAAGTTCTTGAAATAGGTCGCGACTCCGAAGTCTTTGCTTTTCACAAAGGCAATGACTTCCTGGAGTTCGTCGCGCTTTTTCCCCGTGACCCGAATCTGGCGGTCCTGGAGCTGGTTCTGGACTTTGAAGCCGCCGCCCTAATCGCGAGGATGATTTCCTTCGCCTTGTCGCCCTCCAGGCCCTGCTGAATTTTCAACTCCTGCCGGGCGTGCCCCATCGAGGAAATGGCCGGGTCCTGCTGATCGAGGTTGCGCAGGTCGACCCCACGCTTGGAGAGCTTCCCGATGACGATTTCGCGCAGGCCGCGGAGATGGTTCGCGTCCTCGGCCGTGAGCACGATCTTGTCCTTCTCGTGTTCGATCGCGGCGGTGCTGCCTTTGAAATCGAAGCGGGTCGCGAGTTCTTTGCGCGCCTGGTTGAGGGCGTTGTCGATCTCCTGTTTGTCGATTTCGGAAACAATGTCGAAGGAAGGCATGACCGGATTTCTGATTCTTGATTGCGAATTGCGGAATGTAAGGGAGGCGCTTCCGTTATCTTCCGTCATTCCCGGTTCGCGCCAATGATTTTTTCCCGCAGCCTCGCCCTTGTCCTCTTGCTCATTTTCATGAGCGGCTGCGCGCGGCGCATCTCCGATGAGGAACGGACCGCGCGGGCCGAAGTGCGGCGGGCGTTGCGGGCGCGCAATTTTACGAAGGCGATCGTGCCAGCGCGGCGCGTCCTGCAATTTGCGCCTAACGACAACGGCGCCTGGGCCCGTCTCGCCCAGGCGCAATACGGAATGCGCGATCTCGATGCGCTCCAGCGCACCCTGGCGGAGTGGGCCGCAGCGGTGAAACAGACTTCGCGCAAATACGACGAGTATCGCGGGCACCTGGCGCTGGCGCAGGGCCGACGGGAGGAGGCGCTGGCCGCCTGGAAAAAAGCGGTCGCCGGGAAGGGACGCAAAGCGCGGGTCCTTATCAAAATCGCGCGCCTCGAACAGGCGGCCGAGCACTGGCAGGAAGCGGCCCTGAACTGGACGCGCGCCATGAATTCGGGCGCGACCGCCGAAGCGCTCCTCCGACGCGCCACCTGTTACCGTCACCTGCACAGTTGGGACGCGGCCCTGGCTGATTTGCGGCAGGCCGCCCGGATTGCACCCCAGGATCCGGTCGTCCGGCAGGAAACGGCCCGGTTCGATCGCCTTGGGAAATTTCTCGATGAAGTGCGCGAACTGGATAAACAAATCGCGGCCCTGCCGGACGACGCTGGACTGCTCGGAGACCGGGCCCTGCTTTTCCTGCGGGCGGAAGATGCCGCCCTCGCACTCGACGACACGGTGCGCGCGGCAAAACTCGCGCCCGAGGCGGTCCGCCCGAAATTGCTCCGCGCCCTGGCGGAGCGCGATCTGGGCCGGGCCGCCTCGCCTGCCATCCGCCCTTCGCTTCGCCTCGAGAGTCTGACGCCGGAGTTCCTGCAGACAATCAGCCGGCTCGACGCCGAGATCGCAGCCGAGCCGAAAAGCGTCGAGCTGCTGACCAATCGCGCCTGGCAACTGAACGAGATCGGCCAGCCGCAGCTCGCGCTTGCAGATGCGCGGCGCGCCTTGGCGAACGACCCGAAATCGGCCGGGGCCAAGGCGGAAGCGAGCTATGCGCTGGCCAAGCTGGGCCGCGCCACCGAAGCTTACGAGCGGATCAAAGAGGCGACGGAACTGGACCCCAATTTCTCGATTGCCTGGCAATATCGCGGCGAGTTGGAGATGGGCCGGCAGGATTATGCGGCGGCGATCGATTCGCTCACCCGGGCGCTCGCGATCAATCGCACCCCGGTGGCGCTGGCGAAACGCGAAGAGTGTTATCGCAAAGTCGGTTTGCTCGCGAAAGCGGAGGAGGATCGCAAGGCGCGGGAGGAAATTAGCGCGCCGCGTTGAACTCTGCCTGACGAAATCGCGAAGACGCAAAACGCCCGGCCGGAAAATCCATCCGGCCGGGCGTGCGATCGCGCCCGTGAGCGCCTGGCTAGTGGCTCACGGCGCCGGCGTGGCGTCGAGATTGTAGCTCTCGACCAAGGCCACACCGGTAGTCCCGCCGACTCCGCTAACGACAGCGGTGTATTCGCCGGCCGGCAGGATCTTATAGAGAGCCGACTCGTTCGAATCATCCGGGGCGAGGCCGGCATCGCTCACCTGCTCCATGTTGGGGTCGTCCATCCAGTTGTCGTTCGAATCGATTGTGTCGCCGTTGGCGTCATGCAGCTCGAGGAAGGGATCGGCCAGCGGATCGACAATGCTGTCATCGGCCAGGGACGGTCCGATGGCTCGCACCACCACGGTGGAGAAACCGGCCCCACCACCGCCGAGAATGAAACCGCCGATCATCTGGCTCTCGCCGGTCTGGACAAATCCGCGGGTGCTGATGTTAGCAAACTGGGAATCGGTCGCGCCGTCATCGATGTCGTAGGCTTCGACCAGGCCGATCCCGGTGGTGTCGTTCGCGCCGCGCAAGACGAGCGTGTATTGGTCGGGATCGAGCGTCATGACGAGGGCCGATTCGGCATCATCGGCTGGCGCGAGATTATTGTCGCTCAACGTCGTCTGGTCCTCCGCGCTCAAATCCATCCAGTTGTCGTTCGTCGCAATGGTGGCGCCGGTCGAATCGTGCAATTCCAAAACCGGATCGGCCAAAACACCACCGGTGACCTGGACCGCGAGCGAGGGTCCGATGCCACGCAAGATGACGGTTTTCGCGTCGTTGCCGGTGATGATGAAACCGCCGATGAGGACGTGGGTGTCAACCCCGACGTCGGCGCGAGTGGAGATGTTCTGCGAGATGGAAGGGGCGGCGATCGTGGCCGGGAGGGGGTCGAGTTTGAAATCGATCTGCTGAATGGCGAGATCGAGGGTGGACGGTTCAGCCGCCGTGGGCGCGCCGGTGGATCCGAAGTCGAGCACGAGGCTGGCCATGAAATTGCCCGCTTTAGGAACAATAAAAGTCGGGGCCTCAAAGGTTCCCTCATAGCGATGCAGACCGGGCTCGATGGTGCCAGTAGTCGTAAACGGGACCGGGATGCCGTCGATGGTGACGGTGCCCGAGATCGTATAACCCACCGGATTGGCGCTATTGAGATCGGCACTGAAACTGTAGGCACCAGAGAACATGTCGCCCGCGTTCGCGGAATAGGTTCCGCTGACGTCGATCGACACGATGTCGCTGCCCTCCGGCGGGGTCACGGTGGCGCTGCCAACGATATGGATGAGGGCGCCTTCCCCGATCGTAGTGTCGACTTCAATGGTGTTGTTGGTGAAGGAACCTTCCGGAGTGAAATTCGGACCGTCTTCGACCGTGAGGATGCCAGCCCGCGCCGGGCAGGCCAAGGCGAGAGCCGCCGCCGCGACGGCCATGAGTGAAGTGATTGTAAGTTTTTTCATAGGTTTTTGTTTTCCCTTTGTGCCTGTTTCTGTTTGCCCCTTCTTCGGAGGAATACGCTAAAAGGAATTCGGGTCCGACCGCGCGCTCGGATGCTCGGGTTGACGTGAATGAGAGGGCCGGGAGTGGCCCGGTGGCTGCTCTTGTTAGGAACAGATGAAGACGTTTCTTGTGCTGGTCTTGAGTGTCACGGCCTTGTTCGTCTGGCAGCGGGAAGGCGAAAAAAACGCGGTGGCAAACAAGCCACGGAGCGCCATGCCCTCCGCCGCCACCGCTTCGCCGCGTCCTGTCTCGGAGCATAACTGGGCAAAGAATTCGCTCGACCGCGCCCGCGCGATGGTGAACCAGGTGCAGCAGTCGCGGGCGGGCAACGAACAGCCTTGATCAGACGCGGAGTCGATCCATCCTCGACGTAAATCTACCGTCTCGCGGGAGCGGCGGGCCGTTGACGGCGATTTGCTCATTCGCGAAACCACCGGCTTCGCCGCCGGCGCCGTGGACAGACCCAGGACCAGGATCTTTCGCACTCCGCCTCATCGTGCCTTTCCCTTCTTTACGGCGAACCCTTCCCGCGTGGTTGCACCCGACGGTTTCGGGCGCAGCTTCGCTCCATGAGTTCGCTTCTTTTCCGGTTGGCGGCGGGATTTTGTTTTTTGGCCGTGGCGCTGGGCGCTTTCGGCGCGCACGCCCTCAAGGGAACGCTGGAGAACCATCATATGACCGAAGTCTGGAAAACGGCGGTGCTTTACCATTTCGTTCACGCTCTTGCCCTTCTCATCCTGGCGGTTCTGCCGACGGTGAGTCGGGCGGCGGCGAGTTTGTTTGTCGCCGGGATCGTGATCTTTAGCGGCAGCCTTTATCTCCTCGCGCTTACAAATGTGAAATGGCTCGGCGCGATCACGCCGCTGGGCGGGCTCTGTTTTTTGGCCGGCTGGTTCTGCCTCGTGGTCTGGCCACATTGAGCGGCCTCTTCTCTCCTGCTCCTGCTCGTAATCGTGCTCGTGCTCGGCCCCTTCGATCACGATTACGACTAGGAGCACGAGCACGAGGAGGATGGAGATGGCTTGTCGCCAGACGCTCTTCTCTGCTATCTTCACCTAACGAATGCTGGCCTTGGCTGATCCCCAACGATCCGTCGCGACGATCGCGGTCTTCATCGCGACTTTTCTCGTCACGCTCTCGATCGGGCGCCTCCTGAAGCGGCGGGCCGGTGTCCCTTTCGGAATTTTCTTCCAGCTCTTCGCCCTCACCCTCAGTTGCTACGTCGCGGCCTGGGTCTACGGCTTCGATCAAAGTTGGCGCCACCATGTCGGGGCCATCCTCATCCTCCTCAGCACGACGATTCTCGTCGCCTTCATTAATCGCTACATCTGGAACGCCTATTTCGAGCGCCGCGGGATCGCAGTCCCAAAATTACTCCGCGACCTGGTCGCGACCCTCATTTTTCTAATCGCCCTCATGCTGGTGCTGAGCGTGGGTTATCATGCCGAGACGCAACTGAAAGGACTGCTCGCCGGCTCGGGCGTGCTCGCCATCATCCTCGGCTTCGCCGCCCAGAACCTCCTCAGCAGCGTCATCGCGGGTCTTTCCCTGCAAATTCAAAGGCCCTACAAAGTCGGCGACTGGCTCAAGGTCGGCGATACCTATGGCGAAGTGATGGAAATCCGCTGGGGCGCGACCCGGCTGCGCACGAATGATTCCATCACCCTGCACATCCCGAATAACGAGATGGTCAAGCAGACGATCGTGAATCTCAGTTACCCGTCCCGCACTCATTCCATGCGTTTGTACATGGGCGCGGAGTATGGGGCGGCGCCCAACCGGGTGAAGGAGGCTCTCCTGCGTGCCACGATTCAGGCTCCCGGCGTGGAAAAACATCCGCCGCCGCAGGTTTACGTGAGCGAGTACGGCGAGTCGGCCATCATTTATCAGATCAAGTTCACGATGTCGACCCACAGCGGCTACTTCGAAACGCGCGACGCCATTTACACCAACGCCTGGTACATCTTCCGGCGGCGCAAGATCACGATCCCGTTCCCGATTCGGACCCTCGAGATCAACCGTCGCAAAACGAGCACCCCGCAGCAGGAGCATGAACAGACCAAGTCAATCCTGGAAGGTGACGCGCTCTTCAATTGCCTGACGAGCGAGCAGCTCGACCATCTGATTGGCGGTTCGCGCCGGGTGCACTTTGGACGCGGGGAACGCATTATCGAGCAGGGCGCGGAAGGCGCCTCGATGTTCGTCCTCCTCCAGGGCGAGGCCGCGGTTTCCATCGCACAGAATGGCGCCATGGTTCAGGTCGGCTCGCTGCGGATGGGCGACTGCTTCGGCGAAATGTCGCTCCTGACCGGGGAAAGTCGGACGGCTACGGTGCGGGCGGAGGAGGATTGCGAAGTGATTGAAATTGCCAAACCGGCGATGGCCGCGGTCCTGCGCGAGGCGCCGGAATGCGTCAACCAATTGAGCGAGCTGCTCGCGGCGCGGAAAATGGAAACGGAAGGCGTGCTGAAAGACGCGGCCCAAGGTTTCGTGCAGGAAAAAAAGGAGCGGGAATATCGCGCCACCTTCCTCCGCCGCCTGCGCTCGGTCTTTGAGTTGTAGCGGTCGACCTCGTGCTCCTGCTCGTGATCCTGCTCCGGCTCGATTCTTGAGAGCGCGATTACGAGCACGAGCAGGAGGGGGAAGGACAACCGGCATTTGCGGTTGCCACCCCGGCAAATCCCTCTAATGTCCTGCCTTCCTTCCCCTCTGGGACTTATCTACCTATGACTCTTTTAGCGCTCTCTTTCCTGACTTCCGGCGTCACTCTTTCCATGCTCTGCGCCGCAGCCGGCCTGGTCTTCGCTTTCTTCCTTATTTTCGCGGTCACCAAAGCCTCCTCCGGCAACGAGCGCATGCAGGAAATCGCCAGCGCCATCCAGGAAGGCGCCAAGGCTTATTTGAACCGCCAGGTTATCACCATCGGCTCGATCGCAGTCGTTATTTTCGTTCTCCTCTTCTTCTTCAAGGATCATCCGACGGCAATCGGGTTCGTGGTCGGTGCCGCGTGCTCGCTCGCCGCCGGTTTTATCGGGATGCGGATCGCCGTCCTCGCCAATACCCGCACCACCCAGGCGGCCACGCAATCGCGCACCGCCGCCATGCGGGTGGCCTTTAACGGCGGGGCGGTCACGGGCCTGCTCGTGGTCGGCCTGGCTCTCCTTTCGGTCGGAATATTCTACACGGTAGCGGGCAAAATGATCGGTCACGAGGCGGCGGTCCGCAGCCTCATCGGGCTCGCGCTCGGGGCCAGCCTGATCAGCGTTTTTGCCCGGCTTGGCGGCGGCATTTACACCAAGGCGGCCGATGTCGGGGCCGACCTGGTGGGCAAAATTGAGAGCGGCCTCGAGGAAGACGATCCGCGCAACCCGGCCACGATTGCGGATAACGTGGGCGACAACGTGGGCGATTGCGCCGGAATGGCGGCGGACGTTTTCGAAACCTACGCCGTCAGCCTGATCGGCGCGATTCTGGTCGGTGCGCTAACGCTCGCAAACACCCCGGCTGCGATCATCTACCCGTTCGTGCTCGGCGGCATTTCCGTCCTGGGCGCGATCTGCGGCATTCTTTTCGTCAACGTCAGTGGTGCCAAACCGGGCAACACCCTCATGGGCGGCGTGCTGACAAGCGCGATTGTCTCGGCGGTTCTGTTCTGGCCCGCGACGCACTACCTTTTCCCGGACGGGGTGACGATCGCGTATGCCCTGCGCACGCCTAACGATCTCTACTTTGCTTCGCTTGTCGGCCTCTTCATGACCGGGATCGTGGTCGTGATCACGAATTATTACACGTCGATGAGCTACGGACCGGTGCGCAAGATCGCGAAGGCTTCCGAGACCGGCCACGCGACCAACATCATCGCCGGTCTCGCCATCGGGCAGCATGCCACGGCCTTGCCGGTTGGTTTTATTGGTCTGGCGATTTTGTTCAGCTTCCATTTTGCCGGTCTCTACGGGATCGCGATCGCCGTCATGAGCATGCTCTCGATGGCCGGCATCATCATCTCGCTCGACGCCTTTGGCCCCATCACCGACAACGCCGGCGGCATCGCCGTCATGAGCAACCTGCCGAAGGAAGTGCGCGGGGTGACCGACGAGCTGGACGCGGTCGGCAACACGATGAAGGCGGTCACCAAAGGCTACGCGATCGCTTCCGCCGGACTCGCGGCGCTCGTCCTTTTCGGTTCCTACGTCGAGGAGCTGCGCGCCCATCTCACCGCCAACGGGGGCAGCTTTAAATTCGCGTTTTCGCTCACCGAGCCGAAGGTCATCATCGGACTTTTCATCGGCGGTTTGCTCCCGTTTATCTTCACCGCCTTCAGCATGGACGCGGTGGGGAAAGCGGCTGGCGCGGTCGTGCGCGAAGTGCGCCGGCAGTTGAGCGCGAAGCCGGGCATTTTGCGCGGCGAGGACAAACCGGATTACGGCACGTGCGTCGATATCGTAACCAAGGCGGCCTTGCGCGAGATGATCATTCCGGCCCTGTTGCCGGTCGCCTTTGTGGTCGCGGTCGCAGTCATCAAACCGCTCGGGCCGGTTGTTCTCGGCGGGTTACTCGTCGGCACGATCGTAACCGGCCTCTTCGTCGCCATCGCCATGACCTCGAGCGGCGGCGCCTGGGACAACGCGAAGAAATTTATCGAGGAAGGCAATCTCGGGGGCAAAGGCTCCTTCGCCCACGCCGCCTCGGTCACCGGCGACACGGTGGGCGATCCCTACAAGGACACGGCAGGTCCGGCGATCAATCCCATGATCAAGGTGGTCAACATCGTCGCCATCCTCATCATCCCGATTTTCTTCTAGCAAAGAATTCGGAACTGAAGTTGATTGTGCCCCGAGGCTGAGAGAGGCCCGCTTTTTGCCTAACGAGGAGAGCATGATGGACGCGCCCGACTTTCAATTGGTTCCCAACCCGCGGCGGGAAGCGCCGGCCGCGGCAAACCCGGGGGCGAGCCCGTTCAAGATCGTGATCGATCCGCAGATGCGTTTGCAACTGCGCCGCGCCCTCATCGATTTGATCGATAACCACGACGAAGCGCTCGCCGCCCATTATTCCGACGGCAAACTGGCGCTCGAATCCTACAAGGAATACATCGAAGTTTTCGCCCGCAGCTTGAAGGAAACGATGGAGAGCCGCGAGGGCGTCTCTTATCTCCTGCGTGCAGTCGGGTTCGATGTCCCGCCCGAGGAAGTGAACCTGCGACCCGAGCTGCGCTGGAAAGCAGCGCCTCCCGCCTGAGGGAAAGCGCAGCAATTGCGGGCTCCCTCGCCCCCGAAAGCGTTCCGGCTGGGGATGACAATTCTCGGGTGCACATCGACTTCAGCCCGAACGAGAAAAACGCTTGTTTCCTTCCCGCGCTCCTGAGAAGAATCGGCCTGTTGCTTTATGCCGACCGTCTTGTTGATCGAGGATGACGCCGAAAGCCGACGCGCCACGGCCGAACTTTTCCTGCGGGAAGATTGGAAGATAGTCGAAGCCGGCGACGGTGAAGCCGGCATCACCATGGCCCTGGAATCCAAGCCGGACCTGATCCTGTGCGACCTGCTCATGCCCAAAGCCAATGGCTTCCAGGTCTGCCGCAGCATTCGCCAACTCCTGCATCGCACCAAGATCATCATCGTCTCCGGCCGCGACTACGGAGTCGATCGCACGAGCGCGCTTGACGCCGGGGCCGACGAATACCTGGTGAAGCCGATTCGATGGGAGAACCTGCGCGATGTGATCGAACGCGTGCTGCCGCCGAGCCAGGATGGCAAGACCGAAGCGCGTCCAGTTCCCGAGTTCAACACACCGTCGACTCGGGTCAAATTCTGGGGCGTCCGCGGGTCCATTCCAGTCCCTGGATCATCCACCGTCGGCTACGGCGGCAACACCAGTTGCGTGGAAGTCCGCGGCGATGGCCAAATCATCATCCTCGACGCCGGCACCGGGCTGCGCGGGTTGGGGATTTCGCTGGAAGAGGAGTTCGGCGATCGTCCGATTCATCCGACCCTGCTCATAACCCACTTCCATTGGGACCACATCCAAGGCCTGCCGTTTTTCCGTCCTGCTTATGATGAAAAGAATTTCCCCCTCCCCGTCCTCGGCTACCAGGGAGCGGAAGAAAGCATTCAGGCCGTTCTCGAAGACCAGATGAATGAGAGATCTTTTCCGATCAAACTGGGTGCGATGGGCGCGGTTTCAGTTCGCGAATTAACCGAGATGGAATTTCAAATCGGGCGGGTGAAGGTGCAGGCGCGCTACGTGAAGCATCCTGGCATTTGCGTTGGCTATCGCCTCATGACAAGCAACGGCTCGATCGCCTTCTTCCCCGACAACGAGCCTTACGACACTCCCAAGACGCGCGCGGTCCCGCATGAGAAATCCAATCTCGCTGAGGCGCGCGCGTATGCCGCGGAGGAACGAGCCAAGCTGGTCGAATTCCTTCGTCAGACCGACATCCTCATCATGGACACGCAATACACTGACGAGGAATACGCCCAGAAAGTCGGGTGGGGTCACGGTTCGCTCAGCAGCGTCGTCTCGCTCGCGCTCGATGCCAGAGTGCGCAAACTCTTTCTCTTTCATCATGACCCGGAACATGACGACAAGATGATTGACGAGATGGTCGAGCGCGCCCGCATGCTCGTGTTGGAAAGCGGTCGGCCGATGGAAGTGGAGGCGGCCCGGGAAGGAACTGAAGTCTGGCTGGGGGCGAAGGCGCCGCTCGCTGCCTAACGACTGGCCGAAGGGCGCAGGGCGGTCGTGAAGCGAATCATCTCCGTTGCCACCTGCGCAATCCGTTCGCTGATTTCCCGGTCGCTCACGCCTTTCTCATCAAAGGCCTCGCCGGTCGCGAAAACAAAACGTGGCACCACGACACAGCGAAAATCGAGCATCAGGCTGTTGGCGTAGGCCATGACCGACATGTAACTGCTCATCCCACCGGCCGCGCAAAGAAGGGCTACGATCTTGTCTTCCCACGCGCTCCCCGTCAGCTCGATCATGTTCTTGGCTGAAGCGCTCACGTCGTAGTTGTAAACCGGCGCGGCCACGATTATCCCATCCGCCGCCTCGATCGCCGTGCTCAGTTTCTTGGCCGCCGGATGGGCGTAACAGGCGTCCGCATCGCACAGCGGCAGCCCCATCTCCGCCAGGTCGAGCCAGGCGCAATCCACCTTCGCCGCTTGCAGGTGCCGATGTGCGGCCTGCCCCATCTTGCGGCTCCGGCTCACCGGGTTACCGCTGGTGCTGACGACCAAGTATTTCGGCATGGCCGGGGAAGATGACACATCGGCGCTATCGCCGCACGCGTTCTAGCTCTAAAGCCAGCGGCGTTTCTTGAAGTAGATGATCTGCCCGACGGCGATCGTCACCATCATGCCGAGACAGACGAAGTAACCCCATGGCTTGGCCAGCTCCGGCATGTGCTGAAAGTTCATCCCGTAAACTCCCGCGATGAAAGTGAGAGGAATGAAGATGGCCGAGATCACGGTCAGGATGCGCATGATCTCGTTCGTCCGCAGCCCGATGCTGGAGATATGAATTTCGGTCAAACCCGAGAGGACGTCCCGGTAACTCTCGACCACATCCATCAGCTGCACGCTGTGGTCGTAGCAGTCGCGCAGATAGACCTTGGTCTCGGCCCGGATCAAACCGGGATCTTCGTGCAGGAGCAGATTCGTCACGTCGCGCAACGGCCAGACCATTCTTCGGATTTGAGTCAGCGTGCGCTTGTGTTCGTGCAGGCTGCCGACCGGCCGCACCAATGGGTTCTCGACCAACTCATCTTCGATCGCATCGATCTCCGCCCCGATCGATTCGAGGACGGGAAAATAATAGTCGATGATGGAGTCGAGCAGCGCGTAAGCGAGATAATCGGCGGCGGCTTTTCGAATCCGCCCTTTCCCGCTTCGAATCCGCCCCCGGACCGGCTCGAAGACATCGCGATCCGGTTCTTCCTGCAGCGTAATGAGAAACGTCTCGCCCAAAAACATACTCACCTGCTCCGCGCTGATCTCTTTCTCCTTATCGAGATAGATCATCTTGGCGACGATGAAGAGATAGTCGTCGTACTGCTCGACCTTTGGCCGCTGACCCGTGTCGAGCACATCTTCCAGCGCCAGCGGATGCAGATTAAAGCGCTCCCCCAGAATCCGCAGGACACTCAGGTCCCCGAGGCCATCGATGTTGATCCAGGTCACGAGCTGGTTGTTGAGATGGACGAGCAGCTCGTCGCATCCGACGTCTCTCCGTTCCTCCAGACAATCGGGCCCATACTCGATCAGGGTGATGATCGGGGCGATCCGGGGCGAATCTTGGGAAAGCTTGAGCAGACCGGGCGCTTCGCCCGGCACGACACGATGGCGGCGTTTGAACATGCCGCATCGTCCCCTCCCGACTGGCGCAGGGCAAGCGCGAAGCGGGCCGCTACTGCAAGTTGCGCGCGAGAATTTCGCCGACCAGCCCCGGGTTCGCCTGGCCCTTCGACAATTTCATCACCTGGCCTTTGAGGAAGTTGAGCGAGGCGGCGTGACCGGCGCGGAAATCCGCCACCGGTTTCGGGTGGGCCGCGATCACTTCGTCGCAGAGTGCCTCGAGGGTGGCGCGATCGCTCACTTGGGTTATTCCCTTTTCCTCCACGATTGCCCCGGGCGCCTTGCCACTCGCAAACATCTCGGCGAAGACTTCCTTCGCCTGGTTGCCGCTGATTTTGCCGTCGTCGATCAGGTTCACCAGTTCGTCGAGCGCTTCCGGCGCGACCGCACAATCACCCACCGTGCGGCCGCTCTTCGTTAGGGCATTGAGCAGGTCGTTCAGGATCCAGTTGGCGACATTCTTCGGCCGGCGCGCCTCTTTCGCCGCGCTTTCGAAGTATCGCGCCAGCTCGAGGTCGCTCGCCAGGACTCCGGCGTCATAGGAACTGACCCCGTATTGCTCTACAAAACGGGCCCGTTTTGCCGCCGGCAACTCCGGCAGGCGTGGGCGCACTTCGTTGACCAGCCTTTCACTCCGCACCGGAAGCAGATCCGGATCGGGAAAATAACGATAGTCGTGCGCCATCTCCTTCGTCCGCATGACAAACGTCCGCCCCGCGTCATCGTCCCACCGCCGCGTCTCCTGCGCCAGCCTTTCGCCCTGCGCGAGCGCCGCGCTTTGCCGTTCCACTTCGTAAGCGAGGGCACGCCGCACGCCGCTGATCGAATTCATGTTCTTGATCTCGGCTTTTGCGCCCAGCTCCGCCTGATTTTCCGGGCGCAGCGAGATGTTGCAATCGCAGCGCAACTGCCCCTTCTCCATGTCGGCATCGCTCACTCCACCGTAGATGAGGATTTGTTTGAGGGCGCTGAGGAAAGCAAATGCTTCCTCCGGCGAGTGGATTTCCGGCTCGGTCACGATCTCCATCAGCGGGGTCCCGGCGCGATTGAAATCGATCCCGGTGCTGCTCGCGAAATGGAAACTCTTCGCCACGTCTTCCTCCAGATGAATCCGCACCAGGCCCACCTCCTTCTCCGGTCCCCGCGCATCCCTGGGATAGGCGGATTCCGAAAGTGGGACCCGACCTCGCGCACAGAGCGGAAGATCGTACTGCGTGATCTGGTAGTTCTTCGCCAGGTCGGGATAGAAATAATTTTTCCGATCGAACTTGCAGACCGGCGCGATCTCGCACCCGAGCATCAGCCCGGTCAGAGTCGTTAGGCGCAAGGCTTCCTCGTTCATCACCGGGAGCGCGCCCGGCAGGCCGAGGCAGGTCGGGCAGGTGCGCGAATTGGGTTCGGCCCCAAACTCGACCGCGCATCCGCAAAACATCTTGGAGCGCGTTTTGAGCTGCACATGCACCTCGAGACCGATCGTCGTCAGGTAATTCACGCTGGGAAAGAATCTCGCACGAAGGCCACCGAGGTCACAAAGGAGGTTACGCGCTGAGAGATGATTTTGTAGGGCAAGCGCTTCGCTTGCCGGCATGATAAGGCAGGCGGAGCGCCCGCCCTACAATTGTCCCTCGCGCTCATTTCTTCAGCGCATAATCGAGCGCCTTCTGAAACTCGAAGCTCTTCACCTGCCGCGCGAGCGCAGGATCGTTCAGCGCCTCGATCAGCTTCGGGTGTTGCAGCAGATCGAGGTAACGCTGCTCCTGAATCAGCGCGATGATTTCCGGGTCGTCGCGCAAGGCGATGATCTTCGGATTTTCTGTCAACGCTCTCGCGCCCGGATAGGAAAGGAAACGCTCCGCGCTTCGCGGATTCGAAACCATCGTCCCGACCTTACCCAGCGTCTGGTAGGTCTGCCCCGGCACGACATCGATCGCCTTGAGCGTTTCGCCTAACGAGCCGAGCTCGATCGAATTTTTTAATTTGGCGAGCGAAGCGACCATCGGCGGAGCGGAGGGAGTCGGCGATGGTCGCGCATGGTCGACAAACGGCGCGGCCCTGGACCGCCTTTGCGCGGACGCGGCGCTGGAGTGTAACTCCGCCCCGGCGATCGCCCCGAGGGAGCGGATCGCCACCACCACCAGCCAGACGCTGAAAAGCCCGAAGAAAATCCCGAGGACCGCGCCACAGATTCCGTAAAGCAGGCGCACCAATCCGACGCTCTGCTGACCGGTGCGTTTGAACAAAATCGCCCCGATCGTGTTGATAACGGCGTAGACGAGCAGGGCGAGAACGGCGCCGGCCAGGATCGAGATGAAAAGATCGGGCGCGCGCACAAGCGGCCGCACCACCGGGAGGAGCCAACGACCGCCGAAGAGCCCGGCGGCATAGGCGGCGAGCAGAGCCAGCAGCCGCACGCCTTGCCTCACGACTCCCAGGCGCCAGCCGCGCACCATTTCGAAGAGGATCAGGATGACGGCAAACGAGACGAAGATGGTTTGCCAGAGGGTCGAGCCGGTCGTCATGGAATTGCAGAGCTCAAGAAAACATCTCGCTCATCGCGCGGTCATTCGGAGCGACGCGAAGAATCTCTGATCTGTTCGGGCACTAATTCGGTGGAAATACAGCGTTGTCGCAAGAGGTGATCGCAGAGGACCAGCGCCGCCATCGCTTCGATCATCGGCACGGCGCGCGGCAGAACACAAGGGTCGTGGCGTCCGCGGGCCGCGAGCGTGGTTTCTTCTTTTGCGGCGGTGACGGTTTTTTGCTCGCGCGCAATCGTGGCCGTCGGTTTAAAGGCGACCCGAAAAATAATGTTTTCTCCGTTACTGATTCCCCCCTGCACGCCGCCGGAGCGGTTCGTCGTGGTCCGGACTTTTCCCTCCCGCATCTCGAAAGGATCGTTATGCTCCGACCCTTTCATTGCCGCGGCGGCAAAGCCGCAACCGATCTCGAAACCTTTCGTTGCCGGGAGACTGAGCATCGCCTTCGCGAGGTCGGCTTCCAGCTTGTCGAAAACCGGTTCCCCCAGTCCGGTCGGCACATCGCGGGCAACACACTCAATGATTCCGCCTAACGAATCGCCCTCTCGCCGCGCCTGCTCGATCGCCTCCATCATTTTCCCGGCCGCCGTTTCATCCGGACAGCGGACCGCATTCGCCTCGACCTGCTCGCGGCTCACGGCGGCGGAATCCACGGTCGCGGCGATGTCAGAGACGTGCGTCACGTAGGCCAAAATTTCGAGCTGAGGGTGGAAGCTGGCCAACACTTGGCGGGCGACCGCCCCGGCCGCGACCCGGCCGATTGTTTCCCGGGCGGAGGCGCGACCGCCGCCCTGCCAGTTACGAATCCCGTATTTCGCTTCGTAGGTGAAATCGGCGTGGGAGGGGCGAAACGTTTCCTTCATTTCGCGATAGGTATCCGGGCGCGCGTCTTGGTTGCGAACCAGGATCGCGATCGGCGTCCCTAACGTTTTGCCCTCGAACACGCCGGAAAGAATTTCGCAGCGATCGGCTTCCTGGCGTTGCGTCACGATTGCGCTCTGGCCGGGCCGACGCCGGTCGAGCTCGCGCTGGATATCGACTTCGCCTAACGAGATGCGCGGCGGACAGCCATCGATCACCACCCCGACGCCGCCGCCGTGCGATTCGCCGAAAGTGGTGATGCGGAAGAGCTGTCCAAAGCTGCTGCCCATGACGCGCAGGCTAATCAATTGTGGCGCAAGTTTTCAACCTGCGTCCCTCACAACCTATAAAGTTGCGCCACATTAAATCGCCGCCAGCGCCGTTCGCAGATCGTCTCGCAGATCTTCGACGTCCTCCACGCCGACCGAGAGCCTAACGAGCGACTCGGTGATCCCGAGCGCGATGCGTTGCTCTTCGGGGATCGCGCCGTGGGTCATGATCGGTGGATAGTTCACCAGGCTCTCGACTCCGCCGAGGCTTTCGGCGAGCGAGAAGAGATGGGTGTTTTCGAGAAAACGCCGCGTGCCGGCGAGATCCGTCTCGAGAATCACCGTGACCATGCCGCCGAAGCGATCGCCCATCTGCTTTTTTGCCAGATCGTGCTGCGGGTGATTCGTTAGGCCCGGATATTTGACCTCACGCGCCTTCGGCTCCTTTTCGAGCCAGCGGGCGAGCTCGAGCGCGTTCTCGCAATGCCGCTCCATCCGCAGGGCGAGCGTCTTCAATCCGCGCATCGCGAGAAAACTGTCGAACGGACCAGCGACCGCCCCGACGGAGTTCTGCAGAAACTGCATCTGATCTCCGAGCTCCTTGTTCTCACCCACGACCGCGACGCCACCAACCATGTCGGAGTGGCCGTTGAGATATTTGGTGGCCGAATGGATCACCATGTCGAACCCGAGCTCGATCGGCCGCTGGATCCATGGGCTGGCAAAGGTGTTGTCGGAAACCGAGATAGCGTTGTGCTTGCGCGCCAGCTTTGCGACCGCTTCCAAGTCGATCAGCTTGAGTAACGGATTGCTCGGCGTTTCAACCCAGACCATTCGCGTGTTCGGCTTGAATGCCGCCTCGACTTTTGCCGGGTCGCTCATGTCGATGAAGGTGAAATCGAGATTCGCCGAGCGACGCCGCACCTTTTCGAAAAGTCGATATGTGCCGCCGTAAAGGTCGTCACTCACCAGGACGTGCGAACCGCTGTCGATCGTCTCGAGCGCGGTCGACATCGCCGCCAAGCCGGAAGCGAAGGCCCAGCCGCGGGTACCGCTTTCGAGATCGGCGACGCAACGTTCGTAAGCGAGCCGGGTCGGGTTGATGGATCGGGCGTAGTCGAACCCTTTGTGTCGGCCCGGGCTTTCCTGCACGTAGGTGGAAGTGGCGTAGATCGGCGTCATGACCGCGCCCGTTGATGGATCGGGCGTTTGTCCGGCGTGAATGACGCGCGTCGCCAGTTGGTGCTTCTTTTTCATGCGGCGATGAGCTTAACGCAGATCGCCATCATTGCATCGACGGAGTGCGCCGGCTCGGTGGTTCATAGTGCCGCGTGAACCGACAGGCTGAATCTCGTCGACCGAGTTTGAAAGGCCGACCTCGCTCGCTGCGCGAGCTGCGTTACGGGCCAGCACGGCTGACTTCCGTCGCGCGACCGCCCGCTACCTCTTGATTGCGGAACGATCGCGGATCGCACTCGAACCCCGATCTGTAACTATTTTCCTATGAGAAAGAACAGCCGCGGTTTTCCGTCCGACCGATATTTGTATTGATATGAACCGAATAATTGTCTTTTGCTGCTCGGCTGTATTAGCTGGCCTGCTACAACAGCCAAGCAGAGCGGCCACTTCACCTCAGGTAACTTCGTTGAGCGATCGCGCGGCGGGCCGCAGCTGCCCCGTAACCATCAAGGGTTTGGCGTTTGGGACCAAAAGTGCCGGCCAAGTCATGATCGATGGAAGGCGGGCCTGGACAACTCAATGGACTGATTCCCAAATCCTTGCCTATGTGCCGGAGGAGGCGACAATCGGGCAAAATTCGGTCGAGGTGCTTACTTCCAACGGGCGTTCCGCTGCGGTCAATCTCGCGGTGGAAGAGCGCCCCGCCACAACCGGAACGGTGGCGTGGCGGTTCGAGGTGCTGGCAAATTATGTCAGTCATCGTGCCGATGTCGGCCGGGACGGCACGGTCTACTTCAACGATTCCTCCGGTTTCCTTTACGCACTTACGCCCGAAGGGGCGCTAAGATGGGTCTATGATGGCGAGAGCGTCGGCTCCTCAGGGCCGACGGTGGTTGGCCGCGATGGCACAATTTACTTCGGCGTAGCGTCGCCCTTCGCCGCGATTCATGCGGTTAATCCGGACGGGACGAGAAAGTGGCTTTTTTCGGCGCCGGATTCCCAAGGACCGATTGGCGGACCAAATGTTGGACCGGACGGCAACATCTACGCGGTTTTCGACTTCGGCGGTTCCGTCGGAGCGATCTCGCTCACCCCGGAAGGTGTCCTGCGGTGGAATAACTTGGGCAACCCGCGGGTCGGCGAGTTTGGCCAGGTGGGACGGGAATTGGTCTTTGGGGGCGGCAAATTCTATTTTACTTCGACCTACTACGGCGATGTCTATGGATTCAATCTCGCCGTTGGAACACAGGATTTTTATACCAACATCGGGGTCGCGGACCAGGCTGCGACGTCACGTAACGGAATCCTCTACGTCCCAACTAACCTGCGCCTAAACGCGTATGCCAAGAATGGAATGTTTCGTTGGTCATTCTTTGGTGACGAAAACCCGCCGACCAATGATCTGACCGCGCCGGATGTCGACCGGAACGGAAACATTTACATCAATCGGAATCTCGGCGAGCTTTATTCCTTGACGCCGGCGCCGGCGGTGCGCTGGAAGGTTCCGAGTTTGCTGGCTGGCGGACCTGTTCCTGGCCCGATCGTCAGTCCGACTGGCGATTTGGTGCTGATGGGCGGCCAGGAGACCTTCGGCCGGCCGGGCCTGATTCGCGGGTTTGCCACGGCGGACGGCGCGCTGCTCTTCGGAATCACTATTCCGAAAGAACCCGATGGCACATGCGCGGTGCCTTATGCCCGCGCCCGATTTACTCGCGCCGGCAATCGCGCCTACATCCCGGCAGTCCAACTCTGTGAAGTGCCGCAACAGTATCACTCCTGGCTTTACGCAATCGATATCGCCGCGGCGGCTGACGCAGGGGACTGAGCGGAAAGCAGCTGAACGCTGCCAACACCAAGCCCGCACTGGGGCGGTAAGACGAGTGCTCCGCGTCGGGGGAAGTGGGGAAGGTAACAACGCCGTAACTTTTTCCTATTTGTGCGCACAAAAAAGCCTTCTACCGTCAGCGCTTCAATTTCCAATCGATGATTTACTCAAAACTTACTTCTCTTCTCGCGCTTGGCTCCATTTTTGTTGGAGGGGCGTTGGTTAAGTCCGATGCGGTGGCTGCACCCGCGGCGACACCCATCATTACCAGCCTTTCGGCCATCAGTGCGGACCGCAGCGGCTATGTCGAAATCAAGGGGACCGGCTTCGGCACCACCGACGGCGTAGCGCTCATCGGCGGTCTTCCAGCGCCGCTCGGCACCTGGCAGGACACGCGGATCGTCGCCTGGGTGCCGGAAGCGGCGGCCCTCGGCAGCACCACAGTGCAGGTCACGAACTCCACCGGGCAAACGAGCAATGGCGTCGCGCTTACCGTCACGGCAAGGCAGGTCAGCGGGAAAGCGAAATGGCGGTTCCGCCAGAATGGCCCTTACTCAAAGGTGCGCCCGGTCATAGCTCCTGATGGCACGATCTACTCGGTCGATGTTTACTCTCACCTCTACGCCCTCACGCCGGACGGTGCCCTCAAGTGGGTGGCGCGCGGCGCGGGGACGCAGGGAGTCGCAGTCGGGCCCGATGGGACGGTCTACGCCGGCTCGGAGAGCGCGGTCAAAGCCTACAGTCCGGATGGCACCCTTAAGTGGACCTTTGTGCAAAACCCGATCGCCCTCTTTTTCATCGGCCTCTCGGTCGGACCGGATGGCAACATTTACGCAGTCGCGACCTCGGGGATAGGCGCCTTCTCGCTCACGCCACAAGGCACTCTGCGCTGGGCCGTGCCCGAGCCTTACGATGCCCGCACCCCGGTGCCTTATGGGGAGATTGTCTTCGGACCGAGCGGCAGCAAGACACAGATGTATTTCTACGCCAATAGCCACATCCGCGCCTTCGGTCTCGATGGCAAGTTGGCCTTCACTATCAACATTGCCGCGCAACCAGTCATCGGGCCGGAAGGTAACATCCATGTCCCCTATGGAGCTTACTCGCCCGTCGACGGCCACCTCGTCTGGGTCTTCTCCTCGCAGTATCCCTACAATGTTTCCGATACGCCCGACGTGGGATCGAACAACATCCACTACACAGTGCAGAACACGGTCGAAGTTTTCGCCCTCAGCAGCACCGGCATCCAGATCTGGCATCGTACCCTCAACGATGTCGTCGGCGGCCCGGTGGTCGATCCCCAAAACACCCAGTTGATCGTCGGCGGTGTGCAGTTCTTCGGCGAACCCGGCTATGTCATCTCGGAGAGCGCGCTCGACGGCCACGAGCTTTGGAGAGTCAATCTCCCAGCCGAGGATGGCTTTAATCAATCCAGCGACACCCGCGCCCGCTTCGCGCCGGACGGCCTCACAGCCTACATCATGACCTTTACTGCGACGGGGAACAACGACACCAGTGCCTCCTTCCTCTACGCACTCGACACCACCGCCACGACGACGTTGCCTACTCTCAAGAGCACGAAGATCACTCTTACCGCCAGGAGTTCTGGCACCAGCGTCAACGCAACGAGTAAAGTAACCGTGACGGACGGCAATGGCGCCGCGGTCTCTGGCGCGACTGTCGCCGTCACTTGGAAGCTGCCGAGCGGGCAGACTCTCAACCAAAGTGTCGCCACGAACGCACGTGGATTAGCGGTCTTTAACGCCACCGATGTTGCCGGCACCTATACCATCAACGTGACTAACATCACCAAGACTGGTTATACCTTTGATTCCGCTAACAGCGTGCTGACTAAATCCGCCCGGAGCCGCTAGTCGAGTGGGATCCGAGCGTCTGGCCCTTCACTCATTGCTTCAGGGAAATTATTTAATATGAAAAAGAGACAACTCCTCTTTGGTCTGGCCGCCCTCGGCGTGCTTCTCACGTCCTCTTCATCGGTCTTTGCGACCGACCCGATCGTCTGGCAGCAGTCCGTTAATTTCTCCAACTTCCACGATTGGGGCCCGAGCCAACGGGCCACCACCGGGAGCAAGAACTCGGAGATTACCGACGACTTCGATGTCGTCGGCACGATCAGCCGTATCGACGTCAACGGCTACGGGGTTGGCACTCAGGACGCGGCTTTTAGCGGCCTCTACGTCCATTTTTACGCTTATGGGGCGGACGGTCTGCCGGGGGCTTTGCAGGCGGAGTATTTCATCGCCAAAGGCGACCCTGGCATCCTCAACCCCGATAACTCGCCGGACTTCCAGGTTGAGCTGGGGACGCCTTTTCAGGCCAGCGGAAAGCATTTCGTATCGATCCAGGTCTTTAGTAACAGCGAATGGTATTGGCGTAGCGCCAACGAGGGCGCGCCGCGCGGGCCGGCGCTCTTTTATCGCGCCAGTCCGACGTCGAGCTGGACGCACAAGGTCGGCATTCTCGGCACCGCCAAGTCGGACTGCGGAATGACTCTTTACGGCACTCGTTCTCTGACCGCCCCAACCATTTCTTCCCTGTCCAGCACGACGCTCGCGCAGGCGGGGCGGCTGATCATCAGCGGAAGCGGGTTTGGCGCGGAACAAGGCTCCGGCGTGGTCCAAATCGGTGGCGTTTCTGCCCCGGTCAGTAACTGGTCCGATAGCTCCATCACCGCCTATGTCTCCGATAGCTCTGCCCTCGGGAGCGATGACGTCCAGGTGATTACCAGCGGCGGCTCGAGCAATACTGTTACTCTCCAAGTCACGGCGCGACCTCCAGTCGCGGGCCATGTGAAATGGCGTTTCATGGCCGACGACGTTTACATCCAGAGCCGCCCCGCGGTCGGACCGGATGGGACCGTCTATGCTGGCGGCGTTTCGGGTCACCTCTACGCCCTGACCCCCAATGGAGGTGTGAAATGGATCTTCCGCCCCGGCCTCGGCAATGTCCTGCAACCGGTCAGCGTCGGCCTCGATGGGACCATTTATTTCGCCCAGGAATCGAGCGTTTACGCGCTCAACCCCGATGGCACCCTAAAGTGGAAATTCCAGGATCCTGGCTTCGCTCGCGTTTTCGCCGGCCCGACAGTTGGTCCTGACGGGAACATCTACGGTGCGACCGAAGACGAAGGCTTGCCCAATGCCCTCGGAGCTTTCGTTCTCTCGCCGGCTGGCAGCAAGATTTCGAACCTGAACGGTTTTGCCACCCGTTTCGGCTATGGTGGCATAGAAGTCGTCTTCGGGCCGGACAACCATTGGTATTTTGCCAATAACGCCGCCGGAGCGGTCGCCCCCGCGGGCAGTCTTTTCGCCTTCGCCCTCGGGAGCACCAATCTCGTCTGGCACCAGAGCGCCGGTGGCCAGCCGCGGGTCCAGCCGAGCGGCAATATCGTAGTGGGCGATGGAGATACCATTCATCCCGGGCTGGTCGATTTCAGCAAGGATGGCGCGCTCGTCTGGCGGAGCCTCGGCGAACAGCCCGGCACCCTGAACCTCGGTATCGATGCCCAGACGGCGGTGGACGTGGGAAGCGACGGCGCAGTCTATCTCGGTACGCTCACCTTTGGAACCGGTTCGCACCTTACTTCGCTCAATCCTGACGGCACTCTGCGCTGGCAATTCCGTGACGATGGCATCGCCAGCTCTCCGGCAGTCAGCCCGCTTAACTCCCTCGTGCTCTACAGCGCCTACTTCATCTCCACGCCAAGCCACGTCAACGCCCTCAGCACTGCCGGGCAATTACTCTGGACCGAGAACCTCCCGGCCGAGAACAACGGCTTTGTCCGGGTCGTCTCCACCCCGCGTTTCACCCCGGACGGGAGCATGGCCTATGCGGGCACCGACGTGAACGACTACGCGCCCAATCCC
>DATBDG010000118.1:0-4247 GCA_036270055.1 Chthoniobacterales bacterium
TACAAGACCTGCCATGACCAACCGAGTTCTCCTCTCCGGCGGGGCAGCCTTGGTGATCGCATTGGCTGCTGTCTCGCTTTCCTCCTGCCAAACCGCTCCGACGAAATCGACGAACCTGGCCCGGACGCATGTGGCAGAGCCCGCCACCCCCGCACAAAAGCGTTATGCCAAGACGGTCGAAGACGACCGCCTCGGGCCGATCTGGTATCAACTGGTAAAGCTTCACCAAGACGAAATGGACGTCGGAACGGTGACGGCAACCTTCGATATCCCCGCGGCCGGAGGGAAAGTCGAAAATGTGCAAGTCACCTCCATTACCGGTGGCCGAATGGACACACTGATCGCCTTGCGTGCGATCGACCAGCTCCGCGCTCCGCCGATCCCTGCGCAAGTCTTGGCCGAGCTCCGCTCCGATCACATGCAATTGGAGGAATCGTTCACGATCTTCGCCAATCGCTAGTGCCTCGAATCGGAAAATCTGAAGCATCCTGAGGCGCTGAACCAAATGTTTCGAAACCTTTGGACCCCGATTGGCTCTTATGCGGGAACGTAGTCTGCTACCAATCCGCTATGCACATTCCCCTGGCCCTGGCTTCCTTGATCTTCATTGCCACCGCCGAAGCCCGGATCGGCGAGACCTCCCTCCAATTCGTCGACCGTTACGGTGCGCCGAAGGACACACAGTCGAACAAAATCTCCGACAAATCGCATCCGCTCGTTGAGGGCGCGATTCATCACACCTACGAATACCAGGGGTGGACGATCCGCGCGGCATTCCTTCAGCTCGACGGGCCTGCGGTGCGGATGGATTACCAAAAGAGCATTGTCGCCGGCGTGAATCCCCGGATTCAGGATTACGAGTTGGAGGCAATCGCTGCTGCGAACACTTCGGCCGGTACGTCCTGGGCGCGAGTCGAAGTCACCAATCCGAACGTTTCCCAGCTCAACATCCCGGGTCGCTTCTTCCAGCAGACCGTGTCGGATGCGATCGGTGAGAAGATGTGGCGGCGCAGCGACGGGGCTACGCTCTGGCTGCGGCCCGGCGGGATGTTTGTGCGGCTTGAGCTCCCGGCGGCAGGCGAGTATGAAGCGCAACTGAAAGCCGCGAAAGAGCAGAAATCGCGCGCTTCGGTTCCGAGCTTCTGAGAATTGCGGACGGCCGGCGATCACGCTGTGTCGATATTAAGCTCTTCTCTGAAAGGACTAGTCAATAGATTAGATTTGGTGAGTTACTCGTTAGGCAGGGAAGGAAGAGGCGCGATCATTCTTCTCTGGGCGACACTGGCGGCAGCTCGCACGGTAAATAATCAGATCCCCGGCTCTCCATCCTGACCCAAGACGCGCGTTTTAAGGTCTTAAAACAGCTTTTAAGACCGCCGTCAGAGCTTACGCGGAGCAACCGGGGACATGGGTAATGTGCACTCTGGGAGGGCGTTTTTCAAAACTTCGTTTCTGCGCCAGGAGCTGGTAGAGGATACGGCACATCCGCCGGGCCACGATCGTGATGGCCGTGTTGGCTTTTTTCCCGCGGGCGCGTTGCTGGCGATAGAGCGAGCCGAAGTAGGGCGAGCAACCAATGGCCACCCAACTGGCTTCGATTAGAGCCCAGCGGAGCCATTTGTTGCAAAAAGGCAGGAGGCGGCCGTGATGGACTTTGCCTCCGGAGCTATGGGTGGTCGGGACGACCCCGGCGTAGCCGCAGAGCTTGTCCGCACTGGGGAAGCGTTCGATTTGATCGATCTCCGCCGCCAGCACTGCTCCCAAGGTTGGTCCTACTCCGGGCAGACTTAAGAGCCGTTCGTAGCTGGGCTCGAGTTTAAACTCGGCCGCGATCCGCTTTTCCTGGGCTTTCATCTGTTGCGCGATCAGGTCGTGCAACCCCAGCGCTTCCTGGAGCAAAGTCCCATCCGGCTCGCTTAACTCCAGTTGACGCAGGAAGCCTAAGCCGCGCGCCCCGAAGATGTCGCTGCACTGAGGTAACTCCAAGCCATGTTGCCGATCGAGCAGCGCATGGATACGATTGCGCAGCATCGTCCGCAGGCGCGACCAATAGAGCCGTTGGCGCAACAGGTTCTTGCGCGCCCGCGTCTCGCGCCGCGGGACATGAGCCCGCGCCACCAGGTTCCCACGCAAGAGGGTGCCTAGGGCAAAAGCATCCAGTCGGTCAGTCTTGATCTGCGCATCGGCAATCAGCCGGGTCTTCCAGGGATGGGCCAGGACCACTTCTTCCACTTCCTCGATCTCTTCGAGTAAGTCATGGGTCAGGCCCCAGTTCCAGCATGCTTCCAAGACCGCTTTGCTCGGCCCTTCTAAAGCGCCAAAAAAGCGGGCAAAATCCTGCCGACAGTGGCCTTCAACCCGCGCCTCCTGCAGTCTCCCGCCGCGCTCGTCCTGCGCACAGAGCACGCTATACTTCTTGTGAATATCGATCCCAACGTAGTTCATATAAATGGTTCCTCCCTTTTTGCCCACAGCGTACGCTGCCGCGAACCGTTTTCATGTTACCTGACCCGTGGAGACTCCCTGACCCGTGTAGACTCCGCCGTGGAGACTCCTTTGCCGGCACGGGCAAGATTTTGCTTGACCCCAATCGGCCACCCGCCGTGCAATCACCGCGTCGAATAGATCTGGATCTGGCGGGGACGCTTCTCCTGGGAGTTTCTCGCTCTTTCAGACCTGTCATCTAGATGAAACCACCAGGTATATGAAAGAAACGTCAACGACATGAAAACATCTCATCTGCCTAACCTTTTTCTGGCAGTTCCCTTTGTCTTCCTGGCGAGTCCCGCGCTCGCCCAGCAGGCGCCCATCAGCATCGAAGTCGTCGCCACCTTCGATTATCCCGGCGACGTCACTTCCACCATCCCGCAGAAAATTAATGACGCCGGCGAGATCGCGGGCGATTTCGTCGACTCGAGCGGCGTGGAGCGCGGCTTTGTACGATTCCGGGACGGCACCTTCAGTGCGCCCATCGACTTTCCCGGGATCGACGTCTCCGTCACCCAGGCCCGCGGAGTGAACAATCCCGGCACCGTCTGCGGCTACTACATCAGTGATAACTTTGCCCACGGTTACTTCCTCTCGGGCGGCGTTTTTACCCCGTTCGACCTGCCGGGCGCGGTGAACACCTACGTGGATGCGATCAACGATGCAGGCGATTTCGCGGGCACCGAGGATATCCCGGGACCGGCAAACCAGGGATACGCCAGCATCGGCGGAACCATCGTCACCTACATCGTCCCGGGCAGTACGAACACGAACGGCTCTTCAATTAATAATTCCGGCCAGATCGCGGGCTACTATCTGGATGGCGCCGCGGTCTTTCACGGCTTCTCCCGCGGTCGCGACGGCACCCTGACCTTCCCGCTCGACCCGCCCGGATCGACTTCGACATTTCTCTTCGGGAATAACGACCGTAACATCATGGTCGGACGCTATGTCGACGGCGCGGGCACCGCGCACGGTTTTTTCCTTCGACTGCCCGCCTCCTTTCTTACCTTTGATTATCCCGGCGCTACCTTTACCTCACTGAACGGGATCAATCGCAAGGGAATCATCTGTGGTCGCTACACAGACAGTGCGGGCCTTACCCACGGTTTGGTGGCCCGCCTCAGGCGCTGACGGCGACCCCGCTACCCATGAGACTGAATTTGGCGAGTTGCTGAAGCGCAGCCTCTAAATCCTCAACAATCTCAGCGGCGAAAGAGCAGAAGGCGCGCGCTTCGGTTCCGAGCTTCTGAGATTTCACGGCCTGTCGGCCATGATGCTGTGTCGATGGTAAGCTCTGATCCTGACTGAGACTCACGGTTCTGTCTCCTGGTACGGTCGAGATTGGAAACTGCCCAAATGGCTGCGCTGGGAACGCCTCCCGATATTCAGAATTCAAGCATCGACCCCGCCTGCCTCGCACCAGATCTAGCAGCGAATTCGATTGCGGTCGGGCTCCAATCCAGCTTCATTTGGGGCGTGGACGCGGCGGAAAGACTTCTTAACATCGGGCTTTACACGGTTCCGGAAGCGGCTCGCTTGACCCGCGTCTCCGCGGGCAAGATTCGGCGCTGGCTCAAGGGCTACGACTTCAAGAGCGGTGACCGCGTTCACCATTCCAACGCGGTTTGGCAGGGTGAGCTTCAGCCGGTCGAAAACAAGCTGGCGCTGAGCTTCCGCGACCTGTTGGAGCTGCGCTTTGTTGATGCTTTTATCCGTACCGGCGTGAGCTGGCGGACAATGCGGCGGGCTCATGCCCG
>DATBDG010000119.1:0-16658 GCA_036270055.1 Chthoniobacterales bacterium
CCCATCAAAAGCCCGACGACCGCGAACGCGCTATACTCGATTTGGAGATGGAGACCGACCGGCGCGCCCAGTGCGGTCAGGCGCCGGAGCGCAGCCAGCTCCATCCCGCGCCATTCGAAAAGGCGCACATGCGGCCGCAGACTGGCCCAGCCAGCCGCGAAAGTGGCCAGCGCCATGAACCAGCGGCTGAAGTTTGTCGCCCAGGCCGCGCCGCTCACCCCGCCACCGGAAAATCCGAGGTGACCAAAAATCAGCGCCCAATCAAGCCCGGCGTTAATGAGGTTAGCCACGATGATCGTGATCACGATCGGACGCATTCGATGTTGCGCCTGGAGCGTGGCGCGCAGGACGAGGAAAGCGAAAAGCGGAAAAATACCCGGGATGCAGGTGCGGGCGTAGAGCGCCGCCAGGGGAATGACTTCGGGCGGCTGAGCCAGCCAGCGCAAGACGGTCTCGACCGGGAGCACGATGGCGGTTGCGAAGATGGCGAGGACAACAGCGAGGAGCAGGCCGCGTTGCAGCCCGCGGCTCACCCCCAGATCGTCCTCCGCGCCCACAGCCTGGGCAATAACGGGATCGAGCCCCATCACCACTCCCCAGCCAAAAATGACGGCACCGAAAAAATAAAGATTACCCAGGGCCACTGCCGCGAGCGCCACGCCTGGGTAATGGCCAACCATCATGATATCGACCACGCCCATGCTCATGATGCCGACCTGCACAAACGCCACCGGCGCCGCGAGCCGCAGGGTGCGGTACAGATCGTCACGACCGGGAATAAAAGGACGCAGATTCAAAGCGAAGGTGATTCCGGCTGTTGGGTGTCACGCTTTTAGCGTGTGTTCTGAGGATAACTCATTAAATAACCGGAGGCGCCTGAAGAGACCCTAAAGGGTGGACACCGTACGCGGGCTCCGCCATTTTGCCACGATGACGGAAACGAAGATTTTAACCCGGGCCGAAATCCCTGACAGCGACAAATGGGATTTGTCGCACCTCTTTACCGAGACCGGCAAATGGGGCGAGGACTTCGCCTGGATCCAAGCGACCTATCCGCGCCTAACGAGTTGGAAAGGACGGGTCGGAGAATCGGCCGAGACGCTGGCCGAGCTGCTCGAATTTGAGAAAACCCTCGATCTGAAAATTGAACGCGTTTATCACTTCGCCTCGCTCCAACTGGCCGAAGACAGCTCCAATCCGGAGCATTTGGCGCGGATGGGGCAGCTCCAGAATCTGCTCACGATGATCGGTGAAGTCGCATCCTTCATCGCTCCGGAAATCCAGGCGATCGATGATGAGAGCTTCGCGCGTTTTCTCGACGACCGGGCGCTGCAGGAATGGCGCATCCGTCTGCACAAGATCCGCCGGCTCAAGCCGCACGTACTTTCGGAAAAGGAGGAACGCCTGCTCGCGCTCGGGAGTTCGGCCCTCGACGGCTACGACGACACCTTTTCGCAGCTCACGGATTTGGATATGAAATTTGGCGTCCTGCTCGACGACAAGGGCGAGGAACGGCCGCTCACCCAGAGTTCCTACAGCTCGTTTCTCGTCAAGCGCGATCACGCCTTGCGCAAACAGGCTTTTCACCAGTTCTACGACGAATTTCAGGACCACCAATTCACTCTCGCGGCCACCCTTTCGTATTCCGTGAAGGCGGATGTGTTCCGGGCGCGGGCGCGCAATTATCCCTCCGCGCTCGAGGCGTCGCTCTTCAAGGACGACATCCCGGTGGCAGTCTACGACGGGTTAATCGCGGCGGCGCGGGCGAATTTGCAACCGCTCCATCGTTATTACGATCTGCGCCGGCGCGTCCTCGGGCTCGAGCAGCTACACGCATACGACACTTATGTGCCGCTCGTGGCCGAGATCGACACTGATATTTCTTTCGATAAGGCGATCGAGAAAGTGCTCGCATCGCTCGCGCCGCTGGGAAGCGAATACGTCAGTTCGTTAGGCGAAGGCCTCCGCGGGCGCTGGTGCGATCGCTACGAATCGAAAGGAAAACGGAGCGGCGCTTTTTCAAGCGGGAGCTACGGCGCGCCGCCCTACATCTTGATGAATTACAAGCGGGACGTTTTCTCCGATGTCTACACCCTCGCACACGAGGCAGGGCACTCGATGCATACCTGGTTCGCGCAGCGCCATCAGCTTTATCAGGACGCCGACTATCCGATCTTCCTCGCCGAGGTGGCGTCGACCTTCAACGAGGATCTGCTGACCCATCATCTCCTCGCCCAGACGGACGATCCGAAGATGCGGGCCTACATCATCAATCGGCAGATCGATGACATCCGCGGCACGCTCTACCGGCAAACGATGTTCGCAGAGTTCGAGAAAGTGATGCACGCGATTGAAGAACGCGGCGAAGCGCTGACCCTCGATGTTTTCAAAAACGAATATCGCAAACTGCTCGAGGCCTACTTCGGCCAAGGCGTGGTGCTCGATCCGCAGCTCGATCTCGAGTGCCTGCGCATCCCGCATTTCTACAACGCCTTTTACGTCTACAAATATGCGACGGGCGTTTCGGCCGCGATCGCGCTGGCCGAGCGGGTGCTGAGCGGGGCGCCAGACGCGGTCGAGTCATACCTCGGTTTTCTGAAATCGGGCGGATCGAAATTTCCGCTTGAGACATTGCAGGCGGCGGGGGTCGACATGCGAACGCCCGGCCCGGTCGAGAGCACGCTGCGTCTCTTCGATCGCCGCGTGAGCGATCTGGAAGCACTCCTGTAGACGGCGTCCTCCGGGCAAGTCTGTCTCTGTTCGGGATACACACGCTGTCGCCCTGCTGGGTGTCCACCCTTCAGGGTGTTCTCGAGGGCGTTTCGGCTCTCGGAAATGATCTTATCTCGAAGACACGCTGAAGCGTGGACACCGAGCGGGCCCGCGATTTGCTTTTGAGAGAGTCGATGAGACTCGAATGGCAATTACGCACCGCCTGCGGTTACGCGGAACTCGGCATGGATCGCGAATCCATGGCGGAGCTGAACGCCATTCCACCAGCGCTCCAGAATCGACCCGAAGTGCTGCAACTGCGGCTCCACCATTTGATGATGCGCAAATCCTGGCGGCGGGCCCTGACCATGAGCCGCAAGCTCTGCCGCGTCGCGCCCAATAACGGCGCCGGTTTCCTCCACGCCGCTTTTTGCCTGAACCAGCTCGGGCGCACGGGCGCCGCCCTCGAGATGTTGCGGCAGGGCCCGCCCGCGCTTCGCCGCGAGCCGATCTATTATTACAATCTTGGTTGCTACGAAGCGCTCCTCGGCTTGGCGCGGGAAGCGCAGCGCCATCTCGAGATCAGCTTTCAGATGGACGGCGCCTTTCGCGAGATTGCGAAAAAAGATCCTGACCTGAAAGCTGTCCAGGCATTTCTCTAGGGCGGGCGGCATCGTTAGGCCGGGCGGGCCGGCAAAAATCCGATTGCGGAATCGCCGGCTCTTGTGGAAACATCTCGGACCGCTCGCGAGTTCGCGCCCGCGGTCCGCTATGCCTGACGACGCCACCACCACCGCCGCCGCCTATTCCCGCACCAATCCTTTCCCGGCCCGGATGATGGTCAATCGCCGCCTCAACAGCCCCGATTCGGAAAAGGACACCCGCCATTTCGAGCTCTCGCTCGCCGGCTCCGGTCTGAGCTATGAGGCGGGCGAGTCGCTCGCGGTTTATCCGACGAATTGCCCTGACCTGGTGAATGAAATCCTCGAAGCCCTCGAGGCCAAGGGCGACGAAATCGTGCCTAACAACAAGAAGGAGCCGACGACATTTCGCGACGCGCTCCTGCGCGATTACAGCATTACCCAGGTGACACCAAGGTTTCTGCAGGCGATCGCAGAGCGTGCTTCGGCCGCCCCGCTCCTGAGCGAGTTACTCGATCCGGAACGCCGACAGGACCTCGACACCTACCTCTGGGGAATGCAGATCATCGATTTTCTGAGCGAACATCCCTCGGTCCTATTCGAGCCGGCCGAATTCGTCGCCCTCCTGCCCAAATTGCAGCCGCGCCTCTATTCGGTCGCCTCCAGCCTGAAGGCATACCCCGAGGCGGTCCATTTCATCATCGACGTGGTGACTTACGAAAGTCATGGCCGGAAACGGAAGGGCGTTTGCTCGACTTTCCTCGCCGAACGTTCCTCCGATTCGCCCGTCCCGGTCTTCCCCAGCAAATCGAAATTTCATCTCCCGGAGGATAATGACGCGCCTATTATCATGGTCGGGCCCGGCACGGGCGTGGCGCCGTTTCGCGCTTTCCTGCAGGAGCGGCAGGCGATCGGGGCCCGGGGCAAGACGTGGCTTTTCTTCGGCGCGCAACGCGAGAAAAGCGATTTTTATTATCGCGACGAATTTGAAAAGTTCATGGCCGACGGCTGGCTGACCCGGCTCGACACGGCCTTCTCGCGCGACCAGGCGCACAAGATTTACGTGCAGGATCGGATGCTCGGTTCAGCGGGAGAATTGTGGAAATGGCTCGCGGAAGGCGCCTATTTCTACGTCTGCGGCGACGCCAAGCGGATGGCGAAAGATGTGGACGCGGCGCTGCGGCAGATCGTGCATCGGCAGGGCGGCCTGGAGGCGGACGAGGCGAACGAATACGTCGAAAAGCTGAAGAACGAGAAGCGTTACCGGCGCGACGTCTACTAGTTCTGCGCATTCGCGGAGCGACAATGTGGACGCTTCGCGGTGACGGGACCGGGAGGGGAATTTGTTCTGCCGGGAACACGCAGGCTCGTGCCGCCGAGAGGGAGGCATCCACAGAAAAGCAGGCCTCGGCGATCAGAGCACGACGGGTTTGCCTTCGGTCATGAGGAGCACCTTGTCGTCGACGCCGTGGGCGCGCGCGCTTGAGAGCAAGCGCTGCGGCGGTTCATCAAGCGGCTCGAAGCCGAGGCGGAAGGTCCCGTAATGCATCGGCACGAGCGTGCGCCCGCGCAGCTCGAGAAAGGCGCGAACTGCTTCTTCGGGATTCATGTGCACTTCGCGCTTGCTCGGCGCGTCGTAGGCTCCGATCGGCAAGAGCGCGACTTCGATCGGAAAACGTTTCCCGATTTCCTCGAAGCCGTTGAAATAAGCGCTGTCGCCGCAGTGAAAAATCGAGCGGCCATTCGTCTGAATGACAAATCCGCCAAAGCCGCGGTGCTGATCGTGCAGCATCCGCGCGCCCCAATGATGACAGGGCGTGAGCGAAACCTTCAGCGGACCGAGCCGCACGTCCTGCCATTCATCGAGCTCGTGCACGATATTGAAGCCGAGATCGTGGACCAAATTGCCCACTCCGGTCGGGACCACGATCGGCTGATCGGCCGCGACCCGGCGCAGCGTGCGGCGGTCGAGATGATCAAAGTGGGCATGGGTGACCAAGACGGTGTCGATCGAAGGGAGATTGTCGAGATTCAATCCGGGGCGCTTCAGGCGCTTGATCACGCTCAGCCACATCGACCAATTGGGATCGATGAGGACATTCATCCCCCCGATCTGGATGAGGAACGAGGCGTGGCCGATCCAGGTGATACAGATCTCGCCGGGGTCGACCTTGGGAAAAAGCGGGTTGGCGCGCAGGCCGGAGCGTTTTGTGAAGAGCGAGGGAATCAGGACTTCGGTGAGGAAGTTGCGCTTATGCCAGTCGAGGCCAGGCTTGAGACCGACGCGTTTGGCCGACGGTTTCTCCGCCCCGTTGCCTGCGCCGGCCCGGACGACATGGGTTCGCTTCTTTCGCGAAAAAGGTTTCGGCACAGCCGCTCAACGATATAAAACAACGGGAGTGAAGCAATCGCTTTGCGGGGCCGGAATCGTGAAACGGGCAGGAGAACGTGTCATCCTGAGCCGGGCCGACGGCGTAAGGCACCACGGTCGGAGTCCGCGCATTCGCGAGCAAGAGAACGCTAATCGCATTGGTGAAGTCGCGCCCCGCGCTGCGCCGGCTTGGGATGATAAGTCAACGAGCTTGGCCTAACGACTCAGGTTTCCTCCCCGATGAAGCTTTCCGATTCTCCCCGGCAACCGCTCCTCGGCCTCGCCTTGAGCGCGATCAGCGGAATCTTGCTCGCTGAGTTTTTCGCCCCGCCGGTCGACCTCCTCTGCGGCGGCGTTGCGCTCGGTGCGGCCGTTCTCCTGGTGCGGCCGGTCGCGGGGCTGACTCATCTCCTGGTCGCCGCCGTTTTCTTCGCCCTCCATCTGGTTGTGTTGATGGATTCTCCCGGCCGGGCATTCGAGGCGCGCCTGGGCGAACGGATGCGGCCGGTGGTGGTGCGGGGGATCGTAGCCAGCGAACCAAAAGCCGCGCCTAACGACTTTACCACCTTCCTTCTTCAACTCGAAACGGTCGATGTCGGGACCGGCCCGCAACCGTGCTCGGCCACGATCCGGGCGCGCTGGAAGGGCAATCCCCGTTTCGGGGACGAGATCACATTGAAAGGCATCGTCGAACCGATCGAGCGCGCGCGGAACCCGGGCGGATTCGATCTGCGGACCTACCTCGCGCGGCGCGATGTTTTCCAAAGCGTCTTCGCGCGCTACCGCGAGAATGGCGTCATCCTCCAGAGCGGCGTGGGCAATCTCCTCGTCCGCAGCGCGATGCGGGCGCGGGAATGGATGCGCGCGACTTTGAGCCGCGGGCTCGAGGACTCACCCGAGGTCACCGCGCTGATCAACGGGATGGCGCTCGGTCTGCGCCACGAGACGGCGGACGATATCGAAGCGCCGTTTCAAGAAACCGGGACGCTTCATCTTTTCGCTGTCGCCGGCCTGCACGTCGGGATCATCGCGCGACTCCTCTGGATCATCGCCTCGCTTTGCCGTCTGCCGCGCAAAGCGGCCGCCGCCCTCATCATTCCGTGCCTCTTTTTCTATTCGGCCATCACTGGTTTCCATGTCTCGAGCGTGCGGGCGGCGACGATGGCGGCGGTGTTGTTAGGCGGATCTTTTTTCGATCGCCCGGTGCTCGCCCTCAACAGCCTGGCCGGGGCCGCCCTCCTCATTCTGGCGGTCGACAGCAATCAAATTTTCACTTCCGGTTTCCAGCTCTCCTTCGCGGTCGTGGGCGCGATTCTCCTTTGGCAGAACGGAATCTTTCGCCTCCTCCTGCGACCGACCGAAACGGACCCGTTTCTGCCCCGCAGCCTGGTGAGCCGGCAGCGGCGGACTTTCGAGAATGGTTATCGCTGGGTGGCAGGCGGCATCTCCGTTTCCGCCGCGGCCTGGATTGGTTCCCTGCTTCTCATCCTTTGGTATTTCTACCTCATCACACCGATCTCGCTCCTCGCGAATCTGACGGTTGTCCCGGTCGCGTTTTGCCTGCTCGCGGTCGGGTTGATCTCGCTCGTGGGGGCGCCTTTTTCGCACGTGTTCTCGCTCATCTTCAATAACGCGAACTGGAGCCTGGCGAAGGCCATTTTCGCTCTCGTGCAGGTCTTTTCGCAGTTGCCGAGCGGTCACTCCTATGTCGAGCGACCGCACTGGCCGAGCGGGGCGGGGGCCGAAATCACCGTCCTCGACGCGGGCGCGGGGGCCGCGGTCCATCTGCGCGCTCCGGGAGCGGACTGGCTTTTCGACGGGGGAAGCGCGCGCGATTACGAGCGCTTTCTGCGCGACTATCTGCACTCGCGCGGTATCGATCGGCTCGATGGGCTCCTTTTCAGCCATGGCGATTCGTTGCACATCGGTGGCGCGCGCAGTGTGCTCGACGAATTTCGGCCGCGGCGGGTGCTCGACAACGCCGCACCCGATCGCTCCAGCGTCCATGGTGCGCTCTTCCAAGATCGGCCGGCACCAGAGAAAGTGAAACGCGGCGATCTCCTCGTGCTCTCCCGGCGTGTCACCGCGCACGTTCTTTTTCCGGAGGCCGGGACAAAAGAGAAAGCGGCCGACGATCAGGCCCTCGTCGTGCAGTTGGTAATCGAGGGAAAATGGCGGGTCCTGCTTGTTTCCGACAGCGGGCTCAAAACCGAAGCGGCCCTACGCGCTCTGCCTCACGAAAACCTGCAGAGCGATATTTTGATCAAGGGTCAGCACTATTCCGGGCTCTCCGGTTCAAGCGCATTTCTCGATGCCGTGCGGCCGGAATTGATCGTCGCCACCTCGTGCGATTTCCCAGCCCGGGAAAGAATCCCGGACGACTGGGCGCGGCTCGTGAGGCAAAAGGGAATCAGGCTATTTCGCCAGGACGAGACCGGCGCGGTGAAACTGGAATTTTTCCGTGGGCACTGGGAAGCCGCGGCCTTCCTCGATCAGGAAACTTTCCGCAGCTCGAGCCGGTAAATCGGCAGATCCTGGGCGACGAAGCGCTTCTCGAAGGTGGTGAGGGGAAACGTTCTTTCCGTCGCCGATTCCTCGACAAAGGACGATTCTGAAACGACCTCGCGGATCGACGCGAAATAAGTCTCCTGATCGGTCGCGATGTGCAGACGGCCCTGGTCGACGAGAAGGCGATGCACGAGGGCGAGGAATTCCGGGGTCACGATCCGGCGTCGTTTATGTTTCCGCTTCGGCCACGGATCGGGAAAGAGTAGGTGGACGGTCTCGGTGGAGGCGGGTGGAAGGAGATATTGGATGGCATAGGCGGTTTCGATCCGCAAAATGCGCAGGTTGCGCAGGCCGCGACGCGCGCCTTTGCGACAGGCGGTTTCGACCCGCCCGGCGAGCTTTTCAATCCCGAGAAAATTCCGGTTCGGAGATTCCTCCGCCAGGGCGATGAGGAAACTGCCGTCGCCACATCCGAGGTCGACTTCGAGCGGACCGGCTTGCGGGAAAATTTTCGCGAGATCGAGCGGCGCAAAGTAATCTTGCGGAATCAGCTCGAGGTCGGCCGGGCGCGTCGAAATGGGGACACCTACATCCATTGTTGGGTCAGCCATCGGATTTGGGGGTGGAATAATCGATGGCCCCGCGCATTCTCATACGAAACCATGCGTAAACTCTTTCTCATTCTCACCCTCGCCGGCTTCGCGTTGACGGCGCAGGCCGAAATCAAAAGCGCGGTCTTCGCCGGCGGTTGTTTCTGGTGCATGCAGCCGCCTTTCGACGCAGCCAAAGGAGTCACGAAAACCGTCGTTGGTTACACTGGTGGAAAGGCCGAGACGGCCAACTATAACCTCGTCTCCGCGCACAAAACGCAGCACCGGGAGGCGATCGAGGTCACCTACGATCCGGCGCAGATTTCCTACGATCAATTGCTCGATATTTTCTGGCACAACATTAACCCGACCCAGGCCGATGGGCAGTTCCACGACATCGGATTATCCTATCAGGCCGCGATTTACTATGGCAACGATGAGGAGAAAAAACTCGCCGAAGCTTCCAAGGAAAAGCTGGGCAGGTCGGGCCGGTTCGATCAGCCGATCGTGACCGAGATTCTGCCACGGATGCCATTTTATCCGGCGGAGGATTATCACCAGAAATATTACCTGAAAAATCCGGGGGCCTACGAGGCCTACCATGTCGGCTCTGGCCGGGTCAGCTACCTCGAGGGGATCTGGGGGAAAAAGTAAACCTCAGGTAGGAATGAGCCTCGGGGGCTAGCGTTTCTCTGTTGTCTGGGAAAGAATGTGACCGCTCATCGCGTCGACGTTGACGTGGGTAATGCGCTTCCCTTTGGGACCCGTGATTTCGATCGCCCAGACCAGTTTGCCATCGACCGTTTTCATCGTCGCCGCGGTCACCCGGGCGCCTGGGTGACTCTTCAATGCAATGTGCTGCGCTTCGTTCTTGGTGATTTTGGCGGCTTCTTTCGCCGAAGCCGGCGCAGCCGTGAGCGGAGAAAGCGCGAGGACAAACGACAAGGCCGTGAGCGACAGAAACTTCATGGCAGATATGAAGACGGTTCCGGCGTCTTTAGGCAAGCAAAACCGTGCCCTTTCTCACGGCGCCCCTGATTAACTGCGGCATAAAAACACGGCGCCGGATTCGCTCCCGCTTGGAGGGTCGCCCGTCGTGGCGTCCCTGTTCCAGTATCTGCTACGGAGATTCCGATTGAATTGGCCGCCCTCTCAACTCGTCGTAAACCTCCCGGGCTGGCACGGCCGTTGCTTAAACAGATGGTGCGAGCCAGGAAGTCACTTATACTGCATTACAAAGTTACGGAACGTTCCTGAAGCTTCGCGGCGCGACCAGCAATGGTCGCGCATTTTTTTTGCGGGCCGCGCTCGCGCTTCGCAGAGCGAAATGGATATAAAAGCCCAGCGAGGATATCAGCAGCGGGCGCAACAACCGGACCTAAAACTTGTAGAGATCGGCCGTATGTGGTTCCACGAACTCGGCCTGCGCAACGATCAGGCGCTGCTTCAGCGTCTTCGACAAGCCGTCCGCCAGCACTCCAGCGATAAGCTTCGGTTCCCGGGTGTAAACCGGGATCGGAAACGAGCCCGCATTCCGATCGTACCCGTAAATCGTGCCTGCGGTTTCCCACACGCAATAGGCGTGGCCAGCCGGATGATTCTTATAACGAACGAGGAGAATTCTCGCCCAGAAATTGGGCTCGAGGCTGTGCTGGGTCTCGACGACGGCCAGATAATTGCAGGCGGATATGACGCAGCCGTTGAGGACGACGAGATCGTTTTCTCCGGGAACGAGAATGACTTTTTGCGGCTGGCAGGCACAAAGCGTGAGAGAGAGGGCGAGAGCCACTCGGGCGAAGCAGCGTAAGACGGGGGGCACTTTGATTTGAGGTCGCATTATGGAATTTATAACACGATCGCCTTCCCGGTGGAAAGAGATACTTTCCAATCGCGTTCATTTTGCTCCGTTCATCGGAGCTGAAAATTTCGGCAACTGCTTCGTGCTCACCACGCTACCCATGCTCCCACCGATATGATAACGGTGGCAAAGTAAACAGCCGTCGCCAGCCACCTGGTTTATGACAACGGAGGCAGAGTGCCTTCGAAAGGGGGGAAAAGTTGCTCGCGAAACGGCTCGGATCACGGTCCGCCTCCGCTCCCGTCGGTCCAGAAAAATATTTCGCATATTCGGCCGCGGGATTGATCCGGTGGCACATCTGGCAGCCGGCATCGCGGACCAGGCTGAAATGCGCGGAGTGATTAAAGGTGGTGAAAGTTTTCGCTTTCGGCTCCGATTCCACCGGCCGCCAGCGAATCACCGGCCTCGCGCCGTTCTCGTCCACGGTATGGCATTTCATGCAAAGCCCCGCGGTTTGCGGATCGGACAAGCGCTGGAGAGCATCGCGCGCCGCCAGCGCACCGGGACCGAAGATTCCGCTGAGATGCGCGCTCGCGGTAAGCCAGGCGACAAGGAAGGGATCGGCGTGCCCGTTGGGCCGGTAATAGAGAGTGAAGCTCTCAGCGGGTCGATACCAGCCACCGGCGGAAACCCATTCTTCGGCCGGCTTTATTTCCACTATTGGAGTGGGCGCCGGCGTGGCCGCTGCCGGAGTCGGGGTCGCCGCACCACCTTCGAGCAAGTCGCCGCTCGTCAGGTCGTCGTTCGGTGCCGGGGTGGCGCCGAGCAGGTCGGCGTTATCTCCCGCGAGCAGGTCGCCCTTCCCACCTTCCGTCGCCGGAGCCGGCGTAGCGCTCGCGAGATCGTCGCCCCCGAGTAACGATCGTCGCCGTTCGGCGGATTTTCGTTAGGCGAAGGCGACGGGGTGGGCGGGGGTGGGGTCGTTTCGCGCAAGGGCGGTTTTATCCCCCTTTCATAATCGGACACCTCGGCCAGGAGATGCGGCATCCATTCCTTTTGCACCGTGAGCAGAGCGGCGCGCGGCACCTCCAGGCCAGCGGACTCGACCAATCCCTTCAGCTCGGTCTTTAAATATGACTGACCTTCGACCACAAGGTGGAAGAGGAGCGTCTTTACTCCCCGGGCAAACCGGGCCGCGGCCGCCAATTGTTCGGGCGTCGCCTTCCGCAGGTCGAGCGGGTCGATCCCGCGTAATTGCTCCTGAACCGCGCTCATCGCCGGGTCCCGGCTGAATAGGATTTCCATGAACGGCGTCAGCTTGCCGTCGGCGAACTTCGGCCATTCGCCGATGCTGATTCCTTTGGCGGCGAGAGTTTCGGCATCGATTCCCGGAACGGTGAAAAACGCGACGCCTTTAACCGTCATCCCCTCGCCCTGGATCTGCCCGGCGTGACAAGCCGCGCAGGCGTGGTTGAAATCTTTTACAAGCATGAAGCGCCCGGCCGGCCCAGGCTCATGACAATCGGCGCAGGAAGTGGGCCTCAAAGAATGGGGCGTGCCGGAAACCAACGTCCATTACGAAACCTTCGGACCCTCGAGCGTGAAGAAGATCGCCGCCGTCGTCGCCCCGGGCGCCGCCGCGCCGACCGGTTACGCGATCCAATTCAAAAAAAGCGGCAAGACGATCAATTGGTGCGGCGACCAGACCAGCATCCTCGATTTGGCCGAAGCCAATGGCATCACCATCCCGAGCGGCTGCCGGGCCGGCAGTTGCGGCACCTGCCAGGTCGCCGTGCTCGCGGGCGAGGTCGGCTACGTCGAAAAGTCCGACTTTGAAACCGATCCCGGCACGCGCCTGACCTGCATCGGCGCGCCCAAGAGCGACTTGGTTCCCGTCGCCTAACGGCGGCCCCGCATCACGCCTGCCGCTGCCGGTCCTCCGGCCGCGATTTCAACGAGTTGCGCTACTTGCCTGCGCATCTTTAGGGGCGGAGTCCGGATCCGAGGCGTGTGGCGCTGGCTCCTCCCTTGACATCTTTCTCAGGTAACGGGTACTTCGCATCTGCTTGAAGCTCTCTTTTCTTCTTTATCACCGATTCGTTAGGCTTGCGATTCTCGGCGCCTCGCTCCTGGTCTTGGGAGGTTGCGGCCGCCGGAGCGATGATTCCAAGATCACCGTTTACCGCATTCCGAAGGAGAATCAGCCCGACCCGCAGGCGCAACCGGCGGCGACGACGACCGACAGGTCCGCCGGCACTGAAGTGCATTGGACGGTTCCCTCGGGTTGGGAGAAGCAGGCGGCCTCCGGTTTTCGCAAGGGTAGCTTTCTTGTTCACGGGGCGAATGGAAAAACGGCGGACGTCTCCGTCATTTCCTTTCCGGAAAGCGCGGGTGGGCTGCTCGCCAACGTCAACCGCTGGCGCAATCAGCTGAAGCTGGCCCCGGTCGCAGATGCGGCCCAGGCCGGCACGCCGACGACTTTCGCGGGACACGAGATGTTTTTTGTCGACCTCGTGAGCGAAGAGGCGCTCGGTCCCGACGGAACGAAAACGCGCATCCTCGGCGGTGTCTTGGCGCTCGGGAGCGAGACTTGGTTTTTCAAGATGATGGGACCGGATCAGTTGGTCGAAGGGCAACGGGAGGGATTCAAGCAGTTCCTGGAAAGCGTGGAGGTGAGCGAAGGATCGACGGCGGTGGCCGCAGCGCCCGCCCCGATGAACGCGAATCCCGGCGGCGGCGGTAACACCAACGCCCCCACGCCGCCCCCGATCGAGGCGGCGCAGGGTGCGCCGCTGCAATACACCCTTCCGCCGAATTGGCAGGAGAAGCCGCTGTCGCCCATGCGGCTGGCCAGTTTCAACGCCAAGGCGCCAGACGGAAAAGAGACCGATGTCTCGGTTGTGAGTCTGCCCGGGATCGCGGGCGGCGATCTCGCGAATGTGAATCGCTGGCGCGGCCAGGTGAACCTCGGACCGATCGACGAAGACACGCTTGCCAAAACGGCCGAGCATGTGCAGGCCAGCGGGCATGATTACCTCGTGGTCGACCTCGTGAGCGAAGCACCGATGGGCGAGAAGCAGGAGAAGCAGCGCATTCTCGCCGCCATTCTGGATGAGAACAATCGCTCCTGGTTCATCAAAATGACGGGGGAAGATGCGGCGGTCGAATCGCAGAAGAGCGCGTTTACCAATTTCCTGCACAGGCTGAAAATTCCCTGACAAATGCCTGAAACCATCGTCCGCCCGTTTCCGCTCAAGTCGCCGCTACGCGTGCTTTCTTCGCTTCGGCTGACCGTGGTCTGTCTCGGGCTCGGGATGTTGCTCGTCTTTCTCGGCACCCTGGCGCAGGTGCACCTTGGGATCCATGCGGTCCAGGCACGCTATTTCCAGAGCCTGCTCGTCTATTGGTCGCCGGCGGGCGCGAACTGGAATATCCCGATCCTGCCCGGCGGCTATCTCCTCGGGACGGTGCTGCTGCTCAACCTGCTCGCGGCGCACGCCGTCCGGTTTCAACTTTCGAAGAAGAAACTCGGCATCATCCTGCTCCACTTCGGCGTCATCCTTCTTCTCATTGGCCAATTGTTGACTGGTCTCTTCGCGCGCGAAACGCAGATGCGGATGGATGAAGGCCAGACGCTCGGTTACTCGGAAGCGCCGCGCGAAGTGGAGCTGGCGGTGACCGATTCGACCGATCCGAATTTCGACCAGGTGGTGGCGATCCCGGAGGAGGTGCTCGCACACCAGGGGTTGATCCAAAATCCGACCCTGCCGTTCACGATCAAGATTCGGGAATTCATGCCCAACTCGCGGCTCGCGATGCGTTCGCAGGTGCCGCAGACGCCCCCTTCTGCGGCGACCGTCGGGCTGGGAAAAAACATCGTTGTCACCCCGGAACCGCCCACGGTGAAGGATGACGAGCGCGACCTGAGCGCGGCCTTCATCGAGTTGGACAGCGTCCAGGGCCGGTTGGGCACATGGCTCGTCTCAAACGCGATTTCGGAGCCGCAATCATTTACGTTCGATGGCCACACCTATTCCCTCACCATGCGGCAGCGGCGTTTTTACAAGCAATTCGCGCTCACCCTCCTCGACTTCGCGCACGATCGTTATGCCGGGACCGATATTCCGAAAAATTTCTCCAGCCGGGTGCGTCTGATCGATTTCCAACGGGGCGAAAATCGCGAGGTCCTTATCTCGATGAACGATCCCCTGCGCTATCGGGGCTTCACTTTTTACCAGTCGGGTTTCGACAACAACGACAAGACAAGCATTTTGCAGGTGGTGAAAAATCCCGCCATGCTCCTGCCCTACATCGCCTGCGGGCTGGTCGCGCTCGGGCTCGTGACCCAGTTCTCGATGCACCTCTTTGGTTTCGTCAGGAAACGGAAACGATGAAATCGCGTCCTTACATCACCTGGCTGATCGTCGCCGCCACCCTGCTTTACATCGTCGCGCCGCTTTTTCGGCACGATCGGCGGGGCGGCTTCGAAATGGAGAAATTCGGCCGATTGCCAGTGCTCCTCAACGGCCGAATCAAGCCGCTCGATACCGTGGCGCGCAATTCGATCCTGATCATTCACGGAAAGCAATCGCTCCAAACCTCGAGCGGTACAATGACGCCAATGGATTGGTTGGCCGAGGTGCTGATGAGACAGGAGGAAGCCGATCAGCGAAAGGTTTTCGTCATTCGTAATCCCGAAACCCTGACCGCGCTCAAGCTCAGTCCCGAGGCGGGCAAATATTTTTCTTTCCGAGATTTCGTGCCGCATCTGCAGGAAGTCGAGCAACAGGCAGCGCTCGCGCAAAAGGTGGATCCGCAACTGCGGTCGCCTTTCCAGCGCGACATCATCAAGCTCTTCGAGCGTCTGACGCTTTATCATCGGCTGGAGAACAGCCTCGAAGTCACAGGCACGAAAAATTTCCAACGCCAGGTCGAGGATCTCGAAAAAAACATCCGGCCCAATCCCATTCCGATGCAGACCGGGATCACGGCCGAGGCTTTGCAGAGCATCGCTTTTCTGGCCGAGACCGGATATTTTTTCCCGATCCCGCCTTTCCCGCCTAACGACGATCCGCTGCAATGGCGCAAGATTGGGGAGAGCCTGATCCTTTTCCTGAGCGACGGGAAAATGCACCCGGCGGTCAAGGCCTGGGCGACGATGGCGACGACCTACGCGGCCAATGATGCGGCGACCTTCAACCAGACGCTCGATAAATACTCGGCGGAGCTGAAGCAGGATCTCCCGCGGCGTGTCTGGAAGGCGAAGGTCGAATCGGTCTTCAATCAATTGCAGCCATTTTACAGCGCGATGGTGATCTACGTTTTGATCTTCGTCCTTGCCGCCGGCTCCTGGCTCGCCTGGCCGCAAACCCTGGGGCGTTATGCCTTCGTTCTGCTCCTTGTGACATTCGCCATTCATTCTTTTGGCCTGATCACCCGGATGTATCTCGAGGGCCGGCCGCCGGTGACGAACCTTTATTCTTCCGCTGTCTTTATCGGCTGGGGCGCGGTCTTGCTCGGGATTTTCCTTGAACGTTTTTTCCGTAACGGGATCGGGAGCGCGACCGCGGCCATGATCGGCTTCATCACGTTGCTCATCGCGCATCACCTTTCGATGGACGGCGACACGATGGAAATGATGCGGGCCGTTCTCGACACCAACGGCTGGCTCGCAACCCACGTGGTCTGCGTCACGCTCGGTTACGCCTCCACCTTCCTCGCCGGATTTCTCGCCCTCACCTACATCGTGCGAGGAGCCTTTACGCCGTCGCTCGATCGCGCCACCGCCAGTTCGCTCACCCGGATGGTCTACGGCATCGTCTGTTTTGCCACTCTCTTTAGTTTCGTCGGCACGATCCTCGGCGGAATCTGGGCCGATCAATCGTGGGGGCGTTTCTGGGGTTGGGACCCGAAGGAAAACGGCGCTCTCCTCATCGTGCTCTGGAACGCGATCATACTGCACGCGCGCTGGGGCGGACTCGTCCGGCAGCGCGGCCTGATGGTGATGGCGGTTTTCGGGAACGTGGTCACGAGCTGGT
>DATBDG010000120.1:0-12260 GCA_036270055.1 Chthoniobacterales bacterium
TAGATCGCCTCGATAAGCTCCGCGCCAACAATCTGGGGAGCGCGGGCGCCCCGCCCGCTGGCGATGGCGCCCTCGCCATCGCGCACTTTTCCGGAACGCGGGGTGTCCCGCGAGGCGGGTGACACGGCGGGCGAGGCGCACGCGCTCCCCCATCCGAGAGCCTGCCGCACCGCCGGGAGGAGGACTGAACGCATCAGGGTGGATTTGCCAGAGCCGGAAATGCCGGTGATGACGGAAAGCCGGCCGACCGGGAACCGGACGTCGAGATTCTTGAGGTTATTGGCGCGGGCACCGCTGACTTCGATCCAGCCTGCGACCTCGCCTAACGACCGCCGGATTTTGCGCACCGGATGGCAAAGGGGAGTGCGCAGGCAGCGGCCGGTTTGTGAATCCGGCGTTTCCCTGATCTCGCGCAGCGTTCCCTGCGCGACCAATTCGCCGCCGTGCACGCCCGCACCCGGGCCCAAATCGATGATGTGATCGGCCCGCCGCATTGTTTCTTCGTCGTGCTCGACGATGACGAGCGAATTCCCCTTCTCGCGCAGGGCGGCGAGCGTCTCGAGCAGGCGCACGTTATCGCGCGCGTGGAGGCCGATCGTCGGCTCGTCGAGAACGTAAAGCACTCCGCGCAGATTGGACCCGAGCTGGGCGGCGAGCCGGATTCGCTGCGATTCGCCACCGCTCAACGTTTTCGCGGAACGCCCGAGCGGAAGATAACCGAGCCCGACGTTGTCCATGAAACGCAACCGCTGCTCGATCTCCGGCACGAGATCGGCCGCGATCACTTTTTGCGTCCCGCGGAAGCGCAGCTTTTTGATTAAAGCGAGCGCTTCACTGGCCGAGCGGGCCGCAAAGTCGTCGATCGTTTTTCCCTGCAAACGAACATGGCGCGCGACCGGATTGAGGCGCGAGCCGTAGCAATCGGGACACGGGATCGCTTCCCCTTCTTCGACCGATTCGAATTGACGCTCGGCGCTGAGCTCGTTCTCAAGCATCGAATCGCCCGTTTCCTCTTCGTTCTGCTGCAATTTCTCGTTCCAGATTTCGCCGAAGCCGGCGCAGGTCTCGCACCAGCCGTGGGGCGAGTTGAAGGAAAAGAGCCGCGGGTCCAGCTCCTCGAAGGCGCGCCCGCAACCGGGGCAGCTCATCTCCGTGCTCATGACGGTGAGGCGATTTCTGGCGTCGAGCAGGTGGGCCGTGCCGCGGCCGATCTCGAGAGCGCGCTGCACGAGGTTGCGCGCCTTCAAAATGCGCCGGGCGTCGATCACCCCGACGACGGCGTCGATCGTGTGTTCTTTGAAGCGCTCGAGTTTGCGGAATTGCCCGACCGGTATGAGCTGCCGATCGACATAGAGGGTGTCGAAGCCCTGACGCTCGGCCCAGCGCCCGACCTCGGTATGAAAACCTTTGCGCGCTTTGACCAGCGGCGCGAGGACCTTGAGCGGTCCGCGTCGCGCCGCCGTCTCCACTTGCCTGACGATTGTGGCGACACTTTGCTTTTCCACCGGCAGATCGCATTCCGGGCAAAATTGGGTTCCGGTTTTGGCGAAGAGGAGACGGAGGAAGTGATAAACTTCCGTCACGGTCGCGACGGTCGATTTGCCGCCCCCGCGCGTCACCCGCTGCTCGATTGCAACCGTCGGCGGGAGACCTTCGATCAGGTCGACATCCGGCTTCTCGAGCTGCTCGACGAACTGCCGCGCGTAAGGCGACATGCTGTCGAGAAACCGGCGCTGGCCCTCCGCGAAAAGGAGATCGAAGGCGACGGTCGATTTCCCCGAGCCACTCAGGCCGGTGATGACAACCATCTGGTCGCGCGGAATGGCGAGTGAAAGATTTTTGAGATTGTGCTCGCGCGCGCCATGGATGGCGATCGCCCGATGGCGCGTGGCTGCGAGAACTCCGGGGAGCGCGGGCGCCCCGCCCGTTTCGTTCGGCGCCTCGCCGAACGGTTCTTCAGCCGCACGGAGGATTTCATCGTCGTCTTCCGAAAGCGCGTAGCGCAGTGACCTTTTCGGCGAAGCGGCGAAAACTGCGGGCGCGGCGCCCGCGCTCCCCGGACGGGGAAGCAGCGGGCGCAGATAGCGCCCGGTGTGGGAAATCTGCACCTCCGCCACCTCTTCTGGCGTACCGCTCGTCACGACGCGACCACCTTCTTCGCCGCCTTCCGGTCCGAGATCGATGATCCAGTCGGCGCACTTGATGACCTCGAGATTATGCTCGATCACGACGATCGAGTTGCCCGCCTCGACCAGGCGCTGGAATAGCCTAACGAGCAGCGCCACGTCATCGAAATGCAGTCCGGTCGTCGGTTCGTCGAAGATGAAAAGATCGCCGCTTTTCCCGTTCTCGCTCCCACTGTCGGTCAGATGCCGGACGAGTTTGAGGCGCTGCGATTCGCCGCCGGAGAGGGTGTTGAGCGGTTGACCGAGTCGCAGATAACCGAGCCCGACTTCCTCCAGGACGAGCAATGGTCGGGCGAGCGTGCCGGCTTCCCCCAGGGCGGTGAAAAACTCGATCGCCTGGCTCACCGTCAGCTCGAGTACCTCGTGAATCGAGCGGCCTTCCAGCTTTACCTTCAGGACGTGCGGCTGGAAGCGTCGCCCTTCGCATTCCGCGCAGCGGACGTAGAGATCGCTCAGGAATTGCATCTCGATTTTCTCGAAACCGGTGCCGCCGCAACGCTCGCAACGGCCGCTCCCCGAGTTGAAGGAGAAGGCGCTCGCCGTCAGTCCCTGCGCCATCGCCTGCGGTTGGGCGGCGAAAAGCTCGCGCACCCGATCGTAAATCCCGAGGTAGAGAATCGGGGTCGAGCGCGGGGTGCGGGAGAGGGGCGCCTGGTCGACCATCACGATCTCGCCGATGCGATGGGCGCCGGTGATGCTCTTGCAGGCGCCCGCTTCCTCGCTTCCGCTCCCGCGGGCGCGGAGAAGATTTTGATAAAGGACTTGGTGGATGAGGGTCGATTTTCCGGAACCGGAAACGCCGGTCACGCAGGTGAAAACGCCTAACGGAATTTCGACCTCGAGATTTTTCAGGTTGTGCTCGGTTGCCCCTTTGATCTTGAGCGCGTGGGAAAATTTGCGCCGCGCTTTCGGAATCAGGATCCGTTTTTCGCCCAGCAGATAATCCCGTGTGAGCGAGGTGACGGCGCGGTCTCGGGTAGGGTGGGCGTCCCGCCCGCCGGCGAAAGCGTCTCGCTTTCGCGAACTTTCGAAAGACTGTTTCGGCGAGACGCCGAAACCGGCGGGCGGGACGCCCACCCTACCCGAGAAAAATTCTTCGAGGGTGCCGCTGAAGACCAGCTCGCCGCCTTTTTCGCCACGACCGGGGCCGATATCGAGAAGGTGATCGGCCGCGCGAATGATCGCTTCCTCGTGCTCGACCACGAGCAGGGTGTTCCCCTTGTCGCGCAGATTGTGCATGACGCGGACGAGCCGGCCGACATCGCGCGGGTGCAATCCGACGCTCGGCTCGTCCATGACGAAGAGGGTGTTGACGAGCGAAGCGCCGAGGCAGGTCGTGAGGTTGACGCGTTGCACTTCGCCGCCGCTCAGAGTGCGAGTGGAACGGTCGAGCGTGAGATAACCGACCCCGACTTCGCAGAGATAGCTGAGCCGGGCCGTGATCTCGGCGCGCAGCATCTCCGCCGCCGTGTCGTTAGGCGGAAGGGCCAGCCGGGTGAGAAAGTCGCGCGCCTCCGCGATCGGGAGGGCGGCGAATTCCGGCAAAGTAAAAGCGATTCCATCCTGCCTGACGAGCCGGTAGTTGAGGGTCTCGGGCTGGAAACGACCGCCCTGGCAGCTCGGGCAACTGGTGTAGGCGCGGTAGCGGCTGAGCAGGACGCGCACATGCATTTTGTAGGTCTTGCTCTCGAGCCAGCGGAAGAAGCCCCGGACGCCGTACCAACGATCGGTCTCGTAGTCTTCCTCGCTGTATTCGCCCGCACCTTTCTCGCCGTTAATGACGAAATCCTGATCGTATTTGGGGAGTTCCTCGAAGGGCAGACGGACATCGATCTCCGCCCGGGCACAGGCCCGCAGAAGGTCCTTTTGCGATTCGCCCATCTCTTCCCCGCGGAAAACGCGGACCGCGCCCTGAGCGATGGAGAGCGCACGATCGGGAATCGCGCGATTCAGGTCGATCGCGATCGTGCGTCCGAAGCCGCGGCATTCCGGGCATGCACCTAACGGATTGTTGAAGCTGAAAAGGCCGGGCGTGGACGGGCGAATGTCGAGGTCGCAATGCGCGCAATGCCAGCCGGTGGAGAAGGGATGTTCCTCCTTCGTCTCGAGATCGACGAAGTTGATCTTGTCTTTTCCAAAGCGGAGCGCGGTCTCGATCGATTCCACGAGCCGGACGCGGTTTTCGTCGGTAATCGTGAGGCGATCCTGGATCACCTGGACGCGGGCGCCGAGCCGGAGTCCCTTCAAGTCGCCATCCGCCCTGACGACTTCGCCATTCAGCCAAACGCGCAGGTAACCTTGCTGCTGAAGGAAGGCGAAGAAATCCTTTGGCTCGGTTTTTGGCGGAACCGAAACCCAAAACGTGATCAGGACGCTCGCGGCATCGTTAAGCGAACGAGACGAATCTGCTTCAAACTGCCGCAAAACTTCCTCGGCGATCGATTTCGCGGTTTCGGGCCGGATCTCGCGGCCGCAACTGGGGCAAAAGGCGCGCGCCACCCGTGGCATGAGGAGCTTCAGGTAATCATTGATCTCGGTCATCGTGCCGACGGTCGAGCGCGAGCTCTTGACCGGGTTCGACTGCTCGATCGCGATCGCGGGTGGGATGCCACGGATTTCGTCGACCCGCGGCTTATCCATCCGCTCGAGGAATTGCCGGGTGTAAGGGCTGAAAGTTTCGACGTAGCGGCGCTGGCCTTCGGCGTAGATGGTGTCGAAGGCGAGGCTCGATTTGCCGCTTCCACTCGGGCCGGTGACGACGGTCAATGCGCCGAGCGGGAGGTCGAGATCGAAGCCCTTCAGATTATTCTGGCGCGCCCCGTGAATCTCGATGCAGCCCCTCTCAGCGGGGGCTGTGACGCATGGTTTTTTGCCGTTGCTGGAAGCCACCGACGATAATCGTGGCACGGGCTGCAAAGCGCAAATGACATGTTTAGGTGAACATGCAGACGCTTCGCTCTGCGAAGGGCGGGTTGGTGTGTCTTTGGAGGCCTGGGTAGAGCAACCGGCAGACCCGCGCCTCCCAGAGCGAGGCGTCCACCATGGCAGCGTGCGCGCTTCAGGCCGGGGCGAGCTGGCGCAGTTTGCGCACGATGCGGGGGAGGATTTCGAGCACCTTGTCCAACTCCGCTTCGGTGTTGAAACGGCCGAAAGAAAATCGGAGGCTGCTCCGCGCCCGCTCGTTAGGCAGGTGCATCGCACGCAGGACGTGCGAGGGCTGGACGGAGCCGGTGGTGCAGGATGAGCCTAACGAACAACAGACCCCTTCCTGATCGAGCTTGAGCAGAATCGCCTGGGCGTCGACGCCGCTGAAAGCGAGGTTCGAAGTGTTGGGCAGGCGGGCCCGCGGATCGCCGTTCACCATCACGTCCTCCAGCTTGGCGAGGAGGGTCGACTCGAAACGATCGCGCAGCGCGCGCACCCGGGTGTTCTCTTCCTCGAGGGTCGACATCGCCAGCTCAGCCGCTTTCCCGAGGCCGACGATAGAAGCGACGTTGTCCGTCCCGGCGCGCCGCCCTCCTTCCTGCGGGCCGCCGACAAGGAGCGGTTGGAAACGCGCCTTGCGATTCACATAAAGCGCGCCCACGCCTTTCGCCGCATGGAGCTTGTGCCCGGAAAGGGAAAGGAAATGAACCGGTAATCCGGAGAGATCGATCGGCATCTTCCCGACTGCCTGGACAGCGTCGGTATGGAAGAACACTCCTTTCCTGCGGCAAAGCTCGGCGATTTCCGCGAGCGGATAAATGACACCGGTCTCGTTATTCGCCCACATCACGGAAACGACCGCGGTCTCCGGCCGGATCGCGGCCTCGAGGGCGGCCAAATCGAGGTGGCCTTGTTCGTCGACCGGCACGACCGTCACCTGGCGTCCTCGCCTAACGAGCGCTTCGCAGTAATTGAGAACGGCGTTGTGCTCGACCGAGGTCGTGACGACGTGGCGGCGCTCGGGCGACATCTGGAGGGCGGAATGAAGGGCGGTGTTGTCCGATTCCGTCCCGCCGCTCGTGAAAACGATCTCGTTAGGCTGACAACCGAGGAGAGCCGCGACCCGCTCATGGGCGCGGTCCGTCGCCTCCTTCACCTGCGCGCCGAAACGATGGGAGCCGGAAGGGTTGCCATACTGGCTGGTGAGGAAGGGCATCATCTCCTCGAGCACCTCGGGATCGATCCGGGTGCTGGAGTTGTTGTCGAGATAGATGATTTCTGCCGGCATGAAAATCAGCTCCGGGCGGCGGTGGTGCGCTTATTCGGGCGGCCGCGGCTCGTTCCCCGGATGTTGTGCATGATGATGCGTCCAACGAAAATACAAATTGCGCAAATAAATCGGGAGAGGAAGCGCGGTTTGCAGGATGCCGACCGAGTCGTGGCGGTAGATCGCGAAATAACTCAGAGTCAGGATCGAGCCGAGCGCGCTGCATTCCCAAAAGCCGATCGGGATCACGCTTTTCCTGGCCCGCTCGGAAGCGATCCATTGAATAAGGAAGCGGAGACCAAAAATGATGCTGCCGGTGAGGCCGACAATTTTCCAGGGCGTGATGGTGATGTGGAAAAGGGTGGCGGCGGCGCCGAGATCAGGAGCGTTCATATCGGGCCAACGGTTCGGCAGAAGTCGGCGCCTGAACAGCTTTTTTTCCGAGGGACGCGGCCGGGGCGCGGCGCTGGCTGTTCAAGCGCACAAACCTCGTTAGACTCCCTCCCATGGATTCGATCTGGGATCTGGCCAATCCACACCTGCGCGAGCTCGCGCTTTACGAGCCGGGCAAGCCGATCGAGGAGACCGCGCGCGAGTGCGACCTGCGGCCGGAGCAGATCGTCAAGCTGGCCTCGAATGAGAATCCGCTCGGGCCCGCGCCGCGCGCCCTTGCGGCGATGCAGGTGGCGCTGGCGGACGCGAATTTTTATCCCGATGGTGGCGGATTCTATCTGCGGACGGCGTTGGCTGAGGAACTGAATCTTGCGCCGGAAAGTTTTATTCTCGGAAACGGATCGAACGAGATCATCGAGTTTATCGGCCACGCCTTTCTGCGGCCCGGCGCGGAGATGGTGACTTCGGAGAACGCCTTCATCGCCTATCGGTTGGTGACCGCGCTTTTCGCGGCCAGGACGGTGGCGGTGCCGGACCAGGATTACCACTTCGACCTCGAGGCGATCGTGGCCGCGATCACGGCGCGGACCCGGATCGTTTTCATCGCTAACCCGAACAACCCGACTGGCACGCTCGTTCGGCAGGAAGCGCTCGACCGTTTCATGGGGCGCGTGCCTAACGACGTAGTGATCGTTTTCGACGAAGCTTATTATGAATACCTCGACGATGCGCCGGACACGCTTCAATACGTCAGAGGAGGTCGGAACGTGATCGTGCTCCGGACTTTCTCCAAGATTCACGGCCTGGCCAATGTCCGCATCGGTTATGGGATGGCGCGGCCGGAACTGATCCGGGTGCTGCAAAAGACACGCGAACCCTTCAACACCAGCGGGGTGGCGCAGGCCGGCGCGGTCGCGGCCTTGGGCGATCGCGAGCATCAGTTGGAATCGAAACGGGTGACGGAAGAAGGCCGGCGGTATCTGGAGAGGGAGTTCGCGGCGATGGGTCTGCCCTTTGTCCCGAGCGCGGCGAATTTCGTCCTCGTCAAAGTGGGCGACGGCAAGGCGCTCTTCAAAAAGCTCCTGCGCAACGGCGTGATCGTGCGGGCCCTGAACGGTTACCCGCTGCCGGAATGGATCCGGGTTTCCGTCGGCACGATGGAACAGAACCGTCAGTGCATCGCAGCGTTGCGCGGGGTGATGAGCGATCATGCCTAACGACTCGACGGCGACGATCGCCGCGGTCTCGACCCCGCCTGGGGAAGGCGCCATTGCGCTCGTTAGGCTCTCGGGGCCGGAGGCGATTGCGGTCGCCGACCGGATCTTTCGCGGCAAACAAAAGCCGTCGGAGGTCGCCTCCCACTTGCAGCAATTCGGCGAGATCGTCGAGGGCGAGCGGGTCGTCGATCAGGTCCTGCTCGCGGTTCATCGCGCGCCGGCCAGTTATACCGGTGAAGACGTGGTCGAGATCAGTTGTCACGGGGGCGTGCTGGTGACGGCGCGGGTCTGGGAGGCCTCTCTCCACGCGGGAGCGCGCGCCGCCCGGCCGGGCGAATTTACGGAGCGCGCTTTCCTGCACGGAAAAATGGACCTGACTCAGGCCGAGGCGGTGATCGATCTCATCCGGGCCCAAAGCGATCTCGCGCTGCGTTCCGCCGCGGAACAATTGGAAGGCCGACTCGGAGAGAAGATCACACAACTGCGCGAAGAATTGGTCGCGCTGGTCGCCAATCTCGAGGCCTACATTGATTTTCCGGAGGAAGACATCGAAGCGGACGTGGGGACGGCGTTTCTGGCCCGGCTCGATGGCATTCGCGCCCGGATCGAGGCGCTGCTCGCGACTGCCGATCAGGGTCGCATTTTTCGCGAGGGTGTGCGGGTCGTTATCTACGGTGCGACCAACGCCGGCAAATCGAGTCTCCTCAATCGGCTGCTCGGCTTCTCGCGGGCGATCGTGAACGAGGCGCCGGGCACGACCCGCGACACGATCGAGGAAACGGCGAATCTGCGCGGGATCGCACTTCGCCTGACGGACACGGCGGGGTTGCGCAGCGGCGGCAGCGACCCGGTCGAGAGTGAAGGCATCGCCCGCACCGAACGATCGCTGGCGCAGGCCGATCTCGTTCTGCATGTGGTCGACGCGAGCGCGCCGCGCCCGGCGGATTTCGCGCCGAGCACAAACGGACGATCGGAAATTCTGCTTCTCAACAAGAGCGATCTGGCGACCCACCCTGATTGGCAAAACTGCGACGCCCTCCGGATTTCCTGCACGAGCGAAAATGGCCTCGCGGGATTGGAGGAAGCGATTTTGTCGAAGGTGAGGGCGCAACGCTGGGATGTCCCGAGCGCGGTCGCGATCAACGCGCGCCACCGCGATTGCCTGCGCCGCGCCCTCGTGGCCTGCGACCAGGCGCGGGAGGCCCTGGATCAAAATCTCGCGCCCGAATTGGTGGCGGTCGACCTGCGCGGCGCGCTCCAGGCCGTCGGGGAAGTGATCGGGCAGGCCGGGATGGAACAAATCCTCGACGCGCTTTTCGCCACTTTTTGCATCGGCAAATGAGCGCGCCCCTTTCCCGCGGCTGCTACGAGCGACTCGTTAGGCCAGCGCTCTTCGCGATGGATCCGGAGAGGGCACACCATTTCGCTCTGCGGCTGCTGCGCTCCGCGCCGGGATTGCCCGGCGGATTGGCTCTGCTCCGCTCCTTTGCTCCGCCGCCCCGACCAGTTTCGCTCTTCGGTTTGAAATTCAGGAATCCGATCGGGCTGGCGGCGGGTTTCGACAAAAACGGCGTTGCCATTCCGGCCTGGGAAGCGCTCGGATTTGGCTTTGTCGAGATCGGGACCGTGACCGCCAAAGCGCAGCCGGGAAACCCGCGCCCGCGGATTTTTCGTTATCCAAAGCAGGCTGCGCTCATCAACCGGCTGGGGTTTAACAATGATGGTGCCGACGTGGTGGCGGAGCGGTTGCAGAAACTGCGGCAAAGTCCGCTCGGGCCCTCGATCCCGATCGGGATAAATCTCGGCAAATCCAAAGTGACGCCGCTGGCGGAAGCGGCCGATGATTATCTCTACTCTTTTCGCCAACTCCAGGCGGTGGCCGATTATGTGGCGCTCAACGTCAGCTCGCCCAACACGCCCGGGCTTCGTTCCCTCCAGGAAGAGGAAGCGCTCGGCGAGCTGCTCCGAGCGATCACGGAAGAAAACGAGCGACTGCCAACGCCCAAACCGCTCCTCCTCAAAATCGCGCCTGATCTTTCCGAGGGGGAGCTCGAGCAGATCATCCGAATGTGCGAGAAATTTCGCCTCGCCGGGATCATCGCCTGCAACACCACCCTTGATCATGCGGCGATCGCGCCGGCGCCTGATCAAGCCGGCGGGTTGAGCGGCGTGCCCCTGCGGACGCGGGCGACCGCAATTGTTCGTTTCATTCGCGCACGTACCCCGCTGCCGATCATCGCGGTCGGCGGCATTTGCGATCGGGCGTCGGCGGCGGAAAAAATCGAAGCGGGCGCGTCACTTCTCCAGCTTTATACCGGGTTTGTCTACCGCGGCCCGGCGTTGCTGCGCGAGATCGCGTAGTTCGCGGCCGCTCTTCCTGAGCGGGGAGGAGGAAAAATTTCTCGACCAATCCGGGCGAGCTACAGCCAAGGCACCGGAGCTGCTCTAAATGGACCCATCTACATGGCTGCATTCCGCTTTTCCCAGACTCTCTTCGTGCTGGCCGCTCTCTTCTCCTCCGCCCACCTTTTCGCCGCGGAATCCGTCGGGCTTGCCTGGGATCCGAACTCCGAAAACGACATCGCCGGTTACCTGGTCTACTACGGAACAACGAGCGGGAACTACAGCCAGACGCAGTCGGCTGGAACGCCTTCGGCTACCGTAACCAATCTGAGCGCCGGCACGACCTATTACTTCGCCGTCACCGCATACAACACCGACGGCTTGCAAAGCGGCTATTCGAACGAGGTTTCATATTCGACCTCGGGGTCACCACCACCACCCACGCCGACCCCCACGCCCAGCGTCACACCGACAGTGACCCCTACCCCCACGCCACCCGGGTCAACCCCCACGCCGACTCCCACGCAACCCGATGCCCTACTCAACATTTCGACCCGCGTACAAGTGCGCACCGGTGACAGCGTCCTAATCGGCGGTTTTATCGTCACCGGGGAAGGCAACAAGGATGTTGTCATTCGGGCTCTCGGGCCATCGCTCGCGGGTGCGGGAGTTCCCAAAATCCTGCGCAACCCGGAGCTGGAGCTCTATGATTCCAGCGGAGCTTTGATCGCTCAAAACTTCGACTGGACAACGCTGCCGCCTGGGACCGTTCCAGTAGAGTTCCAACCCTCTGATCCGCTCGAGGCGGCGATCGTCGCGAGCCTCCCCGCCGGGGCCTACACCGCCGTGCTGCGAGGCGAAGAGGGCGCCACCGGCGTCGCCTTATGCGAGCTCTATGATCTTTCGCCGGACGCCTCCAGTGTGCGCAACATCTCGACCCGGGGAGAGGTCGGACTGGATGCCGACGTCATGATCGGCGGCTTCATCATCGGTGGCACCTCGCCGAAGAAGGTAATCCTGCGGGCAATCGGCCCTTCCCTCACCGCCTTCGGCATCACAGGGCAATTGGATGATCCGGAGGTCGAACTGCATGACAGCGATGGGTCGCTGGTGTTTAGCAACAACGATTGGCGGAGCGATCAGGAACAGCAAATCATCGACACCGGCCTGGCGCCATCCGACGACCGCGAATCGGCGATCGTCGCGACACTGCCGCCGGGAGGTTATACGGCGATCGTTCACGGTGTCGTCGGTGGCGTCGGCGTTGCCCTGATCGAAGTCTACGCGCTGGATCCCTGAGCCGCGGGCTTGGCTTGGGCTCACCTTCACCCTCTGCGTTCGGTTAAGCGAGGGCCGGCAAGACCCGGCTTTCCGGAACGGGGGACTCTCGGGTCCTCGTCAGGCAAAAGGAGCAAACTGCGCAAATCCGTGGACAGGCGGCGGGTGCGCGGCCTGGGGGCGGATGGCGAAAAAAACCGCCCGGGGAGGCCGGGTTATTGCGCCGGCGGGCAAAGCCGAGGCACCATAGTTGCTATAATTGTCATACCATTTCATGGTTTATTTCCGCTTTTCCCCGGCGCTCTTTGTGGTCGCCTTTTGCCTCACGGCGGCGAATCTCTTCGCCACCCAATCGGTCGGTCTTGCCTGGGACCCGAATACCGAAAACGATATCGCTGGTTATAAAGTCTATTGGGGCACTGGCAGTGGAAACTACGGCTCGCCACAGGTGGTTGGGACGACGACGGCGACCGTCGACGGCTTGGCGGATCAGACCACCTACTACTTTGCGGTCACGGCTTACAACCAGAACGGGTTGGAAAGCGACTATTCCAACGAGGTTTCGTACACAACCTCATCGCCCACCCCTACGCCCACGCCCACTCCGACAGCCACGCCATCGCCAACACCAACACCCAGCCCATCGCCAAC
>DATBDG010000121.1:0-7864 GCA_036270055.1 Chthoniobacterales bacterium
CGAAAGACGCCAACGACGGCGCGATCGTGCTTTGCTATCTCGCCCTGATCTATGCCCGGCTGGGAGAAAACGACGCGGCGATCCCATTGATCGAGCGCCTTCTCAAAACTCCCGGCGCGGTCGACAGCGTCGATTACAGCATCACGCCTAACGATCTCAAATTCCGCTGGGAATGGGATCCGCTCCGGAGCGATCCCCGCTTCCAGAAGCTCCTCGCGCAGCCATAGCGGAGGTTAAAGTCCGCTTCCCCTTTTGTCGCTTTGATCCCGCAGCCGCGGGTTAGGATAATGCACCTCTCGCAAGTCTCCCAGCCGAAGGCCGGGCTCTTCGCTCCCGCCGCCCTACCCACAAAAAATTTTCCGCCGCCCTGGCGGGTTTTGGCCGCGCCCTCCGCTTTAATGAGATGAAGAGAGGAACCCAATCCTGAACGCAACCGCTCTGAATATACCTCAGTTTACCGACCTTCCTCATGCCGCAGAGGAGCCGCTCCCCCGCTCGCCGCTCAATTTCGGGAGGCAGTATTGGCAGCGTGCCTTGCTTGGCGTGACGGTTCTGCAGCTGAAACTCCGCGCCCGCGCCTGCGGCACCTCCGTCGTCACGCAATGGATCGACCAAACCCTCGAATGCAACCTCGACACCCATCTGGCGCCGCAATCCATCGCGCACCTCCTCGCGATCGTGCAGACCTGCGGCTACGACGCCTGGTCGGCTTACGATGCGATCGCAATCGGCACGCAACTGGGCGGCTCGCTGCGCCGCCCGGCACAGGAACGGACGGAGGCGAATAAGGCGAAGGCGTTCAGCTATGGCGCCTATCGTGCCTTGCTCGATTTTTTTTCTCAACCGGAGCAGCAGACGGAAATCCGTCATTTCATGACCAGTCTCGGCTATGATCCGGATGACGAATCGACGGACACGACCACGCCGGCCGGCATCGGCAACGTGGCGGCCGCCGCCGTTTTGGCGTCCGCCATCAGAAGAACTCCTGTCATTTGGGAGATCTGAAATAAATTTCGCCGCCGCAAATGGCGGGTTTGAAACGCGGCTTTCGCGTTCAAGAGTGAAGATGGAAGCCAGCTTTGAAATCCGCCTCTCCAAACTCCATCGCGCTTTTCCCTCCCAACTCATCCCCCGGCACTCCCGCGCTCGTTCGTTCGGGCGCGGGAGCGTCTCCCCTAACGAGCCACCGATGAGTTGCAAAAGATGCGGAAATGCTCCCCGCCCTTCTCTGACTTGAACGTTGAACGTTGAGCGTTTTCCCCCACCCCCCACCTCACTGCACCGCATAGGCCTCAATCAGCCCCACCCCGCTCGCGCCTCCATTCCCCCTCACGACGACGGTATAAGCGCCAATCGTGAGCCAGCCCATGGTGGCTGCTTCCCGCGCATCCTCCGGCGCGAGCCCGGCGGCTTCCAGGTCGAGGGCCTGGGTTTCTTCCCAGTCATCGTTCGCGCTCAAGAGCCCGCCGTTTGCGTCATGCACCTCGATCATCGGGTCGGCCAGGGGAGCGCCGACCCCGAGCGCGCCTAACGACGGCCCGAGCGCGCGCGCCACCACCTTCGAGCAGCCGGTGGCGCCGCCGACAATGAATCCGCCGATCATGACATCGTCCTGCGCGCCGACCAATCCGCGCGTGCTGAGGTTGGCCAGTTTCGAATCCGGCGCTGGGCTGAGATCGTAAACCTCCACCAATCCCAGGCCGGTACCTCCCGCTTCACCCGACATGAGCGCGGTGTAGGCGCCGGGCGGAAGCGTGAGCCGAACGGCGGCTTCCGCCGCATTCGCCGGGGCGAGGCCGCTTGCCTCGATCGTCGCCTTTTGCGTGCTCTCCCAATCGTCATTTGAAGCGATGGCGGCGCCAGCCTGGTTATGAATTTCCAGGGCCGGATTGGCGAGCAGGCCCGGGAGGCCGAATTGGCCGAGCGACGGTCCGATCGCGCGCACGAGCAAATCCTTGGAGGCCGTCCCCGAGATGATGAACCCGGCGATCGCCTGACTCTCGCCCGGCCCGACGTTCATCCGGGTGGAGATGTTCACCAGCCCCTCCGAGACCGTGACCGCATGCGGGGCCGTGAGTAGAACGGCGTCGTTGTTGTTTAACGTGCCGGTTGGATCGCGCGGGAACTTCGCGTAGGGCAAACGCGCCCCTTCGAAGATCGTCTCATCCGCCCCGATCTCGAGCGGGGTGAGGAAATCGACCGTGCCGGAAGCCGCCACCAGATCGTCTTGGTCGACCCCGTCGCCGCTCACGCCGATGGCGCCGATCATCTGACCGTTGCGATAAAGCGGGAAACCACCGGGAAATATCGTGATCCCGTTAGGCAAATCCGGACAGACAGTGAAAGAGGTGTTCGGTTTAACGTCGGCGAGCGTGCCTGACAATCCCGAGACCGCTTCCTGTTGACCAAAATAGGGGCCGGCATGATTGGCGTCGATCCCCGGAGGATAATGACTCTGGGCGAGGAACCCAACCGTGCGCGCCGACATCGCAACCGCGTTCCCGTTATTGGAGAAAGCGATCGCAGTTCGTGCTTTTTGCACTGCCACGTCCCAACTGAACACGGTCGCTTCCCCGGTTCGAAACGTCCCCAGCACCTTGGGCCCGGTTCCGTCCTGATTTGGAAAATTCACCACGCTAATGAACGCCTCCATTTGGATGCCGATGGGAAGCCGGATGCCGGCCCGGGTCGTGCGCACCCGGTCCGCCGCGGCGGCCAGAATGCTCGTCACCTCGGCGGCCGTCAGGCGTGGCTGGCCGTTGATCGCGCCGGGACAGGGATCATCAATGATCGGTTGGCGGATCTGACCGACCACGCCTCCCAGGGTGGCGACCGGATAGTTGAACGGCGCAGGCGCGTCGCGGATGGGATATTCCGTCGCGGCCTTTCCCGGCATCGTTAGGGGACCGGGCAGATGGGTCGTGCTCTCGACATACTCGAGGCTGATCCCGTTGATGTAAACGTTGGTCGCGAGAATATCCGACGACGGTTTGAAACCGATCTGTCCGGCGAGCGCGACGTCTTCGTCGGTATCCGGACCGCCGATAAAAACAAAAGGATTCTGCGCCCGAAATTTATCGATCGGCCCCGGCGTGCCATCACCAGTGACACCGACTCCGCCGACGAGATGCCCGCCTTTGTAAAGCGGCACGCCGCCCGGGGTGCCATCGAGCGAAGTATTGGGAACCATGTCGCCGAAGGTGCCGGGCGATTGCCCGTTGAATGAACTCGGCGTCGGGGTGGGCGTCGGGCTCACCGGGATGTGCTTGAATCGGCTGACGTCGGAAAAGGAAAGACTCGAGAGACCGACGCCGACAAGCGGCCCCGTCGGTGTGTTCTTCACGCCGGGTGGAAAATGCTGCTGAATGATGAACCCGGCGGTGCGCGAGGTGAACGCGTTCTGGTCGCTGCTGAGGAAGGCGGCCGTGCCGGCCTTAGACACGCAGGTCGCTATTTCCTCCTTCGTCGGCTCGCCGCCGCGCACCGTCCAGATCCCGAGCACGTAGCCCTCACGATCGACCACGGCGGTGACGCTGTTGGGCGAAATTTGCTGCGCCCGGCTGGCGGCCTGGTTGAGAATGAGTCGCACGTCACCCTCCGTCAGTTGGGCGGAAGCGGCGGCGGCGCAGAACAAGGCCGCGAAGAAGAAGGGGAGACGCCGGATGAGCATCGGAGGGAGTATTAACAGGGCAGCCGGCCTCTTGCCAAGGAGGAAGAAAACGTTCAACCCCGAAAGCTTTCGGGGCCAACGTTCAATGTTTCGATGAACAGAGAGCTGCACGCATCGCTGCTTGCAATGCGAAGCCAATCCTTGTCATGCTGCGCGCGTGCCCCGTATTTCGAGAGCCTGCGTGGCTTTTGATGACGATTGGTCCGTGCGACGAGCTCCGCCCGGAAATCGAGGAGAGCAATGAATGAGCCCTCTCTTCCTTTGAGCGTTGAACGTTGGACGTTGAGGGTTGAACGTTGTCTTTTCCTCCTCCTCGGCCTTCTCCTCCTCTCCACGGGAACACAGGCGCAGAATAGCGACACTGAGGTCGTGCAAAGAGAGCAAGCCCTGGTGCGGCGCCTCCAGAAGCTGCGGCATCAGGATGTGATTTTCGCCGAGGTCCCCATGCCGACACCGAGCGCGCCGACCCCATCGCCGTCGCCGACCCCGACCGAACAATTCAACCCCGACCCGGGCGCGCCTAACGAACCGGAATCGATCGAGCCGCCAAGCTTGTTTCCGCCCGTTATTCCGCCGCTGCCGAAGTTTCGCGAAGAAGCGCTCCCGCGCTCGCTCGAGCTGCCCCGGCCCGACATGCGCGAGATCGTGCCGGCGCGTCGCAAGCTGGAATACCCGGAATACCCCGGCTCGGAGCGGGGCGAAGGATTGCCGCCCAGTTCGGAGGCGGTCCCAAATCGCTGGTTCGTTGGCTTCGGGCGTTGGAAACGCTATGCCGATCCGTCGGCCGAAACGCCCTATCAATCAGGCGGCCTCAAACTTTATCACCCCTATCTGCAAAGCACCCTCAAGGGCGACGCGCCGATCATCGGCGAAGACATTTTTCTCAACCTGACCCTGAGCGATTTTCTCCAGATCGAAGCGCGCCGTTTGCCGACCCCCAGCGGAGTGAGCAGCGCCCGACCCAACAGCTCGGAATTTTTCGGCCGGAGCGAGCAGTTCTTTATCTCGAACGATTTCTCAATCGGGATCGACCTTTTCAAAGGCGAGACGGCCTTTAAGCCAGTGGAATGGGCGCTGCGAATCCTTGCTGTTTACAACAACAACTACACCGACGTGCAGGAGACTAACGTCCTCAATCCCGATCCGCGCCTCGCAAACACGACCCGCTACAAGGATTTCTACGCCCTCCAGGAAGCCTTTGCCGAGATCCACATCCGCGATCTCTCTAGTAACTACGACTTCATTTCCTCGCGCTTCGGGATTCAACCGTTCGTGAGCGATTTTCGCGGCTTCATCTTCAACGACGCCAACCTCGGCGCCCGTATCTTCGGCAACTACGACAACAATCGCTGGCAATACAACGTCGCGGCCTTCAAGATGCGCGAGAAAGATACCTACTCGGATCTGAACAGCTTCGATTCGCGCGATCAATGGGTTCTGATCGCGAATATTTTTCGCCAGGATCTTTTCGCGAAGGGTTACACCGCGGAGCTGAATTTCCACGTCGACCTCGACGGCTCGGAACGGCATTACGATAAGAATGGATTCGTGACCCGGCCGGCGCCGATCGGCAAGGTGCAGGATCATTCGCTTAGCGCCTATTATCTCGGCTGGACGGGTGACGGTCATATCGGCTGGCTTAATATCACCCACGCTTTCTATCAGGTTCTGGGTCAGGATAACCTGAACGGGATCGCGGGACGCCGCGTCACGATCAATGCCCAGATGGCCGCGCTCGAGCTTTCAATCGATCGCGATTGGCTGCGGCAAAAGCTCTCCTTCTTCTACGCCAGCGGCGACGACGATCCGAAGGACGGCGAAGGCACTGGGTTCGACACGATTCTCGATCGACCGTTTCTTTTTGGCGGACCGTTTAGCTTCTACGTCCACCAGGGATTCAACCTCGCGGGGACGGCGGTGAACTTTAAGCAGCGCGACAGTCTCGTGCCCGATTTCCGCACCAGTAAGACCGAAGGACAGGCGAACTTCGTTAATCCGGGCGTTTTCATCATCGGCTACGGGCTGGATGCCGACGTCACGCCAAAACTAAGAGCATTCGTGAACGTGAATCACATTCAGACGATCCACACCGAAGTGACGCGACAGGTGCTCTTCACGAACAACGCCAATAACGATATCGGCTGGGATTTTAGCCTGGGGTTCCAATATCGACCGCTTCTGACGGATAACATCATTGTAAGTGCCGGCATTGGATTTTTGGTGCCGGGACAAGGCTACAAGGAAATTTATCGGGCGAATACGCGGCCGGTGCCGGGGTTTGGAAATCCGCCGGGAGGAGACATCGATGATTTCCTTTATAGCGGAATTTTTACTTTAACGCTGACCTACTAACCATGAAGAAGAAGCAAACGTTCAACGCTCAACGCTCAACGCTCAACATTCAATGGGAGGGGCGTGTGGCGGAAGAGCCGGGCGGTTACGGTGTTCGAGAGGCGAAGCCTGCGACCGGATTGAAAAAAAGCGGTGATTCGGAATTCGACCTCGAAGATCGTTTGCTCGAAGACACGGCTCGACTGATGAAGCCGGTTGCTGCTTTACCGGCTTCACGCGCGGGCAATCACATCGCCGGGCAACTGCTACGCTGCGGGACTTCGCCTTTTACCCATCCTGGCGTGGTCCAGGCCGCCGAATCCCGCAAGGATTTCATCCACAAGCTCGGCGTCTGTCGCAAAGAGCTGAAGGAGACGAGACGCTGGCTTCGTCTCATCGCGCGAGTTGGGCTGATTTCAGCCAAGCGAACTGGCCTGCTCCTGAGTGAAAGAGAAGAACTCATTCGTATTTTCTCCGCCAGCCTCGAGACCGCCAAAAAGAACGCTCAATGATTCTTTTCTCCCTTCCGTTGAACGTTGAGCGTTTAACGTTGAACGTCGGACGTTTTCTTATTTTTCTTCTTCCGCTTTCCCTCCAGGCGGAGGAGGCGTCCACTGGCTACGGCCCCCCCACCTCCGTCTCCCCTAACGAGTCCATTATCCGCCCCGCGGCTCGTCCTCCCCGCAACTGGATCGACCAAACTCAGTCCCAGGCCGACGCCAAGAGCGACGGCTGTCTCCAGTGCCATCATGGCATCGAGCCGATGCACGCCGCCCCCCACGTCATTCTCGGGTGCACCGATTGCCACGGCGGCAACCCGGCCCTCGGCCTAACGAAACAACAAGCCCACATCCCGCCGCGCAATCCCGAGTTTTGGCGCACTTCCGCCAACCCACCGCGCTCCGACGTCTGGCTCAATCACGAATCGCCCGAGTTCATCCGTTTCATCAACCCGGGCGATCTGCGCGTGGCAGACCAGGCCTGCGGTCTTTGCCACGGCGAGATCGTGCGCCGGGTCGACCACAGCATGATGAACCACGGCGCCATGCTCTGGGGCGCCGCCATGTACAACAACGGGGCCGTCCCCTACAAAAACTATCGTTACGCCCAGGCCTACGGCGCGGACGGCGTTCCCTTGCGCCTTGTCAACTACACTCCAGTCACGCCTAACGACACTAAAATCCACGGCATCCTGCCCTACCTCGAGCCGGTCCCACGCTTCAATCTCGGCAATCCGGGCAACATCCTGCGCATCTTTGAGAAGGGCGGCGAAAAACAACTCCAGCTCGGCGTCCCGACGATCAACGAACCTCCCGGCCGGCCGCTTCGCCGCCTTTCCGAGCGCGGCCTCGGCACTTTGAACCGGACCGATCCGGTCCTGCTCGGCATTCAAAAAACTCGCTTGCACGATCCGCTCCTCGGCTTTCTGGGGTCGAACGATCACCCGGGCGATTACCGCTCGAGCGGCTGCTCCGCCTGCCACGTCATCTACGCGAACGATCGCTCGCCGAGTAACTCGGGCTGGTGGAGCAAGTACGGCCACCGCGGACTCAGCTTTAGCTCCGACCCGACCATCCCAAAAAACGAGCTGGGCCATCCCATCATGCACCAGTTCACGCGCTCGATTCCGTCCAGCCAGTGCATGAACTGCCACATGCATCAGGGCAATTTGTTTGTGAATCCGTATCTCGGTTACACCTGGTGGGATCAGGAAACCGATGGCGAGTTCATGTATCCGAAAGAGCAGGTGAACGTCACCACCTCCGAATTGGTGCTTGCCACGCAACGCAATCCGGAAGCGGCGTCGGCGCGCGGCTTGTGGGGCGATCCGGAATTTCTCGATCGCGTCGCCGAATTGAATCC
>DATBDG010000122.1:0-3411 GCA_036270055.1 Chthoniobacterales bacterium
CAACGCGGATGGGCCAGCATCACCAGCGTGGGCTGGCCCGGAGTTCGCGGAATCCTCGATTTTTCCGGCCAGGTTTGCGCGAGGAGTCCGACCGCCCCAGGCGTGGCTTCGTAAGCAAGCAGGCTCCGCAGCCCAAAGGCAATTGCACCGGTCCAGGCGAGCGCGAGGAGCACGGTGACTAAGATAATTTTCTTTCGTTTGGGCAAAGCGATTTTGGGGTTCGCTCAAAAGAGCTCACCGGTAAAAAGCAGCATCTGCGCCACTGCCCCGCGGTTTTAGAGAGCGCGTCGCCGGTGCCGGAGGTCGCCGCCGTGAGGCGTCACCGCCTCGTTAGGTGAGCGCGCACTTTTCCCTGCTCGAAGCGGTCTGTTCCATCACTTGATAGAACTGGTCGACATCAATCGGCTTAGTGATGTAATCGCGCGCCCCGGCATCGAGGAGCCGTTTGAATTGTCCTGCGGTCGCGTCGGCACTGACCACGATCGTCGGGATGCGACGGGTCGCTTCGTTGGCCTGAAGCGCCGCCAGCACCTCCCAGCCCGGCATATCGGGCAGATGAAGATCGAGCAGGATGAGATCGGGCGCGTGCTGGCGGGCGAGATCGAGCCCCATCCGCCCCTGCATCGCAGTGAGCAATTGAATCCCGTCGTCTTCGCCCAAGAGTTCTTCGATGAGGGTCAGATTGGAAAGGTTGTCTTCGATGTAGAGGACGGTACGCGGCGGCAAGGCCTTGGGCTTTCGAGGGCGCGCGACGGCCATCTTTTCGGGCGCGAGGACCCCGAGAGGAGATTCCATCCGTCCCAGCTCGATCCAGAAAATTGTGCCTTGCCCGACAATGCTATCGACTCCGATGCTTCCACGCATGGCGCTGACCAGACGCTGCGACAGGGCGAGCCCCAGTCCCGTCCCCTCGATCCCGGATTGCTCCGCCCCGAGCCGGTCGAAAGGGGTAAAGACGCGGTCGAGCTTGGCCGATTCGATCCCGACCCCCGTATCTTTGATCTCCAGGCGCACGGCTTTTTCTCGCGCGTGGCAGCTCACCATGACCGCGCCCCCGGCCGGAGTGTATTTCACCCCGTTGTTCAGAATATTCAGCAGCACCTGTTTCAAGCGCTGGTGATCGGCCAGGACAAAAAAATCCATCTCCGATTCCGCCGGTGTAAAAAGATTGATCGAGTGCTCGGTCGCGAGCGGCTGGATTAAATCCACCGCTTCCTTTAACGCCACCCTCACGCTGACTGGCTCGAGCGAGAGATGCATCCGGTCCGACTCGATCCGACTGATATCGAGCACTTCATTGATCAACTTGAGCAGATGACGTCCGCCCGTCAGGATATGATGCAGGTGCTCCACCTGGGCCGGCCGCGGATCCTGCCGCTCGAGCAATTGTCCGAAACCAAGAATGGCATTGAGCGGGGTGCGCAGCTCGTGGCTCATGCGTGAGAGAAATTCGCTCTTCGCCCGGTTCGCGCGGTCGGCCGCCTCTTTCGCTTCGCGCAAGGCTTTCTCGGCCCGCTGCTGTTCCGTCACGTCATGCGCCACGCACACCAGGATCTCATCCGCGCCCGACCAACTCGCCGACCAGAGCACATCGACGACCGATCCATCCTTCCGCAGGCAGCGGTTCACGAAATCGCTCCGCTTCCCTCGCGCGCGGGTCCCCTCCTCCGCTTCGCGCGACCAGGCGCGATCCTCCGGGTGCACGAGCACGAGATAACAACGCCCGATCAATTCCTCCGGCTCGTAACCCCACAAATCGCGGCAGGCGGCGTTGCAGGAAAGGAAACAACCCTGCGCATCGAGACTGCAAATCACGTCCTGGGAATTGTCCATGATCAACTGGTTGGCCTGCAGGGCTGACTCCAGTTGCCGATTCGTTTGCTGCAGTGCGACCTCTGCTTCCTTGCGCGCCGTAACATCGCGCGCCACCTGGAACATCGTGCCATCGCTCTCCGACCAGTAGGCCGACCAGAGAACATTGACAATCGTCCCATCCTTCCGGGTGTAACGGTTCTCAAAATTCGTCGCCGCCCGACCCGCCATGACCTCGAGATTGGCGACTCTGGTTCTTTCCCGATCGTCCGGGTGCACCATTTCGACGCAGCTTTGCCCGATCAATTCCTCGGGCTTATAACCCCAGAGCGCTTCGCAGGCGGCGCTCACGGTCACGAAGCATCCCTCCGCATCGTTCGTGCAAATCACGTCGCGCGAGCTGTCCATGATCAGTTGATTCGTCTGCTGGCTCGCCTCCAGCGCCGCGGTGTGAACGGCGTTGGCGCGCAGGCTGTTGGTCCGCCGCAGGCACGCGAGGGCGAGGAAGATGTCGGCCAGAACGACCCAGGCACAATGTTCCAGCGAGCGCCAGGCGTTCCCGTCGGTCGGTCCATCCACCGCAAAAGGCCAGGAGGCGCCGAACAAAAAATGACCGAGCCCCACCACCAGCGTCGCCGGGACGAGGACCCGCCAGTCGCGGTAAAACGAGAGAACCACGAGCGAACAAAAGACATGGAACTGCATGTCCGGACGGCCGTCGCTCAGGCCGATGAGCAACCCGGAATGCAACATCTGGGCGACGGCGAGCGTGTAACGGGTGAGCGCCGCGCCGGGACGCAGTCGGACCAGCGCCACCGGTATTAACGTGATCGCTCCTCCCAGCGCGATCATCTTCCAAAGGTGCCAATCGAGTCGGCCGGCCTGCGCCCGCCAGCTTTCCGGCACGACCAGAAACGCGACCGCAATCAGAACGAGCCATTCCAGCAGAAGGAGACGGGCCAGAAACTGATCGGTTTCGCGATAGACTTCCGCCCGCTGTTTCCGGAACAACGCTTCCGCGCGATCGCCTCCGGGATCTGTCATCGTTAGGCTGGATTCGCTCTTCATTAGGGCAGGCCTCGGGGGAGAGTGCCTGCGTTCTTTGAGCAGGCGCTGTTCCACCGCCCCGATGAAAACGGTGGATGTTTCGCTCTGCGAAACGCGCGAGCTGCTCGCCTCGACCAAATCATCCTCGCGCTTCGCCGAGCGAAGGGTCTAGATCGCGAGCAGGGTGGCGGCGTGTTTGAGGGCCGACTCGGTCTTCCCCCCGAGCATGCGCGCAATTTCCTCCTGGCGCGCCTTCCCTTTCACTTCGTGCAATCGCGAAAAAGTGCGGCCGCCCGTCACCTCCTTCGTCACCACGAAATGCCTCGCCGCCACCGCCGCAACCTGCGGAAGATGCGTGATGCAAAGCACCTGATGGCGCTCCGCCAAAGTCCGCATTTTCGCCCCGACCGCGTTCGCGATTTCGCCGCCGACGTTGGCGTCGATCTCGTCGAAAACGAGGAGCGGGATCGCATCCTGCAGAGCCAAAGCCGACTTGATCGCGAGCATGACGCGCGAGATTTCGCCACTCGAAGCGACCGTCCGCAACGGCTT
>DATBDG010000123.1:0-7714 GCA_036270055.1 Chthoniobacterales bacterium
TCGAGTGCGCGGTGCTCCGGCCAGTCCGCCTTCGTCGGCAGGCGGGGGATAACCGCAGCGAGAACCTTCTTCGCCGTCTCCGCATTGGCGAGCAGATGTCCGATGACGGTTTGGGCCGAGACCGGTTCTTCGTCAGTCTTCCAACAATCGTAGTCGGTAATCATCGCCATGGTGGCGAGCGCGATCTCGGCTTCGCGGGCCAGCTTCGCTTCCGGCAGATTGGTCATGCCGATGACGTCGAAGCCGTGGCGGCGATTCAATTCCGATTCGGCGCGGGTGGAAAAAGCCGGCCCATCCATGTTGACGTAGGTTCCGCCATTATGAACCCGCACCCCTAACGACGCCGCGGTCGCCGCCAGGAGATCGCGCAAGGGGGTGCAGATCGGCTCCGCAAAGGTGATGTGGGCCGCAATTCCGTCGCCGAAAAAAGTATGCCCGGCCCGCTGGCTGGTCCGGTCGTAAAATTGCGAGGGCAGAACCACGTCGCGCGGCGCGTACTGTTCCTGCAAACTCCCGACCGCGGTGACGCAAATGATCCAGCGCACCCCTAACGAACGGAGGGCGTAGATATTGGCGCGGTGATTCAGCTCATGCGGCAGGAGCCGATGGCCGCGCCCGTGCCGGGGCAAAAAGTAAACCTGCCGGTTGGCCACTTCGCCGCCCATGATCGCATCGGAGGGCTGGCCGAATGGCGTCTCGACTCGATGCTCCTCTAGATTGCTAAAGCCCTCGATCTGATAGAGTCCGCTCCCGCCGATAATGCCGATGGCTGCTTCTGGTTGATCCATAGGTTTGGAGCGCAAGCTTCGAGCTTGCAGTCTGTGATTTGCAAGCTGCAAGCTTGCGCTACCATCGCCCTCCTGCGCGATCAGAACCGGCGGCTGCTCCCGGGTCTAATCGTGGGCGACCGCTCGTTCGTCGTCGGCGAGGAGGGACGCCGCTACTCCATCGTCGTGCGTAATCAGCGTGATCTGCGGCTCGAAGTCGTCCTCTCCGTCGACGGTTTTGACGTGATCGACGGTCGCCCGGCTTCGGTGCCCTAACGCGGGTGCGTGATTGCGCCCCATCGCAGCCTGGTGGTGGAAGGTTTTCGCCAAAGCACCGAAGCGGTGGTGGCCTTTTGCTTCAGTCCGGTGCGCGAATCCTATGCCCAGGAAAAATACGGCAACACCCGCAACGTCGGCGTGATCGGGATCGCCATTTTCAACGAGCAGCGCACCTATCCCTGGACCGATCGGGAAGTAAAAAAGCGGCTCCAGTCCGATCCATTCCCCGGCCGTTTCGCCACTCCGCCCTAACGACGTTTCCGGCCGGGAATGGCCCGGCGCTGTAACACGGCCATCCCGGCTGTCGCGTTAGGCAGGCGTCTCGCCTGCCGGTTCTGACTCCGGCTTGGAACCACGCGCCACGGGACAGGCGGAACGCCTGTGTGACGTGGCGAGCAGGGCCCGTTTGTGTATGGTTGCCCTTCGCTGATGCCGAAATTCTTCATCAAAACCTACGGCTGCCAGATGAACGAGCGCGACTCGGAACAGGTCGCACGTTCCTTGCTCGATCGCGGTTACGAGGTGGCGGCGACCGAAGCAGACGCCGATGTCGTGCTCCTCAATACCTGCAGCGTGCGCGACATGGCGGAGCAAAAGGCGCTCGGAAAAATGGGCATGCTCGGCCAGTTGGCGAAGGCAAAGCCGGAGGCGGTCTTTGGATTCCTCGGCTGCATGGCCCAGGCTCGCGGGTCGGAGTTGCTCAGGCTCATGCCCCATCTCGATCTCGTCGTCGGGACACAAAAATTTCATCGGGTGGCGGACTACGTGGCGGAGGTGATGGAAAAAAAAAGCGCGCGCTGGATGGATGACCCGAGATTTTCGATCGTCGACACCGCCGAAGAAATCGGTTCGCAGGAAACGATCCGGGAACACGCGCTCCGACCGCAGCAGGCGACCGCCTTCGTTTCGATCATGCAGGGCTGCAACATGCATTGCACCTTTTGCATCGTCCCGCGAACGCGTGGCGCGGAACGAAGCCGCACGATCGCGGAGATCGTCAGGGAGGTGCGTGGACTGGTGGAGCGTGGTGTGAAGGAAGTCACGCTCCTCGGCCAGATCGTCAATCTCTACGGGCGCCACGAATTCCCCTTTGTAGCCGGGGGCGGTGACCCCGACCGCGGCAAAAGCCCGTTTGTGCAGTTGCTCGAAGCCGTCCACGAAGTCAACGGGCTCGAACGCCTCCGCTTCACCTCGCCGCACCCGATTGGTTTTCGCGCCGATTTGATCGAGGCTCTGCGCGACCTCCCGAAGCTGTGCGAACACGTGCACCTCCCGCTCCAATCAGGCTCCGACCGGATTCTGAAAGCGATGCATCGCACATACTCGGCGGACAAATATCTTCGCCTCGTCGATCAGATTCGTGCTGGGGAAGAGGAGATCGCCCTCACGACCGATATCATCGTCGGATTCCCGGGCGAGACCGACGAAGATTACGAAAAGACGAAGGCGCTGGTGGAACGCGTCCAATTCGACAACGCCTTTGTCTTTCGCTACTCGCCGCGGAGCGAAACGCCGGCGGCGGATATGAGCGCGCAGCTCGAGGAGAAAGTGAAAGAGGCGCGGAACAAGGATTTGCTCGCGATCGTGGATGCGGGCGCGCGCCAAGCCGGTGCACGGCTGGTCGGGCGCACCGCCGAGATCCTTTGCGAAGGACCGAGCAAAACGAATCGCGCTCGCCTAACGGGTCGGACACGCGGGAACAAAATCGTCGTTTTCGAAGGGAAGGAGGCGGATATCGGGCAGTTAATCGATCTCCGGGTGACGCACTCCACTGGATTCAGTCTTTCCGCGGTGAAGCCGGACCTTCCGTCTCCCCTCCCGGTTCCTTTATGATTTACACCCTTTCCCTGCATGCCGCCGGCTTGATCGCCGGCACCCTCCTCGCCCTCCTCAGTGTAGTCGCGTTCTTGCTCCCGGCGCGCGATATTTTGCCCCGGCTGCCGCGTTCCCGCGCCGCCGGCGCGGTCCTTCTCACGATCGATCTTATCTGGAGCGTCTGGCTTCTCGCCACGATGGAAATGGGGGAGTTCTCGAGTTTCCGCCGGCCGCTCCTCATCATTTTGCCGATTGGGTTCATCCTTGTTCTTCGATTCGTGGATGAATTTCTTGCCGTGCGCGCGCTTGGCATTCTTTGTCTGCTCGCGGCCGAACCGCTCCTCGATGCCGCCTTCCTCCGCCCGGAAATGAGCCGGCTGCTCGTGACGGTGCTCGCTTATCTGATGATCGTGGCCGGGTTGCTCTGGGTCACAATGCCTTACCTGCTGCGCGATCAGATTGATTGGAGCACGCGACACCCGGGACGCTGGCGGCTGCTTTCCGGCATCGGGCTCGCCTTCGGCGCCGCTATTCTGTTGTGCGCGGTCGTGGCGTATTGAGAGGGCGACGGCCATCTTCCCTGGAAGCGACGTGTTTCCCTAACGAGAAAACGAGAACTCCATTCGCGAGGTCCCGCGCCGCGCTGCGCCGGCTCGGGATGACAGGCCCCTCGCCAAATCATCAGCGATTGTGAGCCGCATTCTGGTTATCCGCGGCGGCGCGATTGGCGATTTCATTCTCACCCTGCCCGCCATCCGGCTCCTGCGAGAGGCGTTCCCTTCCGCGCATCTCGAGGTTCTAGGGTACAAACAGATCGTCGCCCTTGCGGAAATGAGCGGCTATGCGGACGCGACGCGCTCGATCGAGTATGCGCCGCTCGCCAGTTTCTTTTCGCGGGACAGCGAACTCGCGCCGGAGCTGGTCGAATATTTCGCAAGCTTTCAGCAGGTCGTCAGTTATCTCTTCGATCCGGATCGGATCTTTGCCACCAACCTGAAGCGGGCCGGGGTGCGCAACTTCCTCGCCGGCCCAGGAAAGATGAGAGATCAGGAACACGCCGCGCGACAACTGGCTCGTCCGCTCGAGGCGCTCGGGCTTTATCTGGAAGATCCGGCGGCGCGAATTCTGCCTAACGAGACGCGGAAGGTCGATCCCGAGCTCCTTGCCATTCATCCGGGCAGTGGAAGCGAAGCCAAGAATTGGCCGCTGGAGCGCTTCGTTTCTCTGTCGCGTTCCTTCCTGCGCGAAAGCAAGGAGCGAAGGCTTCTCCTGATCGGGGGCGAGGCGGATGAAAGTCGGCTGACCAAACTGGAAAAATCTTTGCCTAACGACCGGGTGAGGGTGGCGAGGAATTTGTCGCTCCCGGCCGTCGCCAATCGGTTGCAGAACTGCGAAACGTTTATCGGGCACGACAGCGGAATCTCGCACGTCGCGGCCGCGGTCGGGATCCGGTCGCTGCTCCTCTTCGGTCCAACCGATCCGGCCATCTGGGCGCCGCAAAATCCGCAGGTGCGGGTTTTGCGTTCCGCCGACCTAACGATGGAGGGAATTGCGCTCGCTGATGTCGTGGCGCGGTTGTAGACGCGGTGCCGGTCCTTGCCGCCCTTAGGTGCCGCCGGCGTTTGCTCTCGCGCTTCGGGCAGCCTAGGAGCTGATGCGCATTGGCATCAGCACATAAAGGAACGGGCTCTGAATTTTGATCACGCCCGGGCTCATCTCGTCGATCAGGTCGAGAAAGATCTCGTCCTCGGAAAGATTGCGCAGCGGCGCCATCAGAAACTCGGGATTGAAGGCGATGGAAAACTCGCGCCCCTTGTAGGCGACCGGGAGCGCTTCCTTGGCCTCGCCGACTTCCGGCGTGTTGGCCGTGATGTCGATGTTGTTTTTGGAAAAGTTGAGCTTGATCGAGTTCGATTTGTCGCTCGCGAGGAGCGAGACGCGGCGCAGGGAATTGAGGAAGGTTTCGCGTTCCAAGGTGACCCGCTCCTTCATCTCGCCCGGAATCACCTGGCGATAATTCGGATAATTCCCCTCGATCAATTTTGAAACCAGGAGCGTGTTGTTGAGATCGAACGCGATCTGCCCGGTGCTGACACTGACCCGGACATCGCCTTCATCCGTCAGGAGACGTTGCAGCTCGGTCACGGCCTTGGTCGGGACGATGATGTCGGCTTCGTGGCTGCGCGGAAATTCGAGATCGATATCGAGCATGGCGAGCCGGCGACCGTCCGTCGCGACGAGAGTGAGCTTGTTATCCTTGAAACTAAAGAGGACGCCGTTGAGCACGTAGCGCGTCTCGTCCGTCGAGATGGCGTAGGAGGTCTTGCGCAGGCCGTCGCGCAAATCTTTCTGGCGAATCGTGACCACCTTGGACTCATCAAATTTCGGCAGAGGCGGGAACTCTTCCTCCGGCAGGCCGAGAATCTTGAAGAAACTCTGCCCGCTGCGAATGGAAGCGGCGTTCTTCCCATCGACGTCGAATTGAATTTCGCTCGAGGGCAGCTCGCGAATGATCGTGAAAAGGCGGCGGGCCGGAAGGGTGGTGGCGCCTTCTTTTTCCACCTCCGCTTCGAAACTGCCGCGCACCCCGACGTCGAGATCGGTCGTCGTTAGGCGGACTTCATTCCCGTTGGTTTGCAGAAGAACGTTCGAGAGAATCGGCAGGGTCGTGCGAGTGCTGACGACGTTTTGAACCTGTTGCAGACATTCGAGCAGCTTCTCTTTCGTAACGCTAAATTTCATGAAGACGGATAGGAGTCGTTAAGATGTAAGGCTTCCGTTTTTATCCGGCAACCGCAATCTCGCTTCGCGAGTGAAGAGGACTTTGATGGTTGTGAGCGCGCGCCTCCGCCCTGTCATCCTGGAGCGTGGCGAAGGACCTCACAAGCCACGCCAGGCCGATCTGATGAGATTGTTCGCTGCGCTCACAATGGAAGTCGTCTAGCGTTGGAGGGCGCTGTCGATGAACGAGATGGTCTGGCGAATTTTGTCCTGCTCCTTCATCCGCTTCTTCACCAGCTTGCAGGCATGCAGGACGGTGCCATGATCGCGCCCGCCAAAGGCTTCGCCGATTTCGTTGAGCGACGCCTTCGTCAGCTCGCGCGCCAGATACATCGCGATCTGGCGTGGGAAGGCGATATTGGCCGGGCGCCGTTTACTCGTCATATCGGCGAGGCGGACATCGAAGTGCTCGGCCACGCGCCGCTGGATCTGGTCGATCGTGACTGCGCGGCGAGCTTCTTCCTGCAGAATATCCTTGAGCAAATGCTCGACCACCTCGTGCGTTAGCTCCTTCCCGCTGAGGGAGGCGAACGACGCCACCCGCATGAGGGCGCCTTCCAGCCGGCGCACGTTGGTTTTGATGCGCGTGGCTAGGAAATCGAAAATCTCGTCGCGCAATTTGATTTTAAGGGTGTGCGCTTTCTTGCGCAGGATGGCCATGCGGGTCTCGACGTCGGGCGGTTGCAGCTCGGCCGTCAGTCCCCACTCGAAACGCGAGACGAGCCGATGCTCGAGGTTGGCAATCTCCGAGGCGGGTCGATCGCTCGAGAGAACGATCTGCTTATGGCCGTCGAAGAGAGTGTTGAAGGTGTGAAAAAACTCTTCCTGCGAACGTTCTTTCCCGCCCAGGAAATGAATGTCGTCGATCAGGAGGAGGTCGGCCTGCCGATAGCGTTTGCGAAATTTGACGAGGTTATTGTGCTGGATGGCGTCGATGAATTCGTTGATGAACAACTCGCTCGAGAGGTACATGACGCGGGTCTGCTTGCCCCGCGCGCCGATGTATTGGCCGATCGCCTGCATGAGGTGGGTTTTGCCCAGGCCGACCCCGCCATAGACGAAAAGCGGGTTGTAGGTTTTGGCGGGCGACTGCGCGACCGCGAGGCTCGCGGCATGCGCGATCTCATTGTTAGGCCCGACGACGAAGGATTCAAAGGTGTTGCGCGGATTCAGGCCCGGCGTCTTGCTCGCCCGTGCGGCCGCGTTTTGGGCTCTGGCCGAAACACCCGGCTCCGGTTCGGCCGCATCGGATCCGATCGAGGTGTCGACCGCGCAGATAAACTTGACCGCGCGTGGGCCGCCGACGACGGACGTGATCGCGCTTTGCAGTGCGGGCATGTGGTTACTCTCGATCCAAAACTGATAAATGTTGTTGGGAACGAGCAGCGTGATCTCATCCGCGGTCGCGCCGGTTAGTTTGATGGCGGAAAACCAACGCTTGAAAGTATCGGTGCTGACCTCTGGTTTTAGAGCGGCAGCAAGCTTCGTCCACAACTGGGCACACTTCTCGTCCATGGCGACTTGTTAACAGCGTTAAATAACGCCAGGAACGACGAGCAAACGTGCGATGCGGGAAGAGGTTGCAGGGCGCGCGAGGCCATTCGGGGCCGCTATTTTCGTTTTTGGCGGCGCAAGGGGATGGTCAAAAAGCCCTTTATACGAGGGAAAAAGCGAAGTTACATCGCGGCGCGGAGGTGGCATCATCGCGGGGGAAACCGCCGGAGTGCTAACCCAAAAATGACGTTCTCTTCTCTTCATACGCTCGACTCCGTTCCAAGGGCTGACTTTGTTCACATCTTGTTCACACCCGGTCTCTCTCCTCCCGGCCTGCGGCTTCAGATTAGAAATCGAGCAGCGGCCTCACAAGAAAAAATCGGAACTTTATTTTGCTTCGCCGCGCAAAAAAACCTTGACGCAAAATGGAGTCTGGCAGGGCGAGACGCCGTCGAGCTGGAGAGGGCACGGGGCAACTGAAGCGACATCCTCCCTCCGGCTCGACGGAGCCTCGCCCTACCAAATGGCGGCCACCCTAAAGGCGGCGCGGGGCCGTTAGGCGGGCGCGCCGCTCAACC